>NZ_JAECVX010000030.1:0-5386 GCF_016055105.1 Thermoactinomyces sp. CICC 10523
GCTTAACCTGCTACGGTTTCTCTCCCGGTGATGCAACTTGACGAATGACCATTTCGTCATTTGCCTTATTCCATATCTTATTTTCAAGGTGCGTTCTCTTCGTTGCGCCGGTCATTGCGGCGACAAGAAATAATATATCACGGGTAACATCATATTGCAACCCTTTTTTTATATTTTTTTCTCCGCAAAGAAAATTCATCCCAAACGGAAATCAATCCTAAATCGGAAAACCTTGCAAAGCCGGGCAGTTTAACATTCCCGCACCGATTCCCCGAAGTAAAATCACATTTTCCACCAAAAAAAAGCAACGCCCGATGGAGTACGAAACCCCACCGATGGCGCTGCCTGTCAAGAGTTTACCGTTTCAGTGGCTATGATGATCGCCTCTTCCAACTCGTCTGCATAAGTCTCCATTTGCGATTGACTCCATCCCAATTTCTCTTTCATCAAAGTTAACACGGGTTCTTTCCACTCTTTCACCCAATTGATATCAAAGAACATGCTGCCTGTACGGCGAATGAAATAATCCACCGGCTTGGCAACCGATTCCTGCTCGATCCCGTACATGACCGTGGCATAAACCGCCGGCAAAAGCCCAAAATGCTGCGCTTCTTGCCGCCCTCTCCCGACCCAGGCAAAAACTTCATCTACATTGGAACCATACAGCTTCACCAGACGCAGTGATTCTTCCGATGTGAGGCCGATGTCGATTCCCTGTTGCTGTTTTTGTGCCAAAAAAGTGCGCCACCCTTGCGAACCGCCCACTTCCCCTCCGGATATGGCAATCCGCTCCGTCTGGCATCCCGGGTAGGATTTGCCTGTCTCTTTTTTTAACTCTTTGGCGATCAAATCAACCACTTTTTCCGCCATCTTGCGGTATCCGGTCAGTTTTCCGCCGGCAATGGTGATCAATCCTGTCGCTGAACGGAAGATTTCGTCCTTTCTCGAGATTTCCGAAGGGGATTTTCCCTCTTCATGGATGAGCGGGCGAATTCCTGCCCAGAACGCTTCAACATCCCCTTTGGTCAACTGGATTTCCGGAAACATGTGATTCACGGCCCGAATGAGATAATCGCGGTCTTCCTCGGTCACACGCGGGTTAACCAGATCATTGTGATAATCGGTATCCGTCGTTCCGATATAGGTTTTGCCGTCACGCGGAATGGCAAACACCATGCGCTGATCCGGAGTATCAAAATAAACCGCCTGCCTCAGCGGGAATCGTTTCTGATCGACAACGAGATGGACACCTTTGGTCCAGTGAATGGTTTTCCCTTTCTTCGATCCGTCCATTTCCCGCAGTTCGTCAACCCAGGGACCGGTCGCATTCACGATTTTTTTTGCTTTCAGCCGGAAAGTTTCATCAGTCAGCAGATCCCGGACCAGAACGCCCGTCAGTTTCCCGCCTTCATAGCACAGCTCTTCCGCTTTCATGTAGTTAAATGCCTTCGCTCCGAGGCTGACCGCTTTTTTCAGCACTTCCAGGGTCAGACGGGCGTCATCCGTCCGGTACTCGACGTAGTACCCCGCTCCTTTTAAATCCTCTTTGCGCAAAAGCGGCTCCATTTGAAGCGCTTCTTCTTTGGACAACATCCTGCGTCGTTCACTCTTTTTTACCCCTGCCAGAAAATCATATACCTTTAACCCGACTGATGTGGCAAATTTGCCAAGCGACCCGCCGGGAATAATCGGGAGCAGCATCCATTCCGGGGTCGTCACATGCGGTCCGTTTTCATAAACAATTGCCCGCTCTTTGCCGACCTCGGCCACCAGACCGACTTCGAGCTGTTTTAAATAGCGAAGTCCTCCATGTACGAGCTTGGTTGAACGGCTGGAAGTGCCGGCAGCAAAGTCCTGCATCTCAATGACAACCGTTTCGATTCCCCGGGACTGGGCATCCAAAGCAATCCCCGCCCCGGTGATTCCTCCTCCGATGACAAGCAGATCCAGTTGTTTTCCTGCCAATTCCGTTTGCAAACGACTGCGTTCTTTCACCGTAAAAGGTATCGCCATTTTGGTTCTCCTCCTTTTGATAAAAAGAAAAACCACATAAACCCTATGTGCGAACACATAAGGTCATGTGGTTTTCTCCTGTTCTCCGCCAACTATTAACTTGTATGGATTAATCGAGTTTAAATGCTCGCGTAGCTTCTACTGCCTTTACCCAACCATTATACAATTTATTGCGAGAATTGTCATCCATTTTCACATTAAAGGTGCGGTCAATCGCCCAATGATCCGCGATCTCCTGTTTATTGTTCCAAAATCCAACCGCCAATCCTGCCAAATATGCTGCTCCCAACGCCGTTGTTTCCAGGACAATCGGCCGTTCAACCGGTACACCGAGAACATCGCTCTGGAATTGCATTAAAAATCCATTGGCAGTGGCTCCGCCGTCAACGCGCAGTTTTTTCAGGCGAATCCCGGAATCGGCCTCCATTGCAGTCAATACATCTTTGGTCTGGTATGCCAGTGATTCCAATGTGGCCCGGATGAAATGTTCCTTGGAAGTGCCGCGGGTCAAACCGAATACGGCACCGCGCGCATCGGAATCCCAATACGGGGTTCCCAGACCCACAAAAGCGGGAACCACATACACTCCGTTTGTCGAAACCACCTTAACCGCTAAGTCCTCCGATTCCGCCGCTGTTTGAATCAGTTGCAACCCGTCACGAAGCCACTGGACAGCCGAACCAGCGATAAAAATGCTTCCCTCCAGGGCATATTCCACTTTTCCGTCGATCCCCCAAGCAATGGTGGTCAATAATCCATGCTTGGAGCGAACCGCCTTGCTGCCCGTGTTCATCAACATAAAACAACCGGTTCCGTAAGTGTTTTTCGCCATCCCCTGCTCAAAACAGGCCTGCCCGAACAGCGCCGCCTGCTGATCGCCGGCAATTCCGGAAATCGGCACCTCTTTCCCGAAAAATACATCGGGATGGGTCACGGTATAAACTTCCGAGGAAGAACGGACTTCCGGCAACATGGCGGCAGGGACAGTCAAAATCTCCAATAACGCGTCATCCCACTTCAGGTCATGGATATTATACATCAGGGTGCGCGAAGCATTGGTATAATCCGTTATATGGGCTTTTCCCCCGGAGAGTTTCCAGACAAGCCAGCTGTCAATAGTTCCAAACAACAGATCCCCTTTTTCCGCTTTTGCCCGCGCACCGTCCACCTGGTCCAAAATCCATTTCACTTTGGTACCGGAAAAATATGCGTCGATCAAAAGACCCGTTTTGTCCCGGAATACCTCCTGATAACCCTCTTCCATCAGTTCAGCGCAAATCCCGGCCGTTTGGCGTGATTGCCACACAATCGCATGGTAGACCGGTTCCCCCGTATGCCGGTCCCAGACAACGGCGGTTTCCCGCTGATTGGTGATCCCGATCGCTGCGATCTCGTCTGCATGAGCTCCGGCTTTTTGCAAGACCTCTGCGATGACTTGACGAACCGAATCCCAGATCTCCACCGCATCATGTTCCACCCAGCCCGGTTGCGGAAAATACTGAGTAAATTCTTTTTGCGCCATTTCTTTGATCCGGCCTTGGCGATCAAACAAAATCGCTCTGGAACTGGTTGTTCCCTGATCAATGGCAAGTACGTATTTCTTTTTCATTCCTGTTCACCTCTCCTTTATTGGAACAACACGACAAAGCTCAATGCCGCAATCAACGCACCGACAACCGGCCCGACAACCGGAATCCAGGCATATCCCCAATCAGAGTGCCCTTTTCCGGCAATCGGCAGGAGAGCATGAGCCAATCGCGGTCCAAGATCACGCGCAGGATTTATTGCATATCCCGTCGTTCCGCCGAGTGACATCCCAATCGAGACAATCAGGAATCCAACCACCAGCGTCTGCAAGCCGTCGGCAAACACAATTCCCTTGGCTCCGAAGCCCAATAAGGCAAAGACCAATACAAATGTGCCGATCACTTCGGACAGGAAATTGAAAAACGGGCTGCGGATGGCCGGACTAGTGCAGAAAACATTCCGTTTCGCCTCGGCATCATCCGTGACCTTCCAATGTGGATAATAGAAAAGCCAAACAAGCACGGCCCCCAAAAAGGCACCGATCATCTGGGCCACGATCATTCCGCCCACCTCAGACCAGGGGAGTTTCCCGGCCATGGCAAACCCGATCGTAACCGCAGGGTTGAGATACGCACCGCTGACATGGCCGACCAGATAAGCGGGAACCATCACCGCCAATCCCCACCCTAATGTAATGACAACCCAACCTGCGTTTTGCGCCTTGGACCGGTTTAAGACAACCCCGGCCACAACGCCATCCCCCAATAAGATCAAGATCATTGTCCCGATTAATTCAGCTGCAAAATGAGACATATCCATCCTCCCCTGGCGTTTTATTACTCGTAATACTCAGAAAAATAGTTCATAAATAAAAAGAATCACTAAAATTCCTCTTTTCCTTCCGCGGTAGAAAAGAAGGTTTAGTGACTCTCCAAAACTCATGTCTGTTATTAACTTGGTCGGGTTCAAGGGTGTGTAAGCGTTCACAATTCCATTTTAAAATATGAACATACATTTTTCAATACTTTTATTTATATTCCCATAGATTTTGGCTTGATGTCGTCACTGCTTCCGCCCCCGCTTCCAATGCTTCTCTCACCTCTTGTCTCGTTCGGATCAACCCTCCAGCCAAAATGGGAATCCCGGTATTTTCCCTTACCTCCCTGATGATATGGGGAATCACCCCGGGCAATACCTCGATATAATCGGGCTGCGATGTTTTCAACAGCCGATAGCTGGTTTCCAGGGCGTGGGTATCCAGAAGAAACACGCGCTGAATGGCGATTAACGACTTTTTCTTTGCCACTTGGACTACCGGTGTGCGCGTGGAAATCAGACCGGCGGGTTTTATCACCTGGCACAGGAACTCGGCGGCATATTCATCGCTTTTCAACCCCTGGATCAAATCGACATGCAACAAAACCTGTTTTTGATATCGGTTTGCCAATTTCATCAGCGATGGCAGCTGGGCTACATGGGAATCCAGTAAAATAATGGTTTGAAACCGGCTGTTCATCATTTTCTCAAAATCTTTAATACTCTTTGCCGCCGGCAAGATCTTTTGCTTTCCCAAACGCATTCAGTTTCCCTCCTGCTCAGATCAAATCCCTTTTCTTGGTGATTCCATCATACCATGAAATAAGAAAAACCCCCTCAGCCAACCAGGCAAAAAGGGGGGTTAAAGTGTTCCCTGAAAACTAAAGAGTGAGTAAGGCATGACCCGAGAAGTATCGGTTCATTTGCTCTATGAAGAGCTCCTTAGAAAGGAGGTGATCCATCCCCACCTTCCGGTAGGGATACCTTGTTACGACTTCACCCCAATCATCTGCCCCACCTTCGGCGGCTG
>NZ_JAECVX010000031.1:0-4924 GCF_016055105.1 Thermoactinomyces sp. CICC 10523
TTATTTTTATTTCCTTCGATTCATCCTCCTTCTCCATCCTTTCCCATCGCCATCTGTTTTTGAGCGTATTTCATTCACTCCGTCGGGAATCCTCGCGGAGATCCTGAGGATGTTCCCCGATGTCCTCCTCGGATTTGCGGATTCCTGCAGAAAGGGAGTGAATTTAATAAATAATCCAACTGATTATTCCCACCTTTTAAGGAAATGAGACTGTGCCAAACAGAAGCAAAGGACCGATGGTCAAATGGATCATGGGACTCAGGCGAAGCGATCGGGGTTTGCTACTGCTCCCTTTTTTGACAGAACCTTTTCGAAGAAGAAAGATTGTTAACCGAACTCAATATGACTTCATGAAGGTAAGCTTTCGGGGGTCAAATCAGATCAATCACATCTTAAAAAATAGAGATGGTTATTTTTTGTACAGCGATTTGAAGTGGTGTGATCCGCTCGGTAGTTACTTTTTTCAACGGAATAAAAAATGCAGAAAGACAGATTTCCGGATAAATGATCGGCCAGTCGCTTTTTTTCCTGCTACTGTATTGGATTCTTCTTTCTGAGCAAATTAATTTATAGGTGATGGATATGTGGGAAACGCTGATACAAAGTTTGCTTCAGCCGCGGATCTTGATTGGAGCGGTCGCCTCTTTCATCATACCGTATGGAATATCCAAACTTTATTACTGGATTCGATCATAAGAGGGAGAATGCCATGATCAAACGCCGGAAACCGAAAAAGACTCTATTGCAAACAAAAAAAAACTCGGATGAGACGCCGTGTTGCTTCCATGAAGATCTCGTTTCCAACCTGTTGATGATCGAAAACGAGATCGGTCAAAACGCTGATCTGAAGATGCGAACATTCCGGCTTGGCTCGACGGATCGCAAAGTCGCCTTGGTTTTTTTGGAAAGCCTGATCGACCGTGGTTTAGTCGAGGATAAAATCATGCAATCTCTAATGTTTGCCTTTGATATCAATCATCCTGACCGAGAGTTATCAGGGGAAGAGGAGCTGTCGGATTTTATTGCCAACCATATCCTGACCATTGAAAACGTGAAAGAAGTTCGTTTTTTCAAAGATTTGCTGATCGAGATCGCCAGAGGAAACACGGCTTTATTTATTGATGGTCTGTCAGTCGCTCTGGTTCTGGGAACGCAGAAGTACCAAACGCGCTCTATTGAGGAACCGATATCGGAAGCTTTGGTTCGCGGCCCGCGATCCGGTTTCAACGAATCGCTTGATGTAAATATCGCCCTGCTCCGCCAGGGTTTGACCACCCCTGATTTAACCCTTATCGAGTATACGTTGGGAAGGCGAACCCGGACAAAACTGGTTGTTGCTTTTATGAAGGGGATTGCCGATCCGGAAATTGTAAGTGAAGTGAAGCAGCGGCTTAACCGGATTGATGTGGATGAAGTGCTTGAATCCGGTTATGTGGAGCAATTGATTGAAGATAACCCGTTTTCTCCTTTTCCGCAGATCCAATATACCGAGCGGCCCGACCGGGTTATCGCTGCCCTGTTGGAAGGGAGAGTAGCCATTTTGTTGGAAGGAACCTCATTTGTGTTGATGGTTCCGACCACTTTCCCCATGTTACTGCAGTCACCAGAGGATTATTATGAACGTTGGATTCCGACCTCCCTTCTTCGTTTGATGCGTTATCTCGCTGCCTATATTTCCTTATTGCTCCCTTCTATATATATCTCGTTCGTTTCCTTTCACCAGGGGTTAATACCGACGAAATTGGCCATCTCCATGGCGCAAACCAGGGAAGGAGTGCCGTTTCCTTCCTTTATTGAAGCGCTGATCATGGAGATTTCCATTGAGATTTTGCGGGAAGCGGGGCTCCGCCTGCCCAAGCCCGTCGGACAAACGGTGGGGTTGGTCGGCGGTTTGGTTGTCGGGGAAGCCGCGGTAAGTGCGGGTATTATCAGCCCGATCATGGTGATTGTTGTCTCCCTCACCGCCATTTCCTCATTTGCCATCCCCAATTACGGCGCCGGGATCGCGCTCAGGCTATTGCGCTTTTTGGCCATGTTTAGCGCCGCGCTGTTCGGTCTCTATGGCGTAATTCTGTTTTTCCTGGCCATTACCATTCATCTGTGCCGATTGGAGAGTTTTGGCGTGCCCTATGTTGCACCGACGATTCCTTACAGTCTTTATGAATGGAAGGATTTTATTATACGCTTTCCTCTGAGAAACATGAAACAGCGCCCAAAAATGATGAACACAAAGAATCCTGTGCGCAAAAAGTAGCGCGTCCAAGGAAGTGGGGCAACTTGATCATCCGTCCAAAAAATCGAATCACCATGCAGGAAGCCGCGATTGTTACTTCTTCTATTATGTTGGGTTCAGGTGTGCTCACATTGCCACGAACCGTAACGGAAAAAACCGGTACGCCAGATGGATGGATCTCCGTGATCTTGAGCGGAATGATTGCCGTGTTGGCGGGAATTATGATGGCCAAGCTAAGTCAACGCTTCCCTGGGCAAACCTATTTTGAATTCAGTCAGCATTTGGTGGGAAAATGGGTCGGCCGTCTGCTCAATTTCCCTCTGGTTGTCTACTTTATTGTTCTGGGAGGGTACGAGATTCGCTCGATGGCTGAGGTCAACAGTCTTTATCTTCTCCCGAGAACACCGACTGCAATAACAATGGTTTTATTCATATGGGTCGGGGTTTATCTGGTTACGGGAGGTTTGACGCCAATCGCCCGTTTATCCAGCCTTCTTCTTCCGATCACGGTTTTGATCTTTCTCATGACTCTGGGTTTAAGCCTGAAAGTTGTCGATTTCAACAATTTACGTCCTGTGATGGGATTTGGCGTCATGCCCGTGATCAAGGGAATCACGCAAACAGTCTTGTCCTTCAGCGGGTTTGAGGTCATTTTGTTTTTGACCGCGTTTATGGAGGATCATCGCCAAGCTGTTAAATCGGTCATCATCGGTATCTCTGTTCCCACATTTTTTTATATCATTATCGTTGCGTTTGCGGTTGCCACATTAGGGCTGGAGGAGACTGCGAGAATCACCAGGCCTACTGTCACCATGATCCGCTCATTTGAAGTTACGGGAGTCATCTTTGAGCGATTTGAGTCTTTTCTGCTGGCAGTATGGATGTTGCAGATTTTCACCACTTACGTGTGTTATCACTATCTCGCCTCAATAGGCTTGTCCAGTATCTTTGGCAAGGAGTTCAAAACATGGACTTACTGGATTTCTCCTTTGATCTATCTGTTCGCAGCCTTGCCGTCCGATATCAATGAGCGCTATTTAATCGGATATATAATGGGGTATGTCCTGCTGGCTTTCATCGGGATCATCATTCCGGTTTTATGGGGAATTACCTGGCCGAAGGGGAAAAAACATGGATAGGAATCACTCTTGGAAACGTCTGTTATTCATCGTTATATCGATTGGGAGCCTGATCACCGTTTCCGGATGCTGGGACAGCCGTGATATTGAAGATATTTCTTTGGAAGTGGCTTCCAGTTTTGACATGGTGGATGATGACACAGTCGGGGAATCCGGGGATGAACAGGGGAAATCGTTTGTGGAGGTTACCATGCAATGTACCGTTCCGCAACAATCTGAAGAAAATGCAGATGGAGGGCAGAAAGGCAAAGCGTATAAAAATATCGTGTCCAGAGGAAGAACTGTGATGGAAGCGATTCGTAAAATGTCGCTGGAAGAGTCACGTCCTCCGTTTGGTCAGCATACAAAGATTGTTCTGATTGGTGAGAAGATGGCACGGTTGATGAATTTGCAGGGGGTGCTGAGTTTATATTTGCACACGTATGAAATCAGACCGAGTGCCAATATCCTGATATCTAAAGGAATAGGCCGCCATCTTTTGGAAGTGACCAGAAACACGGATATTCCCGGTATAAGGTTGCAGAGAATTTATCAAAATCATTATAAGACAAACGGAATATTGCCGCTGTTTACCATTGGCCAAACTGCAAGCAAAATGGCTTCCGATGCCAGTTTTCTCTTGCAGGCGGTCAAATTGGAAAAGGGAAAAGTCTTATTTGATGGCGGTGCTGTCATCAAAGGCAGTTCCAAGCGGCTGATCGGCTTTTTAACCCGTGAAGAAGTGGAAGGGTTGAATTGGTTGACCGGACAGGCCAAAGGGATTGTTCAGGTTTTTGATAAGGAAAAGCGACAGAATTTTGCTGTGGAGATCAAATCCATCGAGAGAACCGTCACTCCTTATATAAACGGAAACAAGATCTCGTTTGACGTGAATATCGAAGGAAAGGTGTCCTTATTCGAAACATGGCATATTCCCACGGATCTGCTCAACGAAGATCATGTCAAAAGTCTGGAAAAATTGGTGGAGAATGAGGTTAATCGTCTTGTTCATCTTACCCTGCATAAAATGCAAAAAAAATATAAGGTGGATGTGGCCGATTTCCGTGACCAGTTTCGCATTTCCTATCCAATCCAATGGTTAGAACTGAAAAATAAGTGGGATGATCACTTTAGAAAGGCGCAGATCAATACAAAAGTGAATATCCGAATTCTTGATCATGGGGAAAGAGGGAGAACGATGTAAATTCAGGAGAGAAAGGATGGAGAAGAGGCGGTAAGTCAACCGGACACCGGCCAAGAAGGAAGTTGAAAGTGAATCCGCGCCCCGGTGTCCGTAAAAAAACGATAAAAAAGTGTTGACAATCAAATAAAAGGGTAGTATATTTATTTTCGTCGCTGCTACGACAACATCTTGCAAAAAGCGAGAGAAGAAAACAAAAAAGTTGTTGACAAGCGTGACAGCGATGTGATAGAATATAAATTGTCGTCGTGATAAAAACGGCGGCGACGGAGAGTGTTCCTTGAAAACTAAAGAGTGAAGCATGACCTGTTAATTCTTTTTGAGCTAGATCTTTATCGGAGAGTTTGATCCTGGCTCAGGATGAACGCTGGC
>NZ_JAECVX010000032.1:0-3283 GCF_016055105.1 Thermoactinomyces sp. CICC 10523
AGCAGTCCATTTTCGCCGCCCCATAAAAAACGACCCCTTTCTTGCTTCCTTCCATTATACTTTATCTTTCGTCTGGAAGCGTATGGGGTCATTATAGCAGCTCTACAATTTCTTATAAAAGTTCCACTACGGTATCGAAAGTTCAACCCCCACCGGCTGCAAAACCAGCAACTACATCACATGTGTAGCGGATACCCAAATAAATGCGGCTGGTTCCAATAGCTAAAATAAGAAGAACAAATACGTTAAACATATGTCCCAAAGTTTGCAAAAGGTACGCATCAGTAACGTCATGCAAAAGTTGAATGTGAAAGGACGGTCCCAAGCCGTAGTGGAGTTGGTAAGATTGGCCGAATTAAAGATCTAGTCTGTATGTGACCCTGCCGCATTTGCAAAGAAGGCAGGGGTTTTTGTTTTGGGAAAAAGGTCGACTGGATTAATGATTTCAGTACAAAGACCAGATGGACGGATTTTTGCAAATCAATGAAGAGGAAGCCTAAGTCATGCGGAAGATCTTCGATTGGTATACAAAGACGGGTGGGGTTCTAAGCGGATAACCAGCGAATTTCGGATCGCTGAACATGGCTTACACTGTTGCTATTAGTGTTTGCCGTTCTGGTTATTGTTGCATTGCCCCAATTTATTGACATGTTGATATTTGGCTTCGGCCACGATGCCATCCTGGGCCAATCCACAGGTAAAATTTCTCCGTCCCAAGCCTTCGCCTCGATGTTTGGCAAGATTGCCAACTATATCGGAGGGATTCCGAGCGGAAAAAGCTTTACCTATCAGGCTTATCTCTACTATAACTCCAATTCGCACGAACAGGTAACAGAGACGCGCAATTTTTTCACCGATACTCGATCCTTTATCGCCTTTTCAGCAGTCAATATGGTTTCAACCAGTCTGCTCGCCTTGCTGTCAGGAACATTCCTTGATCTTTTCCTGGCTCGTTCCGGCATCTGGATCCGGACCCTTCTGGAACTTATGGCGATCATTCCGGATTTTGCCACAGCCATTTTCCTCCAACTTCTGGTTGTGTTTATCTTCCGGCAGACCGGCTGGCTGGTGGCAGAGGTGAATACAACCGCATTTGGCACCGCTTATCTGTTGCCCTTTCTGACCTTATGTTATTTGCCTTTTTCATATATCATGCGGATGGTCGCCCTTCAAGAGCACAAAGATTTGACAGAAGACTATATTTTGACAGCCAAATCCAAGGGATTGAAAAAATGGACGATCTACGCCCGGCATGTACTCCGGAACGTTTTGCCCGTGATCAAAGCGGATTTGTTCCGAATCGCCTCGATCATGACCGGAAACCTGATCGTGATTGAAAATCTGTTTAACTCCCCGGGTATCACACGCTTCCTGATTCCCAGTCTGGACTGGAATTTGGAATTGAAGGATAGCGGGAATGTACTGTTATACTTCGTAATTCACCCGAAAAAATGCATATCGAGTTTTAGGAGCCTTCGGATCAGTAGAAATGTAGTGGGAAAACCTACTAACACCATTTCGCTTATTCTTCTGCCGTCCACTTTCTTCTCCCCATAAAAAAACACCCCCTTTGTTCCCCTAAATTAACTTACACCTTTTCTGAAATCCTATGAGGTCAGCAAACTAAACTAATCTATAAATAAGTCTATAAACGAGTCTTCTAGTGCTATTGACATTTAGTGGTTAGTACATTCTGGCTTTATTTTGATTGCTTGGCCTGGAACAAACTGAGATATATCTTAATATAATAATTTCGTAAAAAGAAAGGAGGAAATTATTTTGGATCTAAATAATAACCCTAGAAACAAAAAAGATCAAAGAAAAAAGAAAAGACTACGTGATCGTGATGATCCTAAAGAAAAAAGAAGAAAGAAAAGACTGCGTGATCGTGATGACCTTAAAGATAAGAGAAGAAAGAAAAGGACGAAAGATCGGGAAGACTTCGAAGATATAGAAAATATCGAAAATTCGATATCGAATCCGGATATATCACCCTACTGTGCGAGTAATGCCACTAACAAGGGCCAATTAACAAACCAAGCTGATCTAGATAGCGACAATATAATTATTTCCAATGCCGATACCGACGCTGATCATGACCACGCTGATCATGACAAGGATCCGAATGGCGACGCCACTGCCAATTCTACCGCCAATGCCGACGCCGAGGCTCATGCTGACGCGGATGCGGATGCTGACGCGGATGCGGATGCTGACGCGGATGCGGATGCGGATGCTGACGCGGATGCGGATGCGGATGCGGATGCTGACGCCGATGCCGACGCTGACGCTGATTCGGACGCTGACGCTGATGCGGATGCTGACGCGGATGCTGACGCGGATGCCGACGCGGATGCGGATGCGGATGCCGACGCGGATGCGGATGCGGATGCGGATGCGGATGCCGATGCTGATGCGGATGCGGATGCCGATGCTCATGCTGACGCGGATGCGGATGCCGATGCGGATGCGGATGCCGACGCGGATGCGGATGCGGATGCGGATGCTGACGCTGATGCCGATGCGGATGCGGATGCGGATGCCGACGCGGATGCGGATGCCGATGCTCATGCTGACGCGGATGCGGATGCGGATGCTGACGCGGATGCGGATGCGGATGCTGACGCTGATGCCGACGCTGACGCCGATGCCGACGCTGACGCTGATTCGGACGCTGACGCGGATGCGGATGCTGACGCTGATGCGGATGCGGATGCGGATGCGGATGCGGATGCTGACGCGGATGCGGATGCGGATGCTGACGCGGATGCGGATGCGGATGCTGACGCGGATGCGGATGCGGATGCTGACGCTGATGCCGACGCTGATGCGGATGCGGATGCTGACGCGGATGCTGACGCGGATGCGGATGCGGATGCGGATGCCGAGGCTGATGCGGATGCCGATGCGGATGCGGATGCGGATGCCGATGCTCATGCTGACGCGGATGCGGATGCGGATGCGGATGCCGATGCGGACGCGGATGCGGATGCGGATGCGGATGCCGATGCTCATGCTGACGCCGATGCGGACGCGGATGCGGATGCGGATGCCGATGCTGATGCTCATGCTGACGCCGATGCGGACGCGGATGCGGATGCGGATGCCGATGCTGATGCGGATGCGGATGCCGATGCTCATGCTGACGCGGATGCGGATGCCGATGCGGATGCGGATGCCGACGCGGATGCGGATGCGGATGCTCATGCTGACGCCGATGCGGACGCGGATGCGGATGCGGATGCCGATGCTGATGCGGATGCGGATGCCGATGCTCATGCTG
>NZ_JAECVX010000033.1:0-3228 GCF_016055105.1 Thermoactinomyces sp. CICC 10523
CGAAAATCCAAAGAAAACCCTCAGCCAAAAGTCACACGCATCAGTTGAACGCCGACTTTTTCTGACCGTGGAAATTTACACATAATTTTGGACTTGATCCTAGACTAGGTGATAATACAAAAGCTACTGGGGAGATTAAGTTATTCACAGAATTAGACACCTGTGCGAGTTGTAGTAGAGTAATAGCAGAGTTTGCTAAAAAATATCCAAACATTAAATTAGATATTGTCCATAATAATGGTAATAGGATAATAAAATAATCTTTATTCTTAATACTGGAGGGTTATTTGTTGAAGGATTGGGAATATCATGAGTTGCTTGAGGCTGTGAAAGAAACTTACGAAGATTTCTTGAGAAAAAATATAGGTTATAGGTATGCTGTTGCAAGAACCTTTTATGAGTTTGAAACAGTTTGTAATGAGGGGAAAACAGAGAGTTTGCTAGTTCATATTGCATTAGGTGAGATCGTATTAACCCACGAAAAGGTATTTGTTGGTAATATTGAAGCGATTAAAAAAGAGCTAACGAGCGTTAATCTGAGTCAACTAGAAAATGAATTAACCTCTGAAGAAATTGAAGATCTTTCAAAAAGAATTACTAATGTTCTAAAGGGGCTTGAATTTGTTCATATAGACTATAATCCAAGAACTTAATTAGATTTTTATGAAAAAAGAATTCAAAAAATAGCCCAGTGTTTCGATTAACTCTAAGAAACTGTTCTTTAAATGGAAAAGAATAGATATTACTTTTGAGGGACAGATTTGACCAAAGGTCAGCCTGTCCTTTTTTGATCTTATGTTAAGTGGAGGGGGGGAGATAGGAAACAATAAATTTGATATTATTCAAAGAGCTGTAAATGCTATTAGAGATGCTGATCAACAAGGTTTGCTGAAAGAAGGATTCAATAAACTTTGGGTAGTCAATATGAATGGCCACAAGGCTCAGATCAATGTGTTCATACAAAACGGTAATTTCATAAATATTAATCTGTTTGTTACCGACGGCGTATAATTGACCCAGGATCGCCGAAAAAGAATTGACCCACTCCCGTCGAATAATCCCCTTCGAACGAAACCGCTACATTTCTTCGGAGGGAGAATTATGCTAAGGAGTGGGACTGTGATTAAATTACACGAATCGAAGGCGATTGGCAAGAGTATTCGGGCGATTTCGAGAGAAACGGGACATGCCCGCAATACCGTCCGGCGGTATCTTCGTGCAGAGGGGCTTCCGGAGCGGAAGCCCCGGGGAAAACGGCCATCCAAGTTGAATCCCTTCAAGCCGCTTCTGCACCAGTACATGGATCAAGGCATCTACAACTGCGAAGTCCTTTTCCGGCTTCTCCGTGAGCAAGGCTACCAAGGCGGTCGAACTATTCTTAAAGACTATGTCAAGGATTTCTGTCCTCCCAAACAGCTCCCTGCAGTTCAACGGTATGAATCCCGCCCTGGGGAACAAGCCCAGGTAGACTGGGGGATCTGTGAATACGTGGACCCGGAGGGTCAAGTCCACAAAGTGCCTGTGTTTGTCATGGTTCTCGGCTACTCCCGAGCGATCTATGTGGAGTTTGCCAAGCGCTGCGACATCCACAGTTTCCTCCGCTGTCTGGTTCATGCGTTTGAGTATTTCGGCGGGATTCCAGACATAGTTCTAACGGATCGAATGAAAACGGTGATCTTGGGAATGGGGGACGACCGAAAGCCCCGGTGGCATGGGCTGTTTGCCGACTTCGCGGCAACAGCAGGGTTTATCCCGCTGGTATGCCGCGTTCGGCGTCCGCAAACCAAGGGCAAGGTGGAACGCAGCATCCGGTTTGTAAAGGAAAACTTCCTGCCAGGGCGCCGCTTCGAACCGGCAAGCTGCGGCGTGGTGTGACGAGAAAAACCGGCGTGTTCATGGAACGACTGGCGAGCGACCTTGTGACCGTCTGAAGCAGGAAAATCTAAAGCTGCTTCCTGACCTCGACCGCTGGAACCCGTATCTGCGCGAAAGACGCCGTGTCAGTCAAGACGGGTTCGTCAGTTATGACGGAGTACGATATGGGGTCCCCTGGCACTACAGCGGTCGTGAAGCAACGGTCTGTGAACGGAACGGCCATGTGGAAATTTGGATTGGTTCGAAACAGATTACTCGTCATGAAAAAGTGGGAAAATCCAGAGCCGTTGTCCCTTGCCCTAACCAGTACAAAGGGCTTGTTACCGCACAGGGACTCCCTGTCCCCCGACCGCGTGCAAAACAAATCCCGCATCACGAAGTGGAAGTGCGCTCACTCGAGGTGTATGAGAGCTTGATGGGGGCGAGATCACTTAATGAACCCCAAAAGTCCAGACATTTAAGTCGCATTTGAAGATAAAAGTTGACGAAATTCTTTTGGAGACAGATATCCTAATGCAGAATGCAGTCGCTCCGCATTGTAGAATCGGATGTAGCGGTCGATATCTTTTTTGGCTTCCAGGAAAGAGGAGTATTCCTGAAGCCAAACCGTTTCCTCTTTCAGCGTCCGGAACCAACGCTCAATGTAAGCATCGGTGTCAGGGTTGTTGTAACCCGTTCGCTCCTGCTTAATTCCGGCATCTTGAAGAGCTTTGACGTATCGTCTGCTGGTCATTTGGCAACCATTGTCACTACGAATTGTCAGGCCACGGCCTTTGACTCCTTGAGGGAAACGTTTTTCCAGTGCTTGATTGACAGCAGAAAGAAGCTCATCGGTTCTGCAGAACCGTGAGAAGGAATAGCCTACGATTTCTTTGTCATAAGCGTCGATGACGGCAAACAGGTAACCCCAGCCATCACGCCCACACCATATCTTCGTCATGTCGACTTGAAAATACTGATTTGAGCCGGTGACCGGGATCCGACCCGATTGCTTTTTTCTACTCGCCGTTCCTCCTTTGGAACGGGTTAACAACCCCAACTCTTTCATGATGCGGTACACGCGCTTGTGGTTGACACGAAGCTGATGCCGCTTGTACAGCCAAACCCGGATTCGGCGGTACCCGTTGGTCGGAAACTCTCCGCAAAGCTCCTGGATCTTCTGACGAAGCGCCGCTTCGTCAGAGCGCTCACGCTTTTTGGGCTGGTACTCCTTGAGCAGAGCATACCCATAAGTGCGGTTGATGCGAAGGGCAGCCGTGATTTGTGGGACCGAATACCCCTCGCCGTGCAGGATCCGCACCAAATCCCTGGTCTTTACCTTCGGCCCCAGTTCGTCTTTTTTCGGAGAATCTC
>NZ_JAECVX010000034.1:0-2009 GCF_016055105.1 Thermoactinomyces sp. CICC 10523
GCCAGGCAAAGATACAAGCCACCTCGTTGGAGGTGGCTTTTTCATTGTTGTCTTTGTTATTTTTATTTCCTTCGATTCATCCTCCTTCTCCATCCTTTCTTCATCGCGCCTCTGTTTTGAGTGCTTCTGTCAGCCGGGATCCCTTCTTACATTGATTCACTTTGTGGATGAAGATGATGTTATCCAGGAGGAATCCTTTTGAATCCCTGGATTGTTTCCTGAATAATGGAATTTATAAGCGTTGCAAATGTCCCCGGCAGTAAGTTCGTTCCTCTGTTCCTGTCAGGTCATATGCAGCAAACGATGTTACTTTTGAGTTTGTTGCTGGGAAATGGATGCAGGTGATCAAGCATTCACACGTTTTTGGTCAGGCAGGTGTCAAAGTGTTTATCCGAATTTGTATAATGGAAATGAAGCTCATCTGAGCTGCGTCATCCGGGTTTCCGTTACACTACCCATAAACATTCAAAAAACGACAGGCAGGTGAAGTGAATGGATAAGACTGGTAATCAAAAAGGGGATTATGGCATAGATGCTCCTGGTGTCATTCGAAACTTGGCGTTGATCGGCATCGTTTTGCTTCTTCTCTGTATGGGGACTTTTTTTGCTTTTGCCGGTGCTTGGCGATGGATCGGAACGATTCCCTTCCTTTTGGGGTTGATTTGTCTCATTGAAGCCGTTTATATGATTTGGAGCAGCAAAGTCGGGAAGTATTATGAACGGGAGAAACTGCTTGATCTCGTCCCTTGGCGGGGAGATGAAAAAGTGCTCGATATCGGATGCGGGAGAGGACTCGTTCTGAATGCTGCTGCCAAACGCCTGGACAGAGGTAAGGCAATCGGAATTGATATTTGGAATGAACAGGATCAATCGGGCAATCATCCTGATGTAACTCTGGAAAATGCCGAAAGAGAAGGAGTAAGAGAACGCGTCGAAGTCGTATCTGCTGATGCGCGGGATATTCCGTTTTCGGACAATGAATTTGATGTGATTGTTTCCAGTCTGGCCCTGCACAATATTTACGATAAAGATGAACGTCGCAAAGCGCTCGGGGAAATATTCCGGGTGCTCAAGCCGGGAGGACATTTTGCGATTCTCGATTTCCGGCATGTTGATGAATATGCCGCGATTTTTGAAGAGTTGGGAGCGACAGGCGTTCAGATTGCCGGTCCCCATTATTTTATTTTTCCTCCTGTACGGATTGTGGTGGGTCGTAAACCTTAGAGGATGCATGTGCCTTGACGGGAATGGAACTTATGAGCGTACAAGGAAACTTGGGTCGTTAATTCCGAATTGGAGAATGCCCGTTATCATACACGAGCGGTTGATTGGTTCAGAATCCTTCATCCTGACAGGAAGATCCGGTAAACAGGAGAAGCGCTGTTTTAAGGAACTTTGCATCATCTGATGTTGTCGAAATCAAGGTATCTGCATGAAAGTTGAAAGTTGGGGGGTTTTTTGACCCGGGCTCTTGCCAGCGTGTCCCGAAACCGGGCGTTCCGATCCTTGTCTGCATTTCCTGCGCCTCTCTTTTTGTTTCCCGCTGGTTCTCCACGGTTGATAAACGTGCCGGCCGGATTCTTTAGTTATGGGAAAACGGTAAAAGCGTTTTTCATCACTGGTTTGAGCAGAAAACACCAGGTTGTTTTTAGGTACTTTAAAGCAGAGGAAAGACATTGATCGATTCGGTCAAACATGGAGAGCTGCAAACTGCTCGAGGGGGGAGGGATCGTTCAAGTCGGCCGAGTGACGGCAAGTATGTTTTTTGTTTCCGTCCGGGTTTACATGTGCATAAAATGATGGAAATAAAATAAATCTCAAAAGAGGTGTTGACAATCAAATAAAAGGGTAGTATATTTATTTTCGTCACTGATACGACAACATCTTGCAAAAAGCGAGAGAACAAAACAAAAAAAGTTGTTGACAAGCGTGACAGCGATGTGATAGAATATAAATTGTCGTCGTGATAAAAACGGCGGCGACGGAGAGTGTTCCTTGAAAACTAAAGA
>NZ_JAECVX010000035.1:0-1987 GCF_016055105.1 Thermoactinomyces sp. CICC 10523
GCCAGCGTTCATCCTGAGCCAGGATCAAACTCTCCGATAAAGATCTAGCTCAAAAAGAATCAACAGGTCATGCTTCACTCTTTAGTTTTCAAGGAACACTCTCCATCGCCGCTGTTTTTAACGCGACAGCAATGAATATTCTACTACAACAGAACTGATTTTGTCAACAACTTTTTTATTGGTTTGTTCAGTTGTAATAAATTCTTGTCGCAACAGCAACGGAAACTACTATACAACTCTCAAACAAGGATGTCAATACTTTTTTAGAAAAAAAACTTATACTTTTATATGGTGCTGTCCAGTAAAAACCGTCTTCTTTCCCCATGGTGCCCCGAACGGCAGAGGCCCAATTTCACATAAAAACCCGTATCGTTTTTGAATATGCAGGATGAGTAGTATTCTCCCCGATTGAAGTACTTTTCATTAACATTCTCACAAAGCCGTTGCGAAAAAATAAGGTAAGCCATGAAACAGAAAATTACTGAAAGAAAAAAATTACTTCTGCCGCTTCTGCATCTCTTATATTCCAATTGTTCCAGTTTCTCAACTTCGCTATAATGTCTATATTGTTTGAGGAGGGGGTGAGAATTTGTCTAAAATCGTCACAATCTTTTTTGCATCGATCATCGGAGCGGTTGCCTACAATTCATTTTTGTTGCCGCACAAAGTCTTGAGCAGCGGTGTGACCGGAATCGCAATGATCATCGGACTGCTGACTCCCATTAACACGGGAATCATTAACCTGGCGCTTAATATTCCACTGTTTGTCATCGGCTCCTATAAGCTGGGAAAAAAATTTATGTTTTATACTATTTTTTCTGTTGCCGTGACATCAATCGCCATGGTCTATATCCCGGTTAAGCCCCTGTCTACCGATCCGATTTTATCAACAGTGTTCGGGGGAGTGCTGGCCGGCGTCTCTTACGGACTTATTTTTCGTTCCTCGGGTTCCACAGGCGGATTCGATATCATTGGCTTATTACTAACCCGTAAAAAAGATTTTCCCCTTGGGAATTTGCTTTTTGCCATGAATGCGATCGTTGTGTTTATCTCGGGGTTTTTGTTCAGTTGGGATATCGCCTTGTATACGTTGTTGTCCATCTTCACTGCAGGAAAATTGACAGATACGATCCACACCAGTCACGTCAAACTCACTTTGATGATCATCACCAGCAAAGGAGAGGAGATCAAACAGGTTCTTCTGTCCAATTTTGTCCGGGGAATTACCATTGTCGACGGTGAGGGAGCTTTCTCCAAAGAGAAAAGAAAGATTTTATTTATGATTATTTCCCGCTATGAACTTGCCAAAGTGAAAAAGCTGATCAAGGAAACCGATCCCAAAGCGTTTGTCAATATCACGCAAACGATTGAGGTCATGGGATATTTCAGGAAAAATTAACTCAGTCAACAAACTATTTATTTACAGCAAACGACATGATATGGAACTCAATCCATACATGTCTTTTTATTTTAATGAAAGCTTCATTCAGTGTTGGGTTTTTCATTTATTGGTGCCGCCATGCGTTAAACCAATTCGGTTTTCCTTTTGTTTTACTCAAGAAAAACTCTCCCTGTGCCATCCACCGCTGAAGCCCCACCTTTGATCGAAAGAATCAAAAAATTATCAGCACCATTGAATACGGTCCCCCGAGAGAGCTGATCAACCGTTGCACAGATGGAACATTGAAAGAATTGCCGGAGATAGGAACTGTGTTTGTTCATCCGGATTATCAAGAATTGGAACTTTGCTCTTCAATGTAATGATTCTCACCCTGATTAACAAGGGAATCAATGAATTTTGTCCGGACAGCGGATATCCCAATGCACAGAAAATATGGCGAAAGAAATCGGGTGAGCCTGATTATTTGCTGAAAGATTATTGGGGCCCGGGGCATGACCATATGATTTGGAGGAGATCCACACATGATATTCGCATCATATTTTAAAAGATGAAAGTCATGGCTCTGCGTCCCGGCCGGACACAATC
>NZ_JAECVX010000036.1:0-1929 GCF_016055105.1 Thermoactinomyces sp. CICC 10523
AAAATCCAAAGAAAAACCTCAGCCAAAAGTCACACGCATAAGTTGAACGCCGACTTTTTCTGACCGTGGAAATTTACACATAATTTTGGACTTGATCCCATTTTAGATTCGGATTTAATTTTCCGTCATGATTATAGAAGTACTTTATCGCCTTAAGCATATAACCCCAAGATACACAAACCTTTTCCGGCATAATCGATAATTGGGAAATGGTAATATAATATCCCTTTTCTTCCGATCTTGTCTGATAATCAGTTCAAAATAAGTATCAGAAGGATAAATCCCTTCAATTTCATCTTCATCCTCTTCTTCAAAAAGCTGATCCGTTAACTCATACCAATAATTCATATAGTAAATATTTTGGCCATCAACCAAATTTCCACCATGGACGACTATTTCCCCATTTGCTTTCGCCGTAGTAACACCATAGAGATGCTTTTCCCGTCCATCTGGTTAGATACGATTCATCGTGAAATCTACCCATAATTCGAAGTTGCTTCGCTACATAAATAAGACTGACTCAAAAGGACACATAAAGTAGCCTTTTGAGTCAGATACAAGATCTTATTCGCTTATTTGATTTGTAATTCTATGAGCGATGGATCTTTGCTGTTTCTGGAAACCTTAATACCTGAGCCGCCATTTTTTTGGATAATCTCAAAAACAACCTTTCTTCCTACCTTTGACACGTCGATCTTATAAAGTTTCTCTGCTCCAGGTTCCAGGATATCCGAATGTTTAAGTTGGTCATCTTCATAAACGGGTAATAGCTCTTTTGTTGGCGAATCTTTATCATATACATTCATGTTGAATTGACAACTAAGTTTTTCGTTCCTGTTACTAATTTTCACATATAAGCTATCGTTACATTTCTTCGTAGGAATCGTACAGCGTGAGACATTTTTTCGCGACACAGAATTTCCTCCAATCTTTTTATTGTTTACTCTTTTTGAGAGATTTAATAGCATCAAGCAGGGCTTTACGATTGTCGTTTTCTCCTTGTAACAATCCATTCAGTATATTAGTGAGAGTAGAGATTAGAGTATCTATATTATCTGAATCTTCGGAACTATTCAAGGCTTGCAACATAGTAAGTGTAGATAGCACCATACCGATATATGCGCCACTATTATCGTTTACGTTGATGATAGTATTGTTCCCGTTTGTAAAAGTATTGTGCCCGGCGTTTGCATCCGCATCAGCGTCAGCATCAGCATCAGCGTCCGAATCAGCGTCAGCGTCGGCATCGGCGTCAGCATCCGCATCCGCATCAGCATCAGCATCGGCATCAGCGTCGGCATCAGCGTCAGCATCCGCATCCGCATCCGCATCGGCATCCGCATCAGCGTCGGCATCCGCATCCGCATCCGCGTCAGCATCTGCATCAGCGTCAGCATCAGCGTCAGCATCCGCATCAGCGTCAGCATCCGCATCCGCATCCGCATCAGCGTCAGCATCCGCATCCGCATCCGCATCAGCGTCAGCATCGGCGTCAGCATGAGCATCGGCATCCGCATCGGCATCAGCGTCAGCATCTGCATCAGCGTCAGCATCCGCATCAGCGTCAGCATGAGCATCGGCATCCGCATCGGCATCAGCGTCAGCATCTGCATCAGCGTCAGCATCCGCATCAGCGTCAGCATCAGCATCAGCGTCCGAATCAGCGTCAGCGTCGGCATCGGCGTCAGCATCCGCATCCGCATCCGCATCGGCATCCGCATCAGCGTCGGCATCCGCATCCGCATCAGCGTCAGCATCTGCATCAGCGTCAGCATCAGCGTCAGCATCCGCATCAGCGTCAGCATCCGCATCCGCATCCGCATCAGCGTCAGCATCGGCGTCAGCATGAGCATCGGCATCCGCATCGGCATCAGCGTCAGCATCCGCATCCGCATCCGCATCCGCATCGGCATCCGCATCCGCGTCAGC
>NZ_JAECVX010000037.1:0-1886 GCF_016055105.1 Thermoactinomyces sp. CICC 10523
TTGGGAATGTTTGCCAACTACTATTCTAACCGAGGAATTTCACCATGGCTCAATTATTTTTCGCAGCTGCCATTTTTACACAATTATACGGACTTAACTTAGTCTAGCTGCAATATCATTAAGGATTTTATATTCTGTATCTGAATCCCTAAGAAATATATCTCCACTCCCATTCCCCTTTGTGAACCTTATCCCGAAGTTTCACTAAAGCCCTCCTTTAATCTATGCTTTTGTGTATTCTAAAACCTTATCATCAAGCTGATGAACACATTGCGAAAATTATATGAATAATAAATAGATTCAATTAACAATACAAAGTAAATTGAAAATGGCCTAAGCCATTCCCGCGAAATAAAAAAGTCAGCTGGTATTTGACAAGTACCAGCTAACTTTCCGTTGTTGTTGAAGGGATCATCGTATCAATCCGAGAAAATGTGTGCCGTGTCATCCGGCGGTAGATCCCTTCCATAGGAAGGAGAAGTTCGGAAGAAAAGGCTTCTGGGTCAAGTGGTTCACCTGGCGGTTAAGACCAAAGGGGACAAAAGCATACCACTAAAGCGGAAACTGCCAGAAGTCGTGTATGGCTTTGTCCTGCAAGACCCGCACGTGGCAAAGGCTAAACTGCCTCGCCTAAAACTCGGGGTTACCAGTATAGGACGATTCAATTTTTGTCATCTGAATATTTTAGACACAACAAGTCATAAGCTGTACGCTAAGGTAAAGTTATCTTAATAAAGCGCGTCATTATTTCCAGTTATGACGTGAACTTTTGCCTTAGCGTACGATTTTCCGTACGGTGACCCTATGTGCCTATTGTGTCACAAAGAAATACTATTGGAATAGGATCTAGGGAGCACCAAGCTACGGATTAGAGGAGATGATGTGATGAAATCGGTATGTGTATATCGCTACAAAACCTATTTTCGAAAAATGGAACTGGCCGTAACCATGACTGAACTGGCTAAAGGTCTTCTCGGGCGCACAACAGCCGGCAGTGGAATGTTTCTCATGGGGGCCACAGCGATCCACACGTATCAGATGAAATTTCCTATCGATGTCGTCTATTTAAACCAACAAGGATTAGTGGTCGGTTTAGAGGAAAAATTGATGCCTAACCAAAACGGTGCTTATTTTGAAGGTACGGCGCATGTGGTTGAATTTAACCCGGGTACCATCCGAAAATACCAGATCAAAGTTGGAGAACGATGGTATTGGAAAATTGCCATATAGGGGTCAACGTACGATTTTCCGTACAGGTGACCCCTTGAATCTATCTCTCGTCTTGGCCGCCAGACAATTGATGTTTTGCAACTCATTGAACAGCTTGAAAAGATGGGCGTTAAGTAGTTGAGAAACTGGAAAGTTTTCAACATGATCAGAAACCCAATTGAGAAAAGGAATTTCATGCTTTTTCTTTTGCCCAGACGAATTATTTATCTAACTCTTTAGGCGTTAGGTTGCTTTTTAGTCTTGGATAAACCGTTTCCTAAATGCTTGGCAAAGTGGATACCTCCTATGAGGATTGTTTTGTCTCAAAAAATGATTGAGGCTATTTGTTTTCTAAAATCCTGTTAAAAAACAATAGCGTTTAAAGCCCGAGTTTGTGTGGTAACACTGGTAAGACCCGTACTTGTATTAACCTGAATGGTGACTGTATAAGTAACGGAAGTGGAAATATTGTCATTCCACGTAAGAGTGGGAATTTCGGAAAGAATAGTTCCTGCAATTATAATGACCCCATACGCTTCCAGACGAAAGATAAAGTATAATGGAAGGAAGCAAGAAAGGGGTCGTTTTTTATGGGGCGGCGAAAATGGACTGCTGAGCAAAAAATGGAGATTGTGTTGGCTGGAATGGCGCCGGGGGCCAATATCTCTGCTGTTTGC
>NZ_JAECVX010000038.1:0-1750 GCF_016055105.1 Thermoactinomyces sp. CICC 10523
GGAGATCTACGGCAAAACCGGCCCGGCGATGTGGGCACGGGTTCATCAGGAAACCGGCGGGAAGTTGTCCGTCGATCTGTGCGACGAAACCGGCCGGATCTGCCTGCGAATACGGGGTCTGGCCACCCGGGCGGTGTCGGGTGAATGGTTGCAGGAAGCCGGCCGTGCGAAAACGGAACATGTGCTGCTCCGCGCTGACTGGCGCGAACAATCGGCGGAGAAAACGGCAACTGCGGGTTCTTTTGCTGACCAACTGGTGCTTCTTTGCGGGATGGACAGTGTTTCCCCGACAAAGGTGGAATCATTCCTTCAGGGGGGACGATGTCTTGCGCTGCCGGTTGATAACAGCCATAGCGGAGAGCAGTTCCAAAATCATGCCCTGCAATTGTTTGCAGAAATACAGCGAATCATGAAAACCGGGCATCCGGGCAGCGTTCTGATCCAGATCGTTGTTCCGGATCAAGGAGAAGAGCAACTTTGGGCCGGGCTTCAGGGGATCATTCAGACAGCGCATCTGGAAAATCCCCGGATCATCGGGCAGTTGATCGCGGTCGAAGCAGAGGAAACGGAGGAAGAGATCGCGCGAAAGCTAAAGGAAAACGCAGCCTGCCGCGAAACCGACCGGATCCGGTATCAGGACGGCAAACGATATACGGCCGCTTGGCGCGAAATAAAAGCGGACCTGCCAAAATCCGATCTTCCGTGGAAAGAGGGCGGGGTTTTCCTGATTACGGGTGGTGCCGGCGGTTTGGGACTTCTTTTTGCCAGGGAAATCGCCTCCCGTACAGCGCAAAGCACGCTGATTCTGACGGGACGATCCCGCCTGGATGAACGCAAGCGGGCACAGATCAAAGAATTGGAACAACTGGGGGCACGGGTGTTTTATCGGCAGGTGGATGTCACCGATCGTTCGGCTGTGGAAAAACTGATGGATCAAATCCTCCGGGAATTTAAGCAACTTAATGGGATTATTCACAGTGCCGGAATCATTCGCGACAACTTTATCATCAAAAAGACGGACGATCAATTTTTGGCGGTGACAGCCCCGAAAACGGTGGGACTGGTCAACCTCGATCTGGCCAGCAGAGAGATCCATCTCGACTTTTTTATCATTTTCTCCTCACTGGCGGGCACCTTGGGCAATGCAGGACAGGCTGATTATGCGTGCGGAAGCGCCTTTATGGATGCTTATGCCCGATATCGCCAGGCCCTTGTCGAACGAAATGAACGGCACGGGCGCACGATCTCCTTCAACTGGCCCTTGTGGCGTGACGGCGGCATGCGCCTTGATCCTGAAACGGAGCAAATCATGCAGGAGAGCACGGGACTGGCCGCGCTGGAGACTTGGCGGGGCATCCGCGCCTTTTATGAAGGTTTTGCATCAGGAGAGCCACAGGTCATGGTGATTGCCGGAGAGCGCCGCAGATTCGGGGAGATCCGGTCGAAACTGCAGATTCAGCCGATTCATCCGGATGACGGGACAAAGAAAGTGGTTGCCACGGAAGAAAAATTCGTACAGGAGAGCGGAGCGGACCAGCTTCGCAGGAAAGCGATTGACTATTTGAAAACGCTGCTCTCAGCCGGGCTCAAGATTCCCGCCGGACAAATTGAAGCGGACGCCGAATTTATGAAATACGGCATCGACTCGGTCATGGTGATGAAGCTGACGAACGAGTTGGAAAAAACATTTGGCCCGTTGCCCAAAACGCTGTTTTTTGAGTACAAAACGGTAGACGAACTGACAGGCTAT
>NZ_JAECVX010000039.1:0-1615 GCF_016055105.1 Thermoactinomyces sp. CICC 10523
GAATTGATGGACCCGCAGGAACGGCTGTTTCTGGAATGCGTCTATGAAACCCTGGAGGATGCGGGATATACCCGCCGTGCCCTCGGGGCGTACAAGGGACGGGGAATGGAAGGCAATGTCGGGGTGTTCGTCGGCGTCATGTACGAGGAGTACCAACTCTACGGAGCGCAAGAACAGCTTCGGGGAAGAAAGGTGGCCTTGAATGGAAGCGCCGCTTCCATTGCCAACCGGGTCTCCTATTTCTGCAATTTTCACGGCCCGAGCATGGCCGTGGATACGATGTGCTCCTCATCCTTGACGGCGATTCATCTGGCCTGCCAGCACCTACAAAAAGGCAGTTGCGAAGTGGCGATCGCCGGCGGGGTGAATGTGTCGATTCACCCGAACAAATACATCGCCCTGCAGCAGGGGCAATTCCTCTCAAGCAAGGGACGGTGCGAAAGCTTTGGGGATGGCGGCGACGGCTATGTGCCCGGAGAAGGAGTCGGTGCGGTTCTGTTGAAGCCGTTGGCCCGGGCCGTGGCGGACGGTGATCACATTTACGGAGTGATCAAAGGGACGGCCCTCAATCACGGGGGCAAGACACACGGCTATACCGT
This sequence comes from Thermoactinomyces sp. CICC 10523, assembly GCF_016055105.1. Classification (NCBI taxonomy): domain Bacteria; kingdom Bacillati; phylum Bacillota; class Bacilli; order Caryophanales; family Thermoactinomycetaceae; genus Thermoactinomyces; species Thermoactinomyces sp. CICC 10523. The sequence continues at coordinate 600 of NZ_JAECVX010000039.1, forward strand.
CCCCAATCCCAATGCCCAGGCTGATGTGATCAAGCAGGCTTTTCGCCAGGCCGGCATCGACCCGCGAACCCTTCAATACATCGAAGCGCACGGCACCGGAACGGCCTTGGGCGACCCGATTGAAATTGCCGGTTTGACCAAAGCCTTTCAGGAATATACCGGCGACCGGCAGTTTTGTGCCATCGGCTCGGTGAAATCCAACATCGGGCATGCCGAGAGCGCGGCCGGGATTGCCGGATTGAGTAAAGTCTTGCTGCAGATGAAATACGGGCAGCTGGTGCCCTCCCTGCACTCCCGGGTGCTGAACCGCCATATTGACTTTGCCTCGACCCCCTTTGTCGTTCAGCAGGAACTGGCAGAATGGAAGCGGCCGGTCGTGATGCGACAGGGGGTGCCCCGGGAAGCTCCGCGCCGGGCGGGAATCTCGTCGTTTGGAGCCGGAGGGGCCAACGCCCATATCGTGATTGAGGAATATCTCCCGCCCGAAGAAACGGATCGGGAGCCGGCTGCAGCCGGCGGGGGCCCGTTCCTGATCGTCCTGTCGGCACAAACGCGCGGGCAACTGCTGGAGCAGGCGAAACGCCTGCACTCGGCGATCGGGGAAGAAGGCTGGACCGACCGTGATCTGGCCGCTCTGGCGTACACGCTGCAAGTGGGCCGGGAGGCGATGGAAGAGCGGATGGCCCTCGTGGCCACCACCATGGAAGAGCTCCGGGGAAAATTGGCGGACGTGGTTGCCGGAAAGCAGGAGATCGAAGGATGTTACCGGGGGTCGGTCAACGCTCATAAGGCAGTCCTGGCGGTCCTGGCGGCGGATGAGGATATGGAGCAAATCCTGGAGGTCTGGCAGAGAAAAGGGAAGTACGACAAACTGCTGGAGCTGTGGGTAAAAGGGATGGACATCGACTGGAACCGTCTGTACAGCGGGAAGAAACCCGGACGGATGAGTCTGCCCACCTATCCGTTTGCCCGGCAGCGCTGCTGGATTCCGGCGGAAGAGAGAAAAGAGCGGCCGC
>NZ_JAECVX010000003.1:0-306190 GCF_016055105.1 Thermoactinomyces sp. CICC 10523
CGGAATCTTCCAGGTAAAAGTTGCCGTTATAGGTGTTGACATTGGTGACGGCGGAAGTCCAGAAGCTTTCCACCCCGATCGGGTCGATGGTGTAAGTAACGGTCAGCATCGGCTTTTGCGAATTGTTGTCCGGATAGTCACTCGAACGGAACCCTTTCCAGTTATCGCTTTCCTGATTCAAGCGGAGCATCATGCCATAGTTGGAGGTGGTCCCACCATACCACTGTTTGACCAAAGATGTAATGTCAAAATCATAGAAACCCACATCAGAAACCGTGGTGCTGGTGATCAAGGACCCGGTTGAAGGCAATTGGCTCCATTTGATCCCAGTCGATTGCCAATCGCTTGCTACAGAGTAGAGGTCAACTTGTTCCGATTGGGTCGTTGCGTATTGGTACAACGTAAGTTTGGCGGATGTAATATTAGCTGAGCTCAATAGGGGAGCGAGTCCAAACTTGATGTAAGAGCGGTATACTCCCGTGCCATAGGTTGGGTCGGTGTAGGTACCCGTGAGCAAATACGAGTTGGTGCCAAAGTTGACGTTCTGTGCATTCCCACTACCGACCGTGGCATCATAGGTGTCGGTTGCGCCCTGTACCGAAATGGACGGGTCAATTGTCACCGGGAAAGCGCGGTTTGGATCTTTGAGCCAGTTATCGTCCGGTTTCAGGTCAATGTATGTTTTATTTCCTTCGGTTCTTAATGCAAATTTCACATTGTTTGATATCCCATCTTTCGCATCGTACATGCAGGGACGCGGAATAGAAAACAACGTTTTTCCCTTGGCATCGACAAACGTGATCGAACCGTCTTCCTGTTCTTTCGGTTGCACGTTTTTAGTCTTGATGGAAAGGGTATATACGGATTGTCCCGTATATTTGTGCAGTACCCACGCTTCTTTGACACCGGTGTTGGTGACGGTGTAGGTGAGATCGGTGTCCGGGTACACATCGGGATAGGTAACCTGATTCTCTTTTTTCTTTCCCGTGGTGTTTGCTCCGCCAATCAGGCCGAAATCCACTTCAGCCTGACCCAGGCGGAAGCGCACCACTTTTTTTCCGCGGCTATGGTTGGCAAAGCCGACCCGGAACTTGTTACCGCCATTGATATAGGGAAGATCGGAGTCAAGGGCACTTTTCCCTGCGGCTTGGACGTTGTTATTAATATCTACCCATTTCCCGTTTTGCTTATAGTGGATCGGTTGCAAATATTCCTGCAATACATAGGTCTTTTGGTCTGGCTTGAGGAATGTTTTGGAATTTTCCGTGCGCAACGCTTCGATTTCCACCGGTTTGGGGTCCGGTGCAGCCAATGCCTGGTAAACCCAGTCTGGCCACAAGGTGAGGATCAGGGTGAGAATGACGGCCAGAAAGACCATTCTGCGGTAAGGTAAGTAATGCCTGGAGTAGAAGAACTGCAAACGCATCCCTCGCTTTTCATAGAACTGTCTTCTTTTTGTAACAATATTTTCAGATTTACGAAATAAATTTACCTCTGCCACACCGAAATTGCAAGATAGTTTATATTAAATTTATATTACAAATTTTATATTTTAAATAAATATTCCTTATAAATGGGTAATTTTACTTTAGATATAAAATATAGTATTTATTCGATTGTATTTATTGGAAAATATTGGTGATCCTTCCTACTCATCCCTATCGTAAATCAGCATTTTTATCTGTCTTGAGGGGAAAAAGGGGCTTGAATCCCCCTTTCCCCAAATAATCCATACAACAAAAACCCCTGCCTTCTTTGCAAATGCGGCAGGGTCACATGCAGACTATATCTTTAATTCGCCCAGTCTTACCAACTCCACTACGGCTTGGGATCGTCCTTTCACATTCAACTTTTGCATAACGTTACTGATGCGTACCTTTTGCAAACTTTGGGACAGCTATATTGACAACTCTTATCTTTGAGAACACAAGGCAAAACCCTTAACATTCCTAATTTTTACCACATTGACGTTGATCTACCCCTAAGTATTGCTATTTTAATCGTACTGTACCTACCCTTTCTCTTGTTATCAAATAAAAAAGAATTTCATGGGTTATCAATGAGCCATTGAAAGAAGTCTTTCAACACTTCCCTAGGGTTTTCATAACATTCCTTTACCCGATACGGACGAATCAGGATGTTATGATTCTGGAACCATTTCATCCGGTCCCCTTCTTTTTCCACACTTGGATGGTACATGAAAATCGCCCATTTGCCCTTATAACAGATCAAAAAGTCCGGCTCTTTATGTTTATCTCTGGAAACAGCCAATATCTTTTGTCTGAAAGCGTTTTGGGTCAGGTATAATCCTCCAAAACGCTTATTCTTTAGGCGATCGAATTTGTAACAACTCAACAAATACTGTCTTTTTCATTTATGCAATGTAAGCAAGGTCTTGTCGCCACGCTTCCATAGGTTTCACCTTGTCCCGGAAAAAAATCAAGGAGTTTCTGATTCTTTAATGAAAAAGACTTCATACAAATGCTGTTGTTCAAACACATCGAGTTCAGGATCGACGGTGGAGCGGATTTCGTACCCCTGAAACGCACCAACAATCAAGTTACCGATGATCCGGGCATCTATATCCGACCGAATTTGCCCCAACTCCTGTCCTCGCCTGATCAATGTCGACATGAACCCTTCCCAAGATCGATATTGCTCTTGAAGCCACTTCCGAATGATTGGATTTTTCCGGTGCATTAGATAGACTTGATAAAAGGTGGAGGCCCATAAAGCCGGATCTGATCCTATGGAACCCTGATAAACCTGCTCCAGCATTTGCCGGATGATCTCCCGTACATCACACTGTTCCTCCTTCAACTTTTTGATTGTCTCTTCGGCAATGACTTCGAATTTCCGATCCAGCCGGGTTCGCATCACTTCGTACAGCAAGTCCTCTTTGCTTTGAAAGTGCGTGTAAAACGCCCCTTTTGTCTTCCTGATCTCCGACATGATATCGTCAATAGACATGGCATCATAGCCTTTCTCCGCAATCAAACGGAACGCTGTGTCAATGATTTGTTGTTTCGTTCGTTCACCAGACTGATATTTCATCATTGTTCCACCCAACCCAACAATTAAAATTGAATGAAATATTTAAATATTAATACATAAAGTGTATAATTAAATCGTACCAAACGTTCATTCATATTTCAATTACAAAACGGTGCATGAGGAAGAACCGTGTATACGAACTGTGATGGTGCAGTATATCTTGAGGATTGGGACTCTTAACTCCGCGATTTTCGTATGTTTATTTCATATGGTAAGTTGAAAGGAGGAAATTTGCTTGAGTAATAAACCAGTCAAAAGTATTTCATTATCTATATTTTTTTCGATATTTTTCTCAATATTCTTCTCTTCATTATTATTTTCAAGCATGTTTGGTTCAAAAGGAATAAAAATATTCTTAAACACATTTTTGTTACTCTCTCTTGCTTCAATCATGATTTTTTATATTCGCAAGTATTTTTTAATCAAACAAAATAAAGACAATACGCAAAAGGAATCAAAAAGTACAGAAGTAAAAACAAATCAAAAAGGAATGATTCAAATGGGTTACTATGATCAAACAAATGAAAATCAAAATCTCACATCAGATTCTCCACAGTCCACCCAAAACATTTTCAATATAACTGAATCAGAAAAAATAGTAGTAGCACAAGGGCAAAGTCGAGTTGTATCCGCCAAAAATTTCTTCCAAAACTTTATTTATACAATCGATAGAAAACCGGCATCTTGGAAGTTGATTTCGCTAATAATATTTGAATATATTCTCTTCATTGCTATTCCTTATCACGTTGAGCACTTTATTAATAACTTTCCTTACTTTTAGAACTGGCGTCAGACTTTATAGTCTTTGGGTAAGCTTCATGTGGGGAATGTATACCGTTCTCTTTCTGACTTTTGTTCTTAAGTTTCCTGATGTTATTTCTTTCCCGATTGGAATAGCAGTTTATGTTTGCTCTATATATTTACATTTTCTTGTATTTGGGGTGCAACAAATCATTGAAGTAAAATCGAAATCAAAATTACCCTTTGATAATAAAACTTATAGCGGATAGGAGGATCACTCAATGGAAAATGAAAAAGAAAACTATCAAGCTAAAAATGTTTGGAATATCAAGAACAGTAAAGACATAAGCATTGCACAAGACAAAGCCAAGATTATTATCAACAATGGGACAAGATTAGATAACAGTTATGTCGAAAAACTTATAAATTCGATCAAAAAATTCGAAGAAGCTTTAAGCCAACCACATGATTCTTTTACGAAAGAGCAATTAGAAGCCAAAGTGAAAATGCTTGAGTGTATTCCTGATATTAAGCAGGAGTTAGAAAAGCCCCAACCTAATGAAGAACCTATTCAGAACTTTAAGAAGGAACTTTCCCAATCCCCACTTCAAAGTGTTAGTGCTCTTACAGGGATTATTAGTATGATTATTGCTTTAATCGACCTTGTATTTAAGTAAGTTTAATTGATATTTAATATTCTCTTAGAATCCCAGCCTTTTAAAAAGCTGGGTTTTTTCTGGTTTAACGTTTTTTGCCGTTTGCTAAACCATTTTTTTAAATTGCCGTGTTACTATGTTACTAGGGCGTGTCTGGTGAATCAATAATTGATCCAAAGCATCAAAGAAACAAGAATGATAGCGGCATGAAAATAGACTGCCCTTTTCTCATAACGCATGGCGATGCCACGCCATTGCTTAAGGCGGTTGATACAACGTTCAATGACATTCCGACATGCATACCGTTCTTTATTGAAGGAAAGAGGACGACTTTTTCCATCACAAGCGAGATGGATTTTCGTAGTCAGTCCTCCACGACTACGTTCAAGTTCCTCATTTTGGAAGTGACATCCCCCCCTTTTTTTATTGACCGGCTTCGCAGATAAAAGCTCATTTTTGCTCACCTTTGGATTCAATAGGTAAACGTTCTTACTACTAGAGCCATTTGGACACTATTTTGAGACACATAAAAATAGGATATACCCACCAAATCAAAAAAGCCCATTCCTATTTGTATTAAAAGGGACAACAATATTAGCTCTATCAACGATGCTTATTGTGAAAAAGAGTAGGGACTTCAATGTGAGAAGCCCCCTCATTAAAATTAATCCTCTTCATTTATTCCAAACCATTGGAGGTCCAGGCTTTTGTCTTTAATAATCGCACCAATCATGCTTACTTTCTTTTCAATCATATCACAGAAATACTCGTCAATATCAAAACCTGGTGGATATTTCGTTCCCGATGTACGCATCCATTCTTCTACAAATACTTTTTGAATCTGTTTTTTGTTTTCTTTTTTGCCGCGTATAATGAGATAATCATAATCAGGTGTATCAAAATCAATATGGTATAACAAGAAAATATTTTTATCCTCCGGATGGGAAATGACTAAATCCTTAAATCGACCTTCAGATTCCCAAGCTTCCTCAAATTTTTTTCAACCTCATCCCGGTCAAATGGAATCTCCAGAACAGAAAGGAGCCGCTCCAATTGATTATCCAGTGCTGTAATTTCATAGATTGCCCAATTATGTTCAAACTGGCAGTAGTCGGTTAGTTTGCTCATATTTCTCTACTAATCCTTTTCATTTAATCTTCATTTATACCAATCCACTCTATATCTAAGGATTTATCTACAATAATATCTTCAATAATACTGATTCCAGACTCTATACGATCACCAAAGTATTTATCTACGTCCTGGTAAAAAGGCCGTTTTGGATGGGAAGTCCGATTCCATTCCTCCACAAAGACCCTTTGAATTTTTTCTTTATCTTGTTTTTTGCCACGAATAATAAGATAGTCATAATCAGGTGTCGCAAAAGAAATATGATACAATAAGAAGATATTTTTATCATCTGGATGCGTTATCAATATATCTGTATATTCTTCTTCCGACTCCCAAGCCTCTTTAAACTTTTTTACGACTGCTTCACGATTGTATGGAATACCTAAAACGGAAAGGATATTATCCAACTGATTTTCTAATGCAACAATCTCATAAATCGCCCAATTCTGTTCAAACTGGCAGTAGTCGGTTAGTTTCCTCATATCATTTACCTCCAGTTAGTTTTTTATATAAATCGGGATATTTTTTCTTTACTAACTCTGGATACTCTTTAAACACCAACTCCGGAAAATCGTCAATCCCTCTACGAATGAGCTTCCTTCCTTTGCTGTCATACATTTCAATCGTCACATTCGGGTGTTTTATAGCGAATTGCTCAATGACACCCATATATGGCTTTTTATTCCCATCTTTATCATATACATATCGAGTCACTCCACCGCAACTGGGGCAAACATCGTATTCAGAGAAAGCTACGATCTTGTCTGTTTCTTTTCCTGGATTTTTTTCACCCAACAGCTCTGATATTTCACTAAATACTTTTGGTTCTGTATCTTCAGATCGATCAGTGACACCATCTAACCTCTTTTCTCCATTATTTTTTAGAATTTCTGCTATCTTTTCTGGCGTAACATCTTCTTCAAAACCATAGTTTAAATCTTGTCGTGTAAACATCGTCTTAAAATTCACTTGCTTAGAACCTTCCGTCCATCCTTTTAGTAACCCCTCTGGCATACTCCCTGAAAAAGCCTTTAATTGAATCTCTTTGCCACCAATATTCGCTATTGCTGCCAAAAAGTTAGCCGGCCTTTTCCCTTTGGCCTTTTGTTTGAGGACTTTTAATTTTGAAATCACTTCGGGTGAATACTTTTTTTGGAACTCCTTGTCATTCTGCAATGCTGTAATCTCTTCGATTAATTGTTGTCGATCCTTCTTTACCTGTTCATAAAGGCCATGGGTTTGTTGGTTTAACTCTTCAGGAGTCGGTGGTTTGACTGGCGTATACCAACCATTCGAATCTGGTTTATCCTGATATTTAATCACATCTTTTTGTGCAATCTCCGTGACCTTAGGCGGCTTGGCTTCCCCATTTCCACCACCGCCCGTCCCTGCTTTATCCGGCGAATATAAACATTTAATTTCAAAAGAATTTGTAGCTATTGCGAAGTAGCCCGGCATTTGATTGTACGCGAAGCAATTATCCAAATTCTTGACGATCGGAATCTTGGCCAACAACGGTTTGATTGACGCTGTGGCTTTATCGATCACTGGTTGGGCAAAACTGACAACCCCTACCATTCCTGCTCCGAACAAACCGGCGAAAAACGCCATTTTCCAATTGATCTTTCGACCGTGCAACAAATCATCAGAAATGCTGGTTCCCGCACCCTCTACCGAACCGATAAACCCCGCTTTGGAGAAAATCTTTTGAATCGGACTAGGCAGTTTACTGATCAGCTTACCCCCGTATCTAATGAGGGGGCCAAATGCTCGGGATTCCACCAACCAAGTCACCAATCTCCGGCCAACTCCGCTCTCCAATGCTCGAGAAACCCCTCCGGCAATGCCGCCGCCAATCGGGCCGAGCAAACCGCCGATTGCCGCATCCATAAAGGTGTTTTTATCAATTTTCCCACCGTTCATCAAAACACTCATGATAAAAGACAAGGCCACACCGGCCAGAATCTCTTCCCCCAAAGGCGGGACCAAACATAACGCAATTCCTACGATTACAACTGCTGTAAAAGCTACATATTCTTTGTATTTTACAATCCAGTCCCAAGCGGATGACAACCCATCTACAACGACTTTCGTGATCTGGTCGCAGACCTTACAAATCCAGTCCCATGCTTCGGAACAGAAGTCCTTTGTTTTATTCCAGGCGCTGGAGACGGCTTCCTTGCTCCATTTCCATACACGAGAAACTGGCTTGGTAATCCAATCCCAAGTTCCATTCTCTTTTTTGGGTGCCTGAGACAATGACGATTCTTTCTCCGGTGCCGGGCCTTGTTGAACCTTTTCAAAATGGTCATTCACTTGGGGAACGTTAAAGCTGCCACCACTGGCATAAACTTCGCCGCTACCCAAAATGCCTACGCTAACAAAGGTTAAGAGAACGATGATCATGAATCGATAAAAATACTTATTCATATGCACCGTTACGGATAATTCATAGTCCGCTCTCCGTAACGGGACTCACCCCTCTCTACCAAAAATGATTCGATATAAGAGCAAAAAAGACAGACTCGACCTTAGGTCAACGCTGTCCAGAGAAATGTTTAAAAGGAAACTGCTTTCTTTGCACAAGAACCCTTGGTTAAGCTTGGTCCGTTTGGCGGAATTTCATGGCGATTTGGGTCAACGCTTGCGAAATGTTATCTAGAAGCTGCACGAAGTTGTCCATATTTCTCTTGGCTTCTTAAAAGTCTTGGAAAAAATGTTGCTTCGTCATCCCACCCCAGTGATCAAGCCCATGGATTCTTGGATCAAGACTATGTATGATTTGTTGGCTTGTTCACGTTTGACCTGACTCTTTTGCTACAGCATCCACTTCATCGGGATTAATCAAAATCCATGAAATCTTAAAACCCCTCTCCAATCTACTAAATTTATATACTTTAAAATTATACGCAAATATCTATTTTGTTTCTCATATTATTTGTTTTATTTTTGTCCAAATAGGTAATATTTCATATTCAAAAACTATAGTGCTCCATTTTAAAACACGACCGTTTACTGCGATTGATAGAATCAGAGAGGAAATCAGTAAAGCGTTGCGAATGGACCCCAAAGGAAAAAATGATTATCGTCTAGCGAAATTGAAGGGGAACATTTCGCTCGCTGAATTATACCGTCAGCACAATATCAGCGAAACCCTCTATTACCGTTGGAACAATGCTTTAGTCAAGCAAATACCCAATGTAGTACAAAGTTGGGAAACGGGTAAAAGGGGCTCCCATTCCCCTTTCCCCAAATAATCCATACAACAAAAACCCCTGCCTTCTTTTCAAATGTGGCAGGGTCACATGCAGACTATATCTTTAATTCGCCCAATCTTACCAACTCCACCACGGCTTGGGACCGTCCTTTCACATTTAACTTTTGCATGACGTTGCTGATATGGTTACGTACTGTTTTTTCGCTGATGAAGAGTTGTTGGGCTATTTCTTTGGTGGTCTTGTCTTGTACCAGCAGCTCAAAAACTTCCCTCTCCCGGTTTGTTAATAAGGGTTTGCCTTTTTGGTTAGTCAAATGATGCCACCCTTCCTTGCTCGAGCACTTGGAATACAAGGGGTCAGGGACCAGTCAAGTTATATTATGAGCGTGTATTTGTTGTCGTGAAGCGTTACTGAAAATTTAGGCTAAATCCCTTTGTTATTCTCAGTACTGCTGTTAATTTCTCCTTATCTTATGCCCCGGGAGGGGGGGATGTTACGGGGATGACAAGCGGGTAACGACGTGATCCGCAAAAAAGCATGGAGGAGGTTCTCCCTCCCCCCCATGCTCTTTACCATGTTCTTATTTTTCAGGAATGCGGATGATCTCTTCCGGAGCGATGGTGAGCGCTTTCAATCCTTCTGCGGTGACGACGTAGGTATTTTCAATGCCGATGACGCCGCGGCCGGGGAAGGTGAATTTGGGTTCGATGGCGATGACCATGCCTTCTTCAAGCGGTTGATCAAATCCGCGTGCCAGAATTGGCAGTTCGTCCATTTCCAGCCCGACGCCGTGGCCCAAAAATTTGACCTGGTCTCTGCCGTAGCCCATGAAGTTTTCACTCAGTCCCGCTTCTGCGGCCATTTCCAGTGCACGCTGGTAGAGCGCTTGCCAGGGAGTCCCGGGTACGCCCATCCGCTCGGCTTCGCGAATGATGCCAACTGCGATCTGATAGGCACGTTCCAATTCGGGATCGAGGTCACCGATTACGGCCATGCGGGTTTGGTCGATCAGATATCCTTCAACCACGTTACTGATATCTACCAGAATCGGTTCACCAGCCTGGAGCTTTTTGCGGCTGGCGCTTTGCGGACTGGCGATTGACAGCCCCAAACCGCCGGCCGGGCCGTCAAAATAGGTAGGCGTTGCCGCAGCCGATCCGGACGAAACCATGCCCAGGCAAAGCTCCTGGTTATATCCGCGCATCCGAAAAATCCCGATATTTCCTTTCAGGCGCAAGGCATATTCAATTTTGGCGGAAAGCTCCAATTCGGTCATCCCCGGCGCAATGATACCGGGAAGTGACGCGATGATCTCATTTAAATGTTTTCCCGCTTCGCGAATGTGTTTCAGTTCATATTCCGATTTCACTGCGCGAATCTGGCGCAGAGCAAAGGCGATATCTGCCGCTTCGGCTCCGGGAAAGAGGCTGAGATAGCGTTTCGCCAGTCCGTACGGCAACACATCCATTTCCAGTCCTATTTTTTTCGGCTGGCCAAACCGGCTGGCGATTTTCTGTCCCAATTCCCGTTGCCGCCCCATTTCGACAACAGGGATCACGGATTCAAAGCTGGCGCGGTCAATGCTTTTCTTCGCATAAAATAACGGTTCACCCGATTGTGGGACATACAGAAGGCCATTTTGCATGGTGCCGGTTAAGTAAAAAATGTCGATATTCTGGGTAATCAGTGCTCCGTCTATCGCAAGGGCACTCAAAGTATTTTGAAAACGCCGGACTCTGGTTTTGATTTCGGTTTCCGGTACTTTGGGCAATGGATGCATGACGGCAACATTCCTTTCCAAATGAATTGGCGGGGAATCGAACCTACTATTAAGTATAACAGAGAACGGAAAAAGCGATGACCCAAAAAACCGTATAACATCACGTCCCCGTGAAAAGACTAGAACTATCTTATGAACAGAGGATGAAATCCAAATGCTCTTAACCTGGTTTTTCCTTATTCTCGCGCTAATTGTCATTGTCTTGCTGTTGGCTGCAAAGCCGCCCGCAGGTGCAGGAAATCGCCCGGAAGAAAAAACGGACCTGGGCGCTTCAACCCGCCCGGTGATTTTAATCGTGATCGATTCTCTGATGGACGCTCCGCTCAGGGAAACGATCCAGGCGGGAAAAGCACCCGCACTAAAATACCTGCGGGATCACGGTCATTATTATCCACGGGTGATCTCTTCTTTTCCAACCATGTCGGCGTGCATTGACACCACGCTGCTCACAGGAATGCCTCCGAATCGGCACCATATATTCGGACTCACCTATTTTCACAAACAGGAAGGGCGGGTCGTCAACTTCGGTACCGGTCTGAAAGAAACCTTCACGATCGGGTTGAAAAACGTGTTAAAAGATGGCTTGCTCAACTTGAACCAGCATTTTATCAATAAAGAGGTCAAAACGATTCATGAAGAGCTGGCGGTACCGACAGCTTCGGTCAATGCCATCATTATGCGCGGGCCGCATGAGCAAACCCTGACCGTACCATGGATCGCGACTTTGTTGGGCTTGCTGCCCCGCACCATTGCCGCGAAGGCGCCGGCTTTCTTCTCTTTCGGGGCCATGGCCCGCCTCTTCCGTACAAGCAGACCGGCCAGCGGTTTTTTTCGCTACGGCTTTAATGATCGCTACAGCAGCGCTGAATTGGCTTCGCTCATACAGAATGGTCAATTGCCCTTGTTTACCATCGCTTATTTCCCATCCAACGATGATGCGGTTCACAAAAAAGGCCCCCAGGAGATCAAAGGGATTGCAAAGGCCGACGTCGAACTGCAGAAGGTTCTAAGCGCTTTTGGTTCATGGGAAGAAGCGATTCGCAAGGCGACTTTTATTGTGATCGGAGACAGCGGACAAACAGCAATGCTTCCCAACAAGCAAGAGGCTTACATCGATTTGACCAAACTGCTGCATCCGTTTCAGATTATGCCAACAAAAAGAAAGAAACCAAGTGCCCGGGATCAGCTGGTGCTGTGCGTCAACGAGCGGATGGCTTACATTTATTTGATCGATGAAACGCTGACGGTGGAACAAGTGATTCATGTTTTAAAGGAAGAGACAAGACTGGATGTGATCGCTTGGCGGGAACAGGACTGGGTTTACGTGGTCAGCGGAAGTACCGAGGGAAAATTGCAGTTCAAACCAGGCGGAGGATATACGGATACGTATGGACAGGCCTGGGAGATCAGCGGAGATTTGTCCATATTGGACATCCGAATCCAGGAAAATCAAATATTGGAGTTCGGCATCTTCCCCGATGTCTTGTTTCGCCTTTGCAATGTGATGGATACGGGGGAACGGGTTATCGTCGTTACGGCTGCTCCAGGCTATGAGTTGATCGGTGACAGTTCCCCGACGCACAAAGGGGCATGCCACGGTTCACTCCATCATCTGGATTCCATCGTACCGATGATTGTTTGCGGAACCGACTCTTCGCCGGACCATTTTCGCATCATTGATCTGAAAAAATGGATCATTGACATGTTAAGCCAAAAACAATAATGACGGGGCACTGGAGGGAAGAAGCTGGCCGCCGTGTTTTTTCCGTGAGGAATGGGTCAAGCCATATCAATCATACAACTTTATAAAAACGGCAGGAATGGAGGGAAAATGTGAATAAAACTACACCCTCAATCAGGCGGAAACACCTCCATGAAGTAACGTTGGACGATTGTCCCCAACTCCCCCCTTTTTATCTTTTTTTTGCGGAAATGGAACAGGACGAATTATATCCATACCTTTCCAAGGAACAAGTTCCTGCTCTCATCGAACAAGCAATCGCAACAGGCGAACGGATCGCCTCACTCCATGGGAAAAAACGCCCGCTGGGAAGTTTTATCAACCATCTGTTGAAACAAAAAGTGCGAATCAAATTCCTGGAGAAACATTCTGCTGATCCGTCCATCCGGGCCCAGTATATAAAAAAGCCGCCCACCATTGCCATTTACCGCCATTCCCTCAAACAGATCCGTCAGTTTTTTCAAAGAAACGGTGAGGAAGTGCCGGAAGAGGAAATTTGGTTACTGCATTTATATCATGAGTGGTTTCATCATTTGGAAGAAACGAAATACGGGCGGACGGACAAAGTTTTGCCCAAAGTGACGGTGAAGCAAAAAGGGCCTTTTGCCATTAAAAAACCTTTGCAGTGTTTACGTGAGATCGCGGCCCACACCTTTACGCAAACGGTTTTGGGATTATTGTGGTCCCCCCTGCTTTTGGACCATTTATTAACATTCAAAAACAAAGGATGGAGCAACGGACAGATCCGCGAGTATTTCGGAAGGTATAAATCCACCATCGATTCCTTGCTGGAGGAGGCAAAAAAACAGGAAGGCCCCCACGATCCTCAAGATGAACCACTGCCGACGGAGAAAATAATGTAACAAAGATCCACGGGAGTGGATGAGTGTATTTCCGCAGCGACCTGACCGGCATCAAGCGGGATTTTTTTGTGCCGGATTGGGCCAAGCAGTCCTGATCTCCCTTCGGTTCAAACGGACTGCCCCGTCTGACTTTCATCTTGACCAGAGACGAATGCTTTCCGTTTTATTCCCCGGGAAATGCAACGCGTATTGCCAACACCCTGGATTTAACAATTCTTCAAGCCGAATCAAACAACCCGCTTCAAACAAACAGCGAAAGATGCCAAGCCTGCAAACATCTGCTAAGATATAAGTGAGGTGAGAGGAATGGAACGTTGCATATGCCCGAAGTTTGAAGCGGCAATTGAAATACTCTCCAAAAAATGGACCGGTTTGATTATTCGCGTTTTAATGGAAAAAACCAGACGTTTTCGTGATATTCGTGAACAAATTCCTTTAATGAGCGAGCGGATGCTGGCAGAGAGATTAAAAGAACTGGAAGCGCACGGTATAGTCGAGCGGCGCGTTTATCCAGAAACGCCTGTCCGTATCGAATATGATTTGACTGAAAAAGGGAAAGCACTTGCCCCCGTACTCGATTCCATCCAAGACTGGGCTGAGCAATGGATCGGGGCAGAATTGCATGAGAGCATGACTAGACGGGAAACGTAATGTTGGAGGTGGTTATTTCCAATGCCGTTTCCTTATCTTTGCCCCCATTGCGGCAATAACCGCAGCCGGTTTAACCTGATTGAACAAGTGGTCACCCCTGTCAAAAAAGATGCGCAAACAGGGGAGATCATTGAACACGTCTCTGACCAGGATCCCTTTCAATACCGCTACCATGGTGAACAATACCGTGTGCAATGCGGAGTATGCGGAATGATTGATTCGGAGGAACTTTTTATTAAAAATGCCCTGCGAAGCTTGAATTAACCTGCTTTTATCCATCCCCCGGTCATCGTTTTGATGATCAGGGGTTTTTTTCATCTTTTAAGGAGCGATATAATAGAGGATGGATAAAAAATGGGAGCAAAGAGGGGTTATTCATGCACGCTTTAAAAGAATCCATTCTGAAACTGATTACCGAAACATCAACCAATTTGCCACCGGATGTCAGGGAAGCCATCCGCTCCGCGCGCGAAAAAGAGAACGCCGGCACCCGCTCCGCACTCGCGCTGGCCACCATCGACCAGAATATCAAAATGGCAGAAGAAAACGTTTCCCCCATTTGCCAGGACACCGGGATGCTCACTTTTAAAATCAAGGTTCCGGTTGGAGTAAATCAACTGAAAATGAGTGAACAAATACGCGAAGCGGTGAAGGAAGCGACAAAATTGGGGAAATTACGCCCCAATTCGGTTGATTCTTTAACAGGCGAAAACAGCGGTGACAACCTTGGTGAAGGCACCCCTGTGATTCAATATGAACAGTGGGAAAAGGATGACATCGAAGTCCGTCTGATCCTGAAGGGAGGCGGCTGCGAAAACAAAAACATCCAATACAGCCTGCCTTGCGAATTGGAGGGGCTTGGACGCGCCGGCCGTGATTTGGACGGAATCCGCAAATGCATCTTGCATGCCGTCTACCAGGCACAGGGGCAAGGATGCAGCGCCGGTTTTATCGGAGTGGGAATCGGCGGAGACCGGACCACCGGTTATGAACTGGCCAAAAAGCAGCTGTTCCGCAGGCTGGATGACACCAATCCCAATCCCTCGCTGGCCCAACTGGAAGACTATATCATGGAAAAAGCCAACACCCTCAGCATCGGAACGATGGGATTCGGTGGAAATGCCACACTGCTGGGATGCAAAATCGGAGCGATCAACCGTATTCCCGCCAGCTTTTATGTATCCGTGGCCTATAACTGTTGGGCTTTCCGCCGCCAGGGCGTTTACCTTGATGCCAATACCGGAGAGATCAAGGACTGGATTTATAAAGATACCGGCAAAAAGCCATCCGTTCAGGCTGAGGAAAAGACAAACCCGGTTGCAAGCGGCCGCAAGGTGGAACTGTCCGCGCCCATTACCGAAGAGCAAATCCGTCAGCTGAGAGTGGGGGACATCGTGATTTTAAACGGTCCCATTCACACCGGGCGGGATGCGCTTCATAAATATCTGATTGACCATGATTCACCCGTCGATTTGCAAGGCGGCGTCATCTACCACTGCGGTCCCGTGATGCTTAAAGACAAAGACGGCAATTGGGAAGTGAAAGCGGCCGGTCCCACCACCAGCATTCGCGAAGAGCCGTATCAAGGGGATATCATCAAAAAATTCGGCGTTCGAGCTGTCATCGGCAAAGGCGGTATGGGACAAAAGACGTTGAAAGCGCTTCAGGAACATGGAGCCGTTTACCTCAATGCGATTGGCGGCGCAGCGCAGTACTATGCCGATTGCATCACCCATGTGGATGGAGTCGACTTTATGGAGTTCGGAATTCCGGAAGCGATGTGGCATTTGCAGGTAAAAGGATTTGCCGCGATTGTGACAATGGATTCACATGGCAACAGCCTTCACGCCGACATCGAAAAAAGTTCGCTTGAAAAATTGGCGGAACTGAAAGAACCGGTTTTCAAATAACACAATCCTGATTGTTTGAACAACCCGAAGATCAACGTAAAACAAAATCGGGAAGGGAGTGGAGCCCGACTGACCGCCCATCAGAAACACAGAAAGGTTGGCAGGGTACCGCTCCCCTTGCCCGCAATGCACTTGGATTTCATTGCCTGAATACTGCTCCCTTGCTGTCTCCCCCTGGGGAAGCAGCTTTTTTTATTGATAAATATAAAGTTCCCTACTTTTTTCTTGTTCACAGATGACGCGGAACACGCTACAATTAGATTTGAGCCGCTTTTTGCTCACCGGATTTTCCCATTTTCGCCGTGAAAAAACATCCGGGTGTGCAGCGGAAATAGCGAAACCCATCTTTTACTTTTCTCGTTTTCTCTTATGAAAAGGGGGATTTCATTTCACATGAAAAAACACTGGAAGAAATTTAGTATTTTGACTCTTTCCTTCATCACGGCCATGACGATGTTGCTACCTTCGCTTGCCTCTGCTGATGCCATTGAAGCGCAGACTGTTGTCACTTTGGGTAAAGACTTGACAGGTACGCAACGTGACAATATCTTGGCAGAAATGGGTGTCGATGAAAATTCCGGCAATGTGCGGATCGTCGATGTGACCAACCAGGAAGAACACCAATATTTAGGGAAATACTTAAGTGATAATGTCATCGGAACCAAAGCGATTTCCTCCGCTAAAATCACGATAAACAACTCCGGAGGCATCTCGGTCAAAACAAAAAACATCACCAATATCACACCCAGCATGTATGCAAATGCCGCGATCACCGCAGGTATCAAAGATGCTGATATTTATGTGACAGCTCCGTTCCGCGTATCGGGAACGGCTGGTCTGACCGGGATCATCAAAGCATTTGAAACGGCAACCGGGCAAAAAATCGATGAAAACAAAAAAGAAGTGGCCAACGAAGAAATCGTCGTCACCTCCCAGCTGGCTGACCAGATCAAAGATCCGAACAAAGCAGTGCAGTTCATCAATAAAGTAAAAGAAGAGGTCTCCGATCAAAAACCGGAAACCCCGCAGGATTATCGTGACATTATCGTTAATGTATCGAACGATTTCAATATTAACCTGAACCAGGAAACCATCAATAACCTTGTTCAATACGCACAGAACTTCAACAAACTTGGAATCGACTGGGATCAAATCAGCAGCCAATTGCAAAGCCTGCGCGGCGACATTAAGGATATCCTGAACTCGGATACGACACAGGGAATTATCGATACGATCTTTGAATGGCTGGGAGATTTCTTCAGCTCGATCGGAGAATTTTTCACCAACGCTTCGGACAAAAAGAATTAATCGAAATGAACGGGAACCACGAATCAGTGGTTCCTTTTTTATACAGAAAAAACCGCCAGCATGTCGCTGACGGCCACTTTCTTAGAAAGACAACCATTTTTTAAACATGTGTTTGGTTGCATCGCGGTTGGACTTGGCAATCGCAGTGGTAAGCGGGATGCCTTTGGGACAGGCACGAACGCAGTTTTGTGAGTTTCCGCATTCTTGCAAACCGCCTTCGCCCAGCAATGCCTCAAGGCGCTCTTCCTTGTTCATGGCCCCTGTCGGGTGGGAGTTGAAGAGCTGGACTTGTCCGACGACAAACGGACCGATAAAATCAGATTTCGTATTGACGTTTGGACAAGCTTCCAGACAGACGCCGCAGGTCATGCACTTGGACAACTCATAACGCCATTGCCGCTCGTTTTCCGCAATGCGCGGCCCCGGACCAAGATCATACGTCCCGTCGATCGGAATCCACGCTTTTACGCGTTTCAGCGCGTTAAACATGCGGCTGCGGTCGACAACCAAATCGCGTACGACCGGGAAAGTTTTCATCGGTTCAACGCGAATCGGCTGTTCCAGTTTATCGATCAAAGCCGTGCACGCCTGACGGGGTTTGCCGTTGATCACCATGGAGCACGCACCGCAAACTTCTTCCAAACAGTTGGATTCCCACTGTACCGGAGACACTTTTTCGCCTTTGGAATTGACCGGATTGCGCTGAATTTCCATTAACGCGGAAATAAGATTCATGTTTTTTCGATAAGGGATTTTAAACTCTTCTTTGTACGGCTTTCCATCCGGACCGTCCTGCCGTGTGACGATGAGGTGTACAAATTGTTGTTCGCTCATTGTTTTTTGTTCCCTCCCTTATCCACATCATAGCGACGCGGACGAGGCTTGATCAGAGAAAT
Organism: Thermoactinomyces sp. CICC 10523; assembly: GCF_016055105.1. Classification (NCBI taxonomy): domain Bacteria; kingdom Bacillati; phylum Bacillota; class Bacilli; order Caryophanales; family Thermoactinomycetaceae; genus Thermoactinomyces; species Thermoactinomyces sp. CICC 10523. The sequence goes on from NZ_JAECVX010000003.1 coordinate 17,950, forward strand.
GTCGACCGGTTCATACTCAAATTCAGGACCTTCCGGAGTGAATTTCGCCTTGGTTGTTTTCAGCCACTCTTCATCGTTACGATCAGGGAAATCAGGTTTATAGTGAGCCCCGCGGCTTTCATTCCGGTTGTAGGCACCAATGGTGATGACGCGGGCCAGTTGCAGCATGTTCCACAGCTGGCGGGTAAACGATGCTGCGCTGTTGCTCCATTTGCTGGTATCAACCATGCTGATATTCTGATAGCGCTCCATCAGTTCCTGGATCTTTTCATCCGTTTTCTTCAAGCGGTCGTTGTAACGCACGATGGTCACGTTGTTGGTCATCCATTCGCCCAGTTCCTTGTGCAGAACATATGCATTCTCGGTCCCGTCCATTTTGAGGATGTTTTCGTATTTTTCCTCTTCGGCTTTCACTTGGGACTCAAACTGGCTGGCATCAATTGAATCAATGTGTTTGTCAAGGCCACGCACATATTCGATCGCTTTCGGGCCAGCCACCATTCCGCCGAAAATGCTGGACAGGAGCGAGTTTGCGCCCAGACGGTTCGCCCCGTGATACTGATAATCGCATTCGCCGGCTGCAAACAGGCCGGGGATGTTGGTCATTTGGTTATAATCAACCCACAATCCGCCCATCGAGTAGTGAACGGCAGGGAAAATTTTCATCGGGACTTTGCGCGGGTCCTCTCCCATGAATTTCTCATAAATCTCAATAATACCGCCGAGTTTGATATCCAATTCTTTCGGATCTTTGTGCGAGAGGTCCAGATAGACCATGTTTTCGCCGTTGATCCCCAGTTTCATATCCACACACACTTTAAAAATGGCGCGTGTGGCAATGTCACGCGGTACCAGGTTTCCATAGGCTGGATACCACTCTTCGAGGAAATACCACGGTTTTCCGTCCTTATAGGTCCAGACGCGTCCGCCTTCTCCCCGGGCCGATTCCGACATCAGGCGAAGTTTGTCATCTCCCGGAATCGCTGTCGGGTGAATCTGGATAAACTCGCCGTTGGCATAATAAGCCCCTTGCTGATAAACAGCGCTCGCCGCCGTACCGGTATTGATCATGGAGTTGGTCGATTTACCAAAGATAATTCCCGGTCCGCCGGTCGCCAGAATGACCGCATCTGCCGGGAATGCCACAATTTCACTGCTTCTTAAATTTTGCGCAACAATCCCCCGACATACTCCTGCGTCATCCTGCAAAATTCTCAGAAACTCCCAATACTCATATTTAGTAACGCGTCCTTCCACTTCGTAGCGGCGCACTTGTTCATCAAGCGCATACAAAAGCTGCTGCCCGGTGGTTGCACCCGCGTAGGCAGTACGGTGGTGTTTGGTTCCGCCAAAGCGACGGAAATCGATCAACCCTTCCGGTGTGCGGTTGAATGGCACACCCATCCGGTCCATCAGATAAATGATTCCCGGTGCCGCTTCGCACATCGCTTTTACCGGCGGTTGGTTTGCCAAAAAGTCGCCGCCGTAGATCGTATCATCGAAGTGTTCCCACGGGGAGTCCCCTTCTCCTTTGGTATTCACAGCACCATTGATGCCTCCCTGTGCACACACGGAGTGAGAGCGCTTTACGGGGACAAGGGAAAAGAGTTGAACATCGGCGCCTGCTTCAGCCGCCTTGAGCGTAGCCATTAAACCGGCCAGCCCGCCGCCTACAACAATGATTTTTTCATTCATTGGCATGTGCTCCCTTCTAATGCTGTGCCAATTGTTGGATGAATTCTGGTCTTGCAAATGCTAACAGCGAAGACACACCCATGTAGGAAACGATCACGAAAACAACGCCCCAGACCCAGGTGGATACCCTTTGTGCGCGCGGTCCGACCGTTACCCCCCAGCTGACGAGAAACGCCCACATTCCATTGCTGAAGTGGAAGACGGCGGAGATCAATCCGATCAGGTACAGGGTCAGGAAAACCGGATTTTGCAGGATCGTTGCCATGAGTTCCGCCAGTTGTTCCGCTGTCAAATGATCCAGCGCCACATGAACCCGCGTTTCCCAGACGTGCCAAATGACGAAAATCAACGTGATCACGCCGGTAACCCGTTGCAGAAGGAACATCCAGTTGCGGAATGTACCAAAGTTCCCCACATTGTTTTTCGCCCGAAAAGCGATATACAAACCGTAAATCCCGTGATACAAAAGAGGCAAGAAAATAAAAACGATTTCCAGAACAGTTAAGATGGGAATATGCCAAAGCCACTTAACCTGCTCTACAAAAGCGCCTGCCCCTTTGGTGGCGTAATAGTTGGTATACAAGTGTTCAAGTAAAAAAAAGCCCACCGGTATTACGCCCAGCAACGAGTGTATCCGACGGTTGAAAAAACTGCGTTGCGTGCTCATCTTTTGCCTCCAATCCAGGTCATAATCGCAGTAAAGAGAATTGAAAACTCTTCCAAAATAACAATAATAGAAAAGGGTTTCAACTCGGTATTTATTTTACTCCCGAAATGGAAGTACCGTCAAGGAACCATCAAGGGGGGGAAACTAGCCGCTTACCTCCAAAAATTGCCGTATTTTGGGGCCAAATTGGTTAAATTCCACCAAAAAGGCATCATGTCCGTAATATGATGAAAATTCATGGTAAACTGCGTTTTTCCCTTTATTTAAACAAAGCTGATGAAAGGAACGCTGCTGCCTGACCGGAAAATACATATCTTCCGTAATCCCGATCGTTAAGATCCTGGCGCGGATCATCTCGACTGCTTTCTCGATTCCACCGCGTCCCCGCCCGATATCATGCCCGTCCATTGCGGAAAGAAACAGGAGATAGGAATTGGCATCAAACCGGCTGACCAGTTTTTCACCTTGGTACCGCAAATAGCTCTCAACCTGCAAATAAGGATTTTCTTCTCCCTCCCGGCGGAAGCGCCGTTCAAATAAATCTTCGGTCCGGTAAGTGACCATGCCCACCATGCGTGCCGTCGATAACCCGTTGAGGGGGCCGGAACCCGGGTAATAATCCCCGCCTTGCCACTGCGGATCCAGCATGATCGCCCGGCGCCCGATTTCGTTATGAGCCATCGACAGCGAGGACAAGGTTGCCCCGGTCGCAATCGGAATGCAGGCGTCCATAAAGTCGGGGTACATCACCGCCCATTCGAGGGCCAGCATGCCTCCCATCGATCCCCCGATCACCGCTTTCACGTGTCTGATCCCCAATTTTTCAAGGCAAATATATTGGGCCTTGACCATATCCCGGATGGTCACTTTGGGAAAACGGCTTCCATAAGGAGTGCCTGTCTCCGGATGGGGTGAGGAAGGCCCCGTGCTCCCGTTGCACCCGCCGAGCGTGTTCATGGTGATCACTGCATACCGCTGCGTGTCGATATAGCCTCCAGGCCCGATCAAGCCGTCCCACCAGCCTGGTGACTGTTCATCCCCGACGGTGTGAGTATCCCCCGTCAATGCATGACAAACGACAATCACGTTATCCTTTTCAAGCGTCCATTTTCCCGCCAGCTCGTACGCCACTTCCACCTCAGCGAGTTTTTCACCGGACTCCAATTGCAGCGAACCGATTTTTTCTGTATTTTTCCGGCTGATGGCCCGTGTCAACATCCTCATTCCTCCAATGATTTTAGGTAAAAGACCTATGTCATGAAAACAGAAAACCCTCTTCAAAAAGAAGAGGGCTTCTTTGCTCACGCTATTTATCTTCAAGCCTCTTCTCATCTCTCAGAACGATTCTGCGTTCTGCAGGAATTGGCACCAACCGCTAATGATCATAGCGAGGTTGCCGGGCTTCATCGGGCCAGTCCCTCCACCACTCTGGATAAGAAGAATTTTCAATTTTTCTTCATTCATCATTCTGATCATATCGCCAAACTGCCCGGGTGTCAAGCTGCTGTCTCTCAATCGGAGAAATGCACTGCCTTTTCGGGAAACTCAGCCGATGATTCGCTTTTTCCTCTCTACCGATGGCGCAGCCGGGTCTTCCAGCCAGCAAAAAACCTGATGGGTGGAGGTAATCTGGGTGACCGGCGGCATTTCTTCATGACAGATATTCATGGCATGAGGACAGCGGTCGGCAAATGGACAACCGGCTGGAGGAGAGAACAAGTCGGGGGGCGAGCCGGGAATCGGTTCCAGATGCCGGTCACGCGGCAGATCCAAGCGTGGCATGGAATCAAGTAATCCCCAGGTGTAGGGATGGCGCGCATCCGCAAATATTTCTTCCACCCCGCCGGTTTCCACCAGCCGTCCCCCGTACATCACCGCAACGCGATCTGCGGTTTCCGCGACAACCCCCAGATCATGCGTGATGAGAATAATCGCCGTATCCGTTTCCCGCTGAAGTTTTTTCATCAGCTCCAGGATCTGGGCCTGAATCGTAACATCCAGTGCCGTCGTCGGTTCGTCGGCGATCAGGACTTGCGGATTGCAAGCGAGGGCCATGGCGATCATCACCCGCTGGCGCATTCCGCCGCTAAATTCGTGCGGGTATTGCGTCAATCTTTTTTCTGGATTGGGAATTCCGACCAATTTCAGCATTTCCACCGCTTTTTCTTTCGCTTCGGTCACGCCCGTCTGCTGATGCCAGCGGATCCCTTCAATAATCTGTCTTCCCACGGTCATGGTCGGATTTAAGGAAGTCATCGGATCCTGAAAAATCATCGCGATCTTTGAGCCACGGATTTGAAACATTTCCCGCTCGGAGAGTTTTGTCAAATCCTTGCCGTCAAATATGATTTTCCCCTGCTTGATCCGGCCCGGGGGATCAGGGATGAGCCGCATCAGCGACAAGGCGGTGACGCTTTTGCCGCTGCCCGATTCACCGACTACCGCCAGCATCTCCCCTTTGTGCAAGGCAAAAGTAACACCGCGGACCGCCTGCACTTCCCCGCCGTCCACCTGAAACGAAATGTGCAAATCGCTTACCTCCAAAAGCGGATTCGTCCCCATTTTTCTCTTCCTTTCTATTTGCGCATCTTCGGATCAAGCGCGTCACGCAGTCCGTCACCGAGGGCGTTAAAAGCAAGCATTGTGATACAGAGGAACAACGAGGGAAAAAAGAGGCGCCACCATTCACCGGAAAGAATCGTGATCAGTGAATCGTTGATCATCGTTCCCCAGCTGGCAATCGGTGCCTGGACACCCAATCCCAAAAAACTTAAAAACGCTTCGGCAAAGATGGCCGACGGGACGGTCAAGGTGAGCATGATGATGATCGGGCCCATGGCATTCGGAATCAGATGCTTGAACAAAATCCGTTTTGTACCGGCTCCGAGAGTCCGGGCGGCCAGCACAAACTCCTGTTCTTTCAACTGAAGAACCTGTCCCCTTACCAAGCGGGCCATATTCAGCCATCCGGTCACGGTCAGCGCGAGAATAATCGTTCCCAACCCCGGCGGCATGACCACCATGAGCAAAATGACCGTCAATAAATAAGGCAGTCCCCATAAAATATCAACGATTCGCATCATCACTTCATCGGTTCTCCCTCCCCGATAACCGGCAATCCCTCCATAGATCACCCCGATCAGCAGATCGATCAATGCGGCCATCAGCCCGATCGTCAGGGAGATTCGTCCCCCTTCGCAGACGCGGACAAAAACATCCCGCCCCAAATCGTCCGTCCCGAACCAATGCTCGCTGGAAGGTTCCAGATTGATGCCGTCTTTCAAGTTTTGATCACTGTAATCATAAGGGGAGATCATCGGACCGAAAATGGACATCAGGGCGATCAGCAATATCAGGACAAGTCCGGTCATCGCCAGAATGTTTTTTCTCAGCCTCCGCCAAACATCCTGCCAATAGGTTGTATGCGGGCGGCTGATCTTTTCCAGTTCGGTACGCGACCGGACAGAGGGAAGAAAACGCGTTTGATCGGTTGCCGGTTCCACTTTACCTCTCCCCCTTTTTCGTGATCTGAATCCGCGGATCAATCCAGCCGTAAGCGAGATCCACCAGAAAGTTGACAAAGATGAGCAAGGCGGAATAAAACAGGGTGATGCCCATGATCATCGGATAATCGCGATTGGAAATGCTGTCGACAAAATACCGGCCGATTCCCGGCATGGAAAAAATGTTTTCAATTACAAAGCTGCCTGTCAATACCCCTACGGAAATCGGGCCGAGAATTGTCACCACCGGCAAGATGGAATTGCGCAGGGTATGCCGCAAAATCACCCGGCCGGGTGGCAGCCCTTTGGCCCGGGCGGTCCGGATATAATCCTGGGTCAGCACTTCCACCATGCTCGCGCGCATTAACCGCGTTATGGTCGCCAGCGGTAAGGCCGCCAGGGTGATGGTCGGCATGATGGTCGAGGTGAATCCCTCCCATCTGGCCACGGGCAGCAATTCCCATTCGACTCCCAGATACTTCTGGAGCAGGGGAGCCAACACAAAACTGGGAATCGAAATCCCCAGGACGGCCATAACCATTGCCGCATAGTCCGTCAGGCGATTTTGCCGAAGGGCGGCCACTGCGCCGAGAATGACGCCGGCAATGATGGCCACGACCAGCGCTTGTGCTCCCAGTTGCGCGGAAACCGGAAAACCGTCGGCAATAATGTCATTCACCGTCCGGGTCTGATCTTTTATCGAAAATCCCAAATCAAAGGTGAGTAAATCCTTCATATACACCAAATATTGAACCGAAACGGGTTCATCCAGGTGATAGTACGCCCGCAGGTTGTGAAGCACTTCTTCCGGAAGTTTTTTATCGCTTGAAAAAGGGTCTCCCGGAATCGCTTTCATCATGAGAAAGGTGATGGTCGCAATCACCCACAGCGTAACCACCATCTGAACAATGCGGCCCAAAATGTAGCGCAGCAAGCTTTCCACCTCCAAGGCAACGGGCATCTGAATAAAAAAATATTTTAATATATAATGCAATTTCTTAATCATTTTAATCATCCCTTAAACAATTGTTTTCAGTCAAGCCGATTCCATAAAAAAACCGGCAGGTTCACCTGCAACCAGGTGAATGCCGGTCAAATGATCTTTACACAACGGAAGGGTTTAATTCTTTTTTTCCCGACGCCGTTTCCTCGTGCCCATCCAGCCCAAACGCAGTGTGAAGCCGCTGAACCGCCGTTTTTGCAAGTTCACGGTCAATTACGCACGAGATTTTGATTTCAGATGTGGAAACCATTTTGACCCGGACTCCGGCTTCACTCAAGCAGGAAAACATTTTGGCGGCAACCCCCGGCTTGGTCATCATGCCTACCCCTACCGCCGATACCTTGGCCAAACCGGACTCCGCCAAAATTTTGACAAAGTTCAGCTCCTCTTTAGCGCTTTGCAGAACCCGCTCTGCTTCCGCTCCCTCGTTTTCGGCGACGCTGAAGGCGACATCGATGGTTTCCTGATCATGTTCACTTTGCACGATAATATCCACATTGATGTGCGCGTCGGCCAGAAGACTGAACAACCGGGTTAATGTATGTTCATGGTTGGGCAATCCCAATACTTTAATCCTGGCCACATTGAGATCGTGAGCGATCCCTCTCACATTTAATTCCTGTTCCATTGTGCTTTCCTCCTTCACCCAAGTTCCCGGTTCATCGACAAAGCTGGAGCGCACGATCAGATCAACCTGATTGATGAGCGCTGCCTCGACGGAACGGGGATGCAGCACCCCCGCGCCCAAATGCGCCAGCTCCAGCATCTCTTCATACGAGATCTCTTCCATCTTTCTCGCGCTGGGAACAATCCGGGGATCAGCCGTAAAGACGCCGGTGACATCAGTATAAATCTCGCAATACTCTGCTTTCAGGGCCGCCGCCAAGACCACCGCGGTCGTGTCGGAACCTCCGCGCCCGAGCGTCGTGATCTCGCTGTTTGGGGAGAGCCCCTGGAAACCGGCCACGACAACCACTTCGCCCCGATTCAGGCAGTTCAGAATCGCATCCGTGTTCACATGGCGAACCATCGCTTTCCCGTGAACGTGATCGGTTTCAATCCCGGCCTGCCATCCCGTCATCGAACGGGCCTTCAGCCCCTTTTCCTGCAGTGCCATCGACAGCAAGGCGATGCTCACTTGCTCCCCCGTCGTCAAGAGCATGTCCATCTCCCTAGGTGAAGGATTTTCACTGATTTCTTTCGCCATTGCGACAAGCTGGTCTGTTGATTTCCCCATGGCCGAAACCACGACTACGCACTGGTGTCCTTTTGCCGCCGTTTTCGCAACGATCTCTGCCACGGCACGAATGCGCTCGATGCTGCCGACTGAGGTGCCGCCAAATTTTTGCACGACGATGCTCATTGTTCCTCTCCTCTCTGCTCGGTACTCGCTCATCCACTACTCTCCTGAAAAAAAAACAGAAGGCCACAGCAGAGAGTCGCTAGCTGTCGCCTTGTACCTACCAATGCTCCAGTTCGCTCGTTCCCTGCGGATTAGCGCTCCACAAAAGCAGTGGCTTCTGTGACAATACCGCCCCTGTTCGGGCACGGTACCAGCCTGCTTCGGGCCGGCAACCCAAAACAAACTTCGGCGGCATTTTCCTTTCCCTGTCCTTCCTCGTCCCCGAACTCCAGACAAGTACTGATAAAAGCCGCACCTCTATTCCACATGATCAGCGAGTCATTTCATTTCAATTGTTGTTCAGATGATAACATATCCAATATTTATACGCAATAATAGAATTTTGGTCTCATTTATTTCCTTTTCCCTGTCGATCCCATCAGCGGCGCTCACGTGCAAACGGCAGCAAATATCACCGCAGAATGTTTGGATCGGGGCAAGTCTCAAGCGATTTTGCAAGATGCTTTTCCATGAAAGCAACTTTCGGTTCCGGTTTCAGGGCCGCCTCCAATCACCGGCGCTCGATTTTTTCCGGCAGCATGTGTGTCCACGAGTGATCCTCAGCAAAAATGAATAATCATGCACATCATCTTATAAAAGCTGCACTCACCTAACTGCTCCGGCTCTCATTTCCCCCTTCCAATCCTCCTCGATCCGCTTTGCCGTCCGAATACCACCCAATGCGGCAAAGGAAGGATCTTCGGCAAAATCGGCCACAGAACTCGTATAGTAAAGCCCTTTTATCTGCCGGTCCCGGATCGGATCGTGGAACCGGGGCCGGAAACGACGGACCATTTTCCCGGGCGATACCGCCTCCTGCGTACCAATCCGTAAATCCAACTCATCCGGCCCATATACCTCTTCCACTTCCAAGGATTCCTCCAATCCTTTCAACCCCCACACCTTTTCCAGCAGAAAAAGCAAAAGATCGCGATAAGCGGTGTAAGACGGCTTCTCATTGTCCATCTTCCGAAGCGGCACGTTCACCTTCACATGCAAACGGCTTTCCGTCGCCACTCTCCCCTGTCCGGAAGCAGATGGATTCCCCACATAGATAATGGGCGACTCCGTCCATCTTTGCTGATCAAACAAGTCAATATCATGCCGCCAGTAATCGCTCGGATAAAAATAATTGTGATGGTGCAAAAAAGGAAACGGCTGCTTGACGCCCCACAGGCAGAGAAAAGCGGAACTGCCCGGCTGGTCTGAGTGCTTGACCTTCGTTCGTTCGAGCAATTCCGTTTGTGTCTGTATATTGTCAACGGCGGAAACCACCAATTGCGCGCTCCAGTTCTCTTCTTTTGCCCGGACCCCTGCCACATGGCTGCCGGAGACAAGAATCCTTTCCACCGGACAGTTCAGATGAATCGCAACCCCCAGCGATCTGGCCCGTTTCTCCAACAGCTCAATCAACCGGCCGCTCCCCCCTTCCACAAAACAGGTTCCTTGCACCAGATGCAAATAAGCGATAAAGGAAAGAAACGAAGGGGCTTCATAGGGTGAAACCCGGCCGCCGGTCACCAAGCGATTCATCATGGCAATCAAACGGGGATCTGAGAAAAAGCGGCGATGAAACGAGTCGAGGGAAACAAAAGGATGAATGGAAAACCACGCTTTGAGCCACTTCGCCGAAAACCGTTTACCGCCCTGCCCTCCGCTCTCTTCCAGCATCCACTCTTCCACCGTCTCATAGAGCCGGCCTGTTTCTGTGAGATAATCGAGAAACCCCTGCCGGTCCTCCGGTGAAAACCCGTCCAGCTGTTCAGCCATAATATCAGGGTCTGCCGATAAATCAACAATGGTTTTGTTATAAAAAAAATGGCGGCTGTTGACCTCAAGCGGAACAAAGGGCAATGGCTCAGACTCTCCTGACTGACGCATGAAGCGTTCAAAAACCCAGGGCATCAGAACCGTTGAGGAACCCGTATCGAAAAAGTAATCCCCCGCCTGCACAGAGCGAAATCTCCCGCCCAAGGCCGCTTCTTTTTCAAAGAGCGTCACTTTTACTCCGCGGGCGGCTAACTGGATGGCCGTAACAAGTCCCGCTACTCCCCCTCCGATCACCACTCCCGTTCTCATCATTCTTTCCTTCCTTTCCTGCATAGTCGATGAGTTCAAGATAGAAAATTTATCATATCCTCTTATGGCGTTCTGCAAAAAGCAAAAAAAACCTTCGCCTGGGCAACCCTCTCCATAAAGCAAAAAAGACCGCTATGCAAAGTTGAACATAACGATCGTTGGATTTGGCTTTCCGTTATTTAAACAAATCTGTCAATTGCCCCAACTGGCTTTCGATGCGGTCCAGCTGTTTTTGAATCTGCTGGAACCGGATATTCACTTCCTGGCGCACTTCATGAAGTTGTCTGGCAATCAGGGCGATATTGGTCTCCACATATTCAGAGTTAAAACTGTCGAAATTTCGCGTTTTCTGTCTGTTCCCGGTTTTGCTTTGCCTGGAATCTGCCTGCAGATAAGCAAAAACATCCTGCGCGGTTCGCACCATTGCCGCCCCCAGCCGCTCTGCCATGTTCATCACATGGGAACGAACGATTTTATAATCATTTTCCTCCAGGCATACCTGAAACAAAGCATTGATCACACCGTTGGAGAAAGCATAATTTTTTTTCAGATCATAAACCAACTGGCCCAGCGGTTTGGCAACAGGCTGTCCGCCTGTGAACTGGCCCAAAAATTCAAGCGGATCCATCGTCTCCAGTTTATGTAGCTGCTTATCTGATCCTGTCATGGCAACCTCCCGGCAAAATGGTTTAATTCTATTATACCAGCGGGCAAAAGGAAAAAGTTTCAGAAATTGAAATTGATCCCCTAAAAAAAAGATATAGCAAATGTAAAAATGATACAAGTTATCAAAAAAATAATCATAAAATGTTTGAAATAAAAAAGTCCCGCCCCTTGCGATGCAAAGAGCAGGTTACTCTGTATTGCGCAGTGATTCCTTGATCGTATGCGCCAGCTTATCCCCGATTCCCGCTTTGCGAAACTCCTCGACGGATGCTTCCCTCATTTTAGCGATGGAGCCAAAATGACGATACAGTTGCTGCTTCCGCTTGGGCCCAATTCCGGGAATCTTGTCCAGTGCCGATTCGAGCAGGTGTTTCCCCCTCGTCTGCCGGTGGAAGGTGATGGCAAAGCGGTGAACCTCTTCCTGAATGCGCCCGATCAGATAAAATTCTTGACTCCCCCGCTTTAAATTCACATTTTGCGGCGGATCCCCGGCGATTAGCCCCGCCGTCCGGTGTTTGTCGTCTTTTACCATACCGGCCAACGGAATATAAAGGCCGAGCTCGTTTTCAAGCACATCACGCGCCGCGTTGATCTGTCCCTTTCCGCCATCGACCAGAATCAGATCCGGCAACGGAAGATTTTCCTTCAACACGCGGGTATAGCGCCGCCGGATCACTTCCCGCATCGTTTTCACATCATCCGGCTGGTCGACTGTGCGGATTTTAAACTTTCGGTACTCCTTTTTCGCCGGTTTTCCGTCAATGAAGCACACCATCGCTGAAACGGGATCGGTTCCCTGAATGTTGGAGTTGTCAAAAGCTTCAATGCGGCGCGGCAATCCGATGCCAAGAACTTCTGCCAAATTCTCCAGGGCGCGGACGGTTTTCTCTTCGTCTCTTTCCATCAGTTGGAACCGCTCCTTGAGAGCGATCCGTGCATTTTCCATCGCCATGTTCACCAGATTTGCCTTCACCCCGCGCTGCGGAATCTGCACGTGAACCTCGGGCAAAAGACCCTGTAACAGTTCGAGATCGATTCCCTGTGGCAGGTGAATCTCCTTCGGCAGGCCGGGCATTTCGTGGTAAAACTGGGCGACAAACGTCAAAAAATCCTCTTCCGGCTCTTGATGGTGAGGGAAAATGGAAACTTCGCGCTCGATCAATTTCCCCTGGCGCACGAAAAAGACCTGAACACACATAAGCCCCTTTTCGGCCGCATAACCAAACACGTCACGATCAATTTGATCCTGAAAGACAATGTTTTGCTTCTCCATCGTCGCCTCAATATCCCGGAGCAGATCCCGGTACTCTTTGGCCCGCTCAAACTCCAGCCTTTCGGCTGCTTCTTCCATCTTTTTCTTCAGCTCCCGCTTCAGTTCCGGATAACCGCCGTTCAAAAAGCGGGTAATCTTTTGAGTGATCGCTTCATACTCCTCTTTATTCACTTCAAATTCACAGGGAGCCAAGCATTGCCCCATATGGTAATACAAACAAACGCGTTTGGGAATCGTTTTGCACTTTCTGAGCGGAAACAAGCGATCAAGTAATTTTTTGGTGTGCTGCGCCGCCCCTGCATGGGGATAAGGGCCAAAATACCGTGAACCGTCTTTCTTCAGATTTCGCGTCACTTCCAGGCGCGGGTGACGCTCCTTGGTCAGGCGCAGGTAAGGGTAAGACTTGTCATCCTTCAGCATGATATTGTAACGCGGCCGGTGCTTCTTGATCAGATTGCACTCCAAGATGAGAGCTTCCAGAGGGCTGCCGGTCACGATATATTCAAAATCGGCGATATCCATGACCAATCGTTGCGTTTTTCCGTCATGACTGCCGGTAAAGTAAGAACGAACCCGGTTTTTCAAGCTCTTTGCCTTGCCGACATAAATAATTTCCCCATCTTTATTTTTCATCAGGTAGCATCCCGGTTGCTCGGGCAAAAGAGCCAGCTTATCCTGAATCAGTCCCATGATACCCCTCTTTCAACATATAAAAAACTTTAAAATATTATTGGTTATCTAGATATGCAAACATGGTATATTTATCTTATCTTAACTAAAGGAGGAATTTTCTTCGTGTTACGTTTTTCCGATATTCTGCGTCAGCACGGAGTCAAAGTATGGCTCTCCAACCTGGTCGGATCGCTTGCGGTCGGCATTGTTGGAGCCTTTATTTTTGTTCTCTTCTTCTTTGCGCTCATGATTGTCGGCGGTGCTCTCCTGGTCGGATCACTGCCATCGGGAATCAGTCTGGACACCATGACCGGTGACGAGATCATCCCGATGCTCGATTCCTTTTTCTCGTCCGGCACGTTATTGATCCTGCTCCTGTTTCTGCTCATCGGCGGGATTTTGTACTTGCTTCTCGAAGCATTTCAAAACGCCGGGTCGATCAGCGTCGCCGTCCAGGCTGTCGCGGAAAACAAATCAGACATCTCTACATATTTCAGCAAAGGCTTCAAATACATGCTGAAAGCCTTTCTCGTATACCTCTTGTCTAGTTTAGCATATCTCGTGCCAGGCTTGCTGCTGTTAATCGGAATTATCGCAGCCGGGATGAATTCGCCTGTCATCGGCGCATTATTGATTCTGATCGGACTGATCGGTTTCTTCATTTTGGGCCTGGCCTTCATGCATGCTCCCTATATTCTGATCAGCGAAGATACTGACGTGATCTTATCACTCAAAAAATCCTTCCGGCTTTTCACCAAAGCGTTCGGCCGGGTGTTTGGAAGTTTCTTCTTCGCCATGTTGTTGACTGTTGCAATCGTGGTTGTTTACTTACTGGTCAGCTTTGTCTTCGTCTTTCTCGGAAATTCGGGAAATCAGGGTGTGCTCGCTGTGATGGAGCTGATTCAGTTCCTGCTCCAGATCGCAATCACTCCGTTCATCATGATGATCATCACTTTGATGATCGCCTATCGATATCATAAATATTTGCGCCCATTGATTGTCAATGTGGAGGCCGAACCTGCCGCCCCGGCAACAGACGATGCGGATGTTTCCTTTTCCATTAAGAAATCTGATCCGGATTCCCCGTCAACCGAGCGCAAAGACGATGAATAGTAAAATGCCACCAGCTTGGCTCTGGTGGCATTTTTTCTTATAAATCGCTTTTGTTCCGGTTTAGATGTGCTCTTTAATCCAGGCAACCAGTTGTTCTTTCGGTTGCAGCCCGACGGCTTTGGAAACCATTTCGCCGTTTTTGAAGAGCATCAGGGTCGGAATGCTCATTACCCCGAACTTGCCGGCTGTTTCCGGGCTGTTATCCACATTCACTTTTACGATTTTCACCTGATCGCCCATTTCACCGTCCACTTCTTCCAGGATCGGAGCCAACATGCGGCACGGACCGCACCATGGTGCCCAAAAATCGACCAACACCGAACCGGCATCAGCAGATTCGACTTCTTTATTAAAAGTTTGATCTGTAATTTCTACAATAGCCATTTGAAAAATCCTCCTCATAATCTGTTGCAAACCTGCAAACCGAACAAGCCATATAGACTGTTCTACAGAGATAGTATACCACTTGAAAAAAAAAAGTTACAACCATTCCAGACGGTGACAATACAGCAAAGAGCACAATAATCATATTGTGCTCCAGCTTGCGAATGATTGCTGATGATTTTTAATTCTGGGCGAGCAGTTTTTTAAACTCCTCTGTCAACAGAGGGACCACTTCAAACAAATCGCCGACGATCCCGTAATCAGCCACCTGGAATATCGGTGCTTCCGGATCTTTGTTGATGGCCACGATCACTTTGGAGTTTGACATGCCCGCCAGATGCTGAATCGCCCCGGAAATTCCGCATGCAATGTACAAATCAGGTGTAACCACTTTCCCGGTCTGCCCGATCTGCAGGGCATAATCACAATAACCGGAATCGCAGGCACCGCGCGAAGCCCCGACAGCACCTCCGAGAAGGCTGGCCAATTCCTCCAGCGGCTTGAAACCGTCTGCGCTTTTGACACCGCGCCCGCCGGAAACAATGATTCTCGCTTCGGAAAGATCGACTCCGTCAGTCGATTTTTTAACCACATCTTTTACAATGGTGCGCAAGAGATCAGCCGGTACATCTACTCGCAATTCCTCAACGTTGGCCTTGCGCCCTGAATCCGCTTCTCCCTTTTCAATATTGTTGGGCCGAAGCGTGGCAAAAACCGTACCTTCTTTGAACACTTTCTTCACAAACGCTTTTCCGGCATAGATCGGCCGGGTAAAGACGATTCGTCCTTCTTCAAGCTCAACTCTGGTCACGTCGGAAACAAGCCCCAATCCCAAGCGTGCCGCAATTCGCGGGGACAGATCTTTGCCGACGGCGGTATGCCCGGTGAAGATCACATCCGGGTTTATATGTTCAATCACCTTTTTAAAGGCGGCGAAATAACCATCGGTCGTATACTGATCCAATTCATGATTGGTAACGACGAGTACTTTGTCAGCCCCATGCTCGGCAAGCGGATCAACCAGGTCTTTGGCAAAGCTGCCAAACACGGCGGCTGTCACGCTCCCTCCTTCTGCCACTTTACGGGCTGCCGCCAGGGATTCCAGACTCACGTTGCGCAATTTGCCATCGCGGACATCGGCCAACACAAGTACGTTTTTGCTCATGAATTCGTTCCCCCTCGCTGTTAAATCACTTTCGCTTCGTTCCTAAGCAGTTGAACCAGTTCTTTTGCTTGGTCTTTAATATCCCCTTGCAGGATTTTCCCCGCTTGTTTTTTCGGCGGAAGGAAGACATCGATCGTTTCCGTTTTGGCCGCGATCTCTTCTTCGTCTAGATCGAGATCATCCAATTCCAAGCGCGTAAGCGGTTTCTTTTTTGCTTTCATAATACCCGGAAGCGAAGGATAACGCGGGTCGTTCAGCCCCTGTTGGGCCGTGACCAGGATCGGAAGACTGGAGTCAATCAGCTCGACATCCCCCTCCACATCTTTTTCCACCGACACTTTGTTCCCATCGATATCCAGCTTGGTAATAGTGGAAATATGAGGGATTTCCAAAAGCTCTGCCAAACGCGGCCCCACTTGTGCCGAGCCGTCATCCACGGCCATATAACCGCACAGGATAATATCGAAGGCGAGATCCTCTTCCTTGATGGTGGCAGCCAGGATTTTTGCAATGGTATGTTCATCCGGCTCTTCTTCCAATTCTTCGATGTCCACGATCACCCCTTTGTCAGCACCCATCGCCATCGCCGTGCGCAAAGCTTGTTCCGCGCGCTCCGGCCCGATCGTGATCACCGTCACCTCGCCGCCGTGCTTCTCCTTGAGGCGAATGGCTTCTTCCACGGCATATTCATCATAAGGGTTGATGACAAACTCCACCCCGTCTTCGCTGATGCGGCCATTCTCAATGGTAATGCGCTCTTCGGTGTCAAAAGTCTGTTTGAGGCATACAAGGATGTTCATGGTCACTCTCCCCCTAACCTTACGCGAAGATTTTCTTTAATCCCCCATACCAGAGATGAACAAACGGTGAATCTCATCCACTTGATCGAGCAAACTGTATTTATGGTTGTTCATAATCCATGATGTCACCGTCTCATCCAACGTCCCGAAAATCATTTTCCTTGTGATGCGCACATCGAGATCGCTGCGGAAAATGCCTGTTTCGATACCACGCTCGATGATCTGGTCAATCACATTCAAATACCTTTTCAAGATCTCCCCAATCCCCTTGCGCACTTCAGGATTGGACTGCCTCAATTCGATCTGGGTGACAAGGGCGAGCTCATGATCCCGCTCCAAATGCTGAAAATGGAGTTGAATCAGTTTATAGAGCTGATCTGAAGGGGATTTAATCTGTTTGAGCTCCTCTTCAACCTTGGTGATGAAAGAACCCATTTTTTCACTGAACAAAGAGATCAGTACATCATCTTTGTTTTCAAAGTATAAGTAAATGGTACCGTCTGCCACCTTGGCTTCACGGGCGATCTTTGACACCTGTGCATTGTGATAGCCATATTTCGCGATCACGCGAATGGCAGCCTCAATGATCGCTTCATACTTTTCTCCGGTCCGTTTAGCCATGGCTCAAATCCTCTCAGTATTTTACGATGAATGACTATTCATTCAATTTAAGTTTAGGTTAATACTTCCCAATTGTCAATGCATTTATACACATTTTACAGGTTATAATTAAACGTATTATTTGACTTTTCCTTCCGGCATTTTCTGGAATTACTGCGCTTTTTGTTGCAACTTCACTTTTTCCTCTTCAACCAAAACGCGGCGCAATACTTTGCCAACGGAAGATTTGGGCAGTTCATCGCGGAATTCATACAAACGCGGAACCTTGTAACTGGCAAGTCGGGCCCGGCAAAACTGGTTCAGCTCATCTTCCGTCACCTGCTGTCCTTTTTTCAGCACGATGAAAGCTTTCACCGTCTCCCCCCGATACGGGTCGGGCACACCGACAACCGACGCCTCTTCAATCGCCGGATGCTCAAACAGGATTTCCTCCACTTCGCGCGGATAGATATTGAAGCCGCCGGCAATGATCGTATCCTTCTTCCGGTCGATAATATAAAAGTAGCCGTCTTCATCCATGCGCCCGATATCTCCCGTGCTTAACCAGCCGTCTTTCAATACTTGCTTTGTCTCTTCCGGCCGGTTCCAATATCCTTTCATCACCTGAGGCCCTTTCACTTGCAACTCTCCCACTTCTCCGGGCCGCAGCACCTCGCCAGTCTCGGGATCTACAATGCGCGCATCCGTATCCGGCCATGGCAACCCGATCGTCGAATTTTTCACGCGTTCCCAGACGAGATTGGAATGGGTCACAGGTGAAGTTTCCGTCATTCCGTAACCTTCCAGCAGCCTTCCTCCGGTCAGCTTTTCAAACTGTTCCTGCACTTCGACCGGCAGTGGGGCAGACCCGCTGAGACATGCCTCGATCGACGACAGATCGTACTGATCAATTGAGGGATGATTGATCAGCCCCACATACATGGTTGGTGCCCCGGGAAAATATGTAGGTCGGTATTTGTTAATTAATTGCAAAATCAAATCTCTGTCAAACTTGGGCACCAAAATAATGGTGGATGCCAGCCGAATTGCAAAATTCATCACCACCGTCATGCCATAGACATGAAAGAACGGCAAAGCGCCCAGGATCTTGTCCTTTCCCCTTTTCGCTTTGTACAGCCATGCTTCCGCCTGTAAACAATTGACGACCAAATTGCGATGGGTCAGCATGGCGCCTTTGGCCAAGCCCGTCGTTCCGCCGGTATATTGCAACAGGGCCAGGTCGTCCCCCGACTCGTACACGGCATCAACCGGCTTGGGAAGCGCTTTCTTTAGCAGCCTGACAAAAGAATGAACGTGATCGTTGTATTCCACCTTGACCGATGTCCCATCTATTTTTGATTTTAACGCAAACAGCCAATTTTTCGGGAACGGAAGATAATCTTTGATCCCGGTCACAATGATTCTTTTCAGTTCAGTGACCGGTTCTACTTCCCTGACCTTCGGCAGGACGGCATCAAGACAAACAATCGTTTCGGTCCCAGAATCCTTTAATTGATGCTCCAACTCTTTTCGCATATAGAGCGGGTTGATCTGGACGACGACTGCTCCCAAAAAAAGCGTCGCATAATAGGCGATAATCGCCTGGGGTGAATTGGGAAGCATGATGCCGACCCGCTCTCCTCTTTTAACCCCCAATGATTTCAAGGCATTTGCAAAGCGGTATACCTGGTCGAGCAGCTGACTGAAAGTGAGGCGTTTTCCCAAAAAAATAACTGCATCGCGATCAGGAAAATCCTTAGCCGCATCAATTAAGAAGCGGGTAATGGGGATATCGGGATAATTCAGTTTAGCCGGCACCTCTGGAGGATAATGCTTGAGCCAAATTCTTTCTGTCCCAGCCATGAGAACGCCCTCCTTTGCTGACTGAACAGTCATTCAAGAATGGGGTATAACTATTTAGAATATATTTTATGATCACTCAAAATTATTTTATCTAATTTTCCCGCTTTTTTAAACCTCAATTTTATGTTCTGCCGAAAATGAAAAAGGGATTTGCATGCGATATTCCGTCTTCACCACTATATGTTTGCAATCCATCCAATGATATGCTTGAAATGCCGGGACACGATCAAGAATGCCGGCTCAATCCCGGAATGAAAACTTAAGCATTGATCAGGGAGCGAGTGCACCACGCGCCGATCTGAAACCAATTTTTAAGAAAACGGGGGAAAGAGATGTATTTCAAAATTTTAAAATGGCTGGGATATCTCATTATGATTATGGCTGTATGCATCGCTGCCATCTTATTTCTCGTCAGTCATGACCCTGAAGTATTGCAAAAACTGAGTTATGATATGTTAATTTTGGGCTTGATCGGCTGTGCTTTGGTCTATTTCAGCCTGTTTGGGCAGCGCTTTCCTCAGTTCCATTCCCATATCGAAAGAATTGCCACGATCTCTTTGTTAATCATTTCATTACTTTTAATCAAGCCGGATGGAGAAGTGATTGCTTCGGTCATTTCCGCGATTGTCACCGCTTTAACCTTTGTCATCGGTCTCTACTTTAACACCCGGATCATCAACGAATCCAACCAAAACAGGCATGCAAAAGATATCCTCATGAACAGCCTGAAATGGGAACGGTTCATTCATGATCACCTCTGGCTTCTGCCTGACCAGATCCTCCAAGATGTCCTGGACATCCGGCAGATGTTGCACTCCATTGATCTGAAACTGCACGATCCTGCCTCCGCACAAACAAATGAGATATCAGAAGAGTTAAAAAATGATCTCCATTCCTTGCACGAAAAGATCGGACTCCTCTTTCTTCACATACGGTCAGATTTACAAATTCCAACCTCAGAAGCGTCTGTCTCCGTTCTGACCAGGCAAGCATCCGACAGGAGCAAAGGCGTCTGAAATGACGATCGCAAGGCAAATGCCAAACCGGCGCGGGAATCCGAAGTCTCTCATAACCGGGAAGTTTCGCATAGCGTTGCCTCGTTCTGTGTTAAACTGAATCCTGTAGCCGAAACAACGAAATGAACTCAGCAGATGGCAACTTCCAAGGAAGCGATTTTTGACAGGGGCACCTGCTTCGTTCCAACTTTCTAATCCATACCTTAAGCTGAATTAAAAGGAGCTATGATATGAACTACGATGTTATTGTCATTGGCGGCGGCCCCGCCGGTTTGATGGCAAGCGCCTCGGCTGGAATGCACGGGGCCAGGGTCCTGCTGTTGGATAAAGGCGAAAAACTGGGTAAAAAGCTGGCCATTTCCGGTGGCGGGCGGTGCAATGTGACAAACAATAAAGAAATTGATGAACTGATCCGGAATATTCCCGGAAACGGGCGCTTTTTGTACAGCGTCTTTTCCATTTTTAACAACCGTGACATCATCCGCTTTTTTGAAGATTTGGGGGTCAGTCTGAAAGAGGAGGACAACGGGCGGATGTTTCCGGTCACAGACAGCGCCAAATCGGTAGTCCAGGCTTTTATCAAAAAAGTGAAAGCCGTCGGCACGGAAATTCGCGTCAATCTGCCGGTCAAGCGCATCCTTTATGAAGGGGGGAAAGTAAAAGGCGTTGAATGCCGGAACGGGCAATCTTTTTTTGCCCCTGCCGTCATCGTGGCGACAGGCGGGAAAGCCGCCTCCCATACCGGTTCGACCGGTGACGGATATGCGTGGGCAACCGAAGCGGGCCACACGATTACCGAACTTTTTCCCACTGAAGTCCCGCTTACGTCCGCGGAACCCCTGATTAAAAACAAAATATTGCAGGGCTTGTCCCTTCGCGATGTAGTGTTAACCGTCTACAACCCAAAGGGAAAAAAACTGGTCGAACATCGCGGTGATGTCCTCTTCACCCATTTCGGGCTCTCCGGTCCCGCCGCGCTTCGCTGCAGCCAGTTTGTCGTGAAAGCACTGAAGAAATTCGGAACGCCTTCCATCCCTTTGGCAATCAATCTTTTTCCGGATGTCAGACCTGATCAACTGGAACAAGAGTGGGGAAAAGTTTGCCGAAAACAGCCCAAAAAAACCGTGCGCAACGCCCTGAAACCCTTTCTTCCCGACCGGATGATCCCTGTGCTCACCGAGCGGGCGGAGATTTCCGGGGACTTGACCTGCTCCCATCTCTCCCGTGAACAGCTGGAAAAACTCTGCCAGACAGCCCGGCATTTTACCCTGGCCATCAACGGAACATTGTCCCTGGAAAAAGCATTTGTCACCGGGGGCGGCGTCCATGTAAAAGAAATTGATCCCAAAACGATGCAATCCAAAAAAATGCAAGGCTTATATTTTTGCGGCGAAATTCTGGACATTCATGGCTATACCGGCGGTTATAACATCACAGCTGCCACCTGCACGGGATATGTCGCCGGAAAAAGCGCCGCGGAGCAGGTGATCGGGCAGCGGGCATCCCTATCATGACTTGACATGAAACCGAAGAAATCCGCCTCCTCTGACCAGACATCCGCTATCACGAAAAAGGAGACAAATGGAAGAGTCCTTTTCCCTTTTTTCCTGAAACGGGCTCTCATATAATAATAGAGAAGCACTCATCAATGGCAGGAGTGAATGGAAGTGAAAACAACTTGGTTGAAACGTTGCGGTTTCTGTTTGGCAGCCGCCGGTTTATCTTTGACTCTGGCTTTTGGTTCAATCTCTGATGCACATGCTGCGGCAGAGTATGTAAATCCGCACAGTGACGAGATTCAGTTTGAGGGTACCAGCGGATGGATCAACGGAGGAAAATATTTCGATTTTGACGGTAAAGACGACAACATCACCGGAAAACTCTTTTTCAACAAAGAGGGAGTGGCCGAAGTCATTTTTGACATTTATGATGAGCACGGAAACTTGGTGCGCACCCATCACAAGCTGGCCACAGAACCGCCAAATCCAGGCGGGAGTGATTTTGTCGGCTACAACTTTTATCCCAAACTCAAGGCAGGAAAATACCGGATCATGGTAAAACGGACAACCGGCCTGGGCATGGGCTGGGTTAACTATTAACCAATCCCCGTAACATTTCCCCCGGGAGGATGATCAGCGTTTGGCCGTAAAAAGGAAGCATGGGAAACTGCCGATGCCGTTATCCCTCTTCCTTTTCATTAATGAAGGCCAATCTGCGATAATCCTCCCCTTTTCATTTTCTCCCTGCAATGCCTTCCTTTTTAGATACTGCAAGCGGAAAAATATTAAATCTCTTCTTGCAATTTCATCGTTTCCTGTTTCTTCCAATCGAATCGTTATCTTAAACCTCCCTCTCTTTTTTTAAATCTTACCGTTCATACCTGTGCAATCTGATTAAATACGGATTTTTAAATTCATTTTTTTTAAAAACATCAAATTTGAACCTCTTTTTCGTCTAAAATATAGACAAACGAAACAGGAACCAATATGATAAAAGCGGAGAGGTGATTTTAAGTGAATGCACAAGATTTGAAATCCTTGGGCGAAGCTCTCCGAAGAATCCGAAAGGAAAAAGGGTTCCGTCTCAAGGACTTGGAAGATCATCGCATCTCCTTCGCCACCATCAGCAGCATTGAACGCGGTGTTCCAACAGTCAAACCGCAAAATCGCATTTACTACTGCCAAAAACTCGGGTTTGATATTGAGGATCTTCCTTCACTCATCAATAAAGAACGGGAAAACCGAAGCCAGATCGAAAACCTGTTGTTTCTGATCGAAACCTGCATCAATCTCGATTGCGACGGTGCCCTGGAACGGTTGCGCATGTTGCAACAAGAGAGCAAGGGGCAGTTTATGGATATTATCCTTTACTTAAAAGGTTTATGTTACATGAAGAAAAATAACTTAAAAGCAGCAGAAAAATATATAAACCAAGCAATCGAATTGATTGATTCCGGGAAAGGCACCATGAACGAAAATAATATTAAAGCTGCCTGTTTCAACGAACTGGGGCGAATCTACTATTTGCGGGATAATAACCTGAATAAAGCACTCGATTTTGTTAATAAAGGGCTGAACGTGTTCATCAAGAGCGGAGACCGCCAAGAATTGCAATATGAATTATTAATTGGAAAAGTTTCCTATCTGGAAAAATTGTACCGCACGGATGAAGCTTTGCAAACCCTCGATGAACTATGGGCCTCGATCCAAAATATAAATCGCCTGGATGTCAAACTCAATATGTATGAACTGAAAGCGACATTGTTAAACCAGAAGAAAAAATTTCAAACCGCCCTCACCTTTGCCAAAGAAGGCTTATACATCGCCAGGGCAAACGGAACGCATGAACAAGCGGTCCGCCTGTTGACAGTATGGGGCAATATCCTGCAGAATGCCGGTGATCTGCAAACGGCGGAAAACTGTTATCAACTGGCGCTCCGGTTGGAGAATAAATTGAAGGATAAGAAATATGTTCTCGTCTCCACCTTGACCCAACTGGGCAAACTGTACGGAAAAAGGGGAGAATGGGAACAATCGTTCAACTGTTTGAATATGGCGGTGAACAGGGGAAGAAAATATAATGATGCACACCGCTTCTGCGAATCGTTAATGGCACTGGGCGATTATTATCTGGAAACAGACGAATATGCCAAGGCGATCACCCCCTATGAAGAGGCTCTGGAAATAAGCACACAATATAATTTCTCCCGGCAAAAGGAAAAATCACTGCTCAACCTGTCAGAATGTTGGAAGAAGATGGGGAATACAGAAAAATATGTCGCCCTGCTCGACGAGTTGCAATCCGAACTCCGTCTTCGCGAACAAGAAGGGTTGGAAACTTGACACTGTCAAGGCCAATCCTTCTTCTGTTCTCCCCTCCCGTCCTCACCGGGAAGAGGCAATCCCGGAATGGATTGCTCAACCGGGATAATATCCCCTTTTCGGCCATAGTACAAAATCCGCAAATACTCTCCATAGACGATCTGCCGGTGATCAGGCCGGTTCATCCAACCCGTTTCAGTCACAGCCTCCTGATTGATCGAAGTATAAGCCGGATACGGGGCGCAATACAGATCGCCGGGCAGATGCCGACGCAGGGTCCGCCATTGCCGTCCGGCAGCATAAGCCTTGCACACAAACAGAAGCCGCCGGATTCGGGTAAAATCGAATAT
The DNA here is from genome assembly GCF_016055105.1 of Thermoactinomyces sp. CICC 10523. NCBI lineage: Bacteria > Bacillati > Bacillota > Bacilli > Caryophanales > Thermoactinomycetaceae > Thermoactinomyces > Thermoactinomyces sp. CICC 10523. The sequence continues at coordinate 42,022 of NZ_JAECVX010000003.1, forward strand.
CTCCTTGGCAAACAGCACGTTTTCCAAGGAATTGGCCGACCGGTCCTCGATGAAAATGCATTCGCCCGGTACCCCGAGCTCCATTAACTTCTGCCTGATCACGCGGGATTCGGGAGTTTTGCCGTAAGTCCAGCTTTCGTGTCTGGTCGCTCCCTCCTTATATCCTCCCGTCACTAGAATCAACGGTGCCAACCCCTGATCGTAAGCCTTCTTCGCCGTCTCCCAGATCATCGGATAGGAACCGCCGAAGACAAAAAGCAAATCAAACGGTTTTTCATAGTCAAAGCGGTCACGATGCAGAAATGTCAATTTCGTGATTTCCTCCATCTGCTCCTGCGTCAAAGGAGGCAGTTCCGGAAATTTTGGAATATCCATTTCGGCTTCCCTCCCGCCACTAATGTTTGGAATCCATTTGTGGTATAATGGCACAAGCTTGAATGCGAAATGTTCCCGACCATTTTTGGGTACTGCCCAAAGGAGGACAACAATGGTTTCACTCCCTGTTGATTATCTGGAACAAATGAAACAACTGTTACAAGAGGAATACCCATCTTTTTACCATACCTATGAAGAGCCGCCTACCCGCAGCTTGCGTGTCAACATCTTGAAAACATCTCCGGAGCAACTGAAAGTACGGGTGCCTTTCCATCTTGAATCCGTTCCCTGGTGCCCGGAAGGATTTTATTACAATCACGAGCTTGACCGGCCGGGCAAACACGTCTATCATGCTGCAGGTCTTTATTATATCCAGGATGCCAGCGCAATGGCACCGGCAGAAGCCCTTGAACCCCAGCCCGGGGAAAACATTTTGGATCTTTGTGCCGCTCCAGGAGGCAAGACAACACAGATTGCCGCCAAAATGAAAGGGAAAGGGATCCTCGTCGCCAATGAAATAGACGCAAAACGAATTAAGGCGCTGGTGGAAAATCTGGAGCGCTGCGGTGTGACCAATGCGGTCGTGCTGAATGAGAATCCCGGCCATTTATCGGAGCGATTTTCCGGTTATTTCGACCGGATTTTGGTCGATGCCCCCTGTTCCGGTGAAGGAATGTTCCGCAAGGACGCCGATGCATGTGAGCGCTGGAGCATTCGGGCGACGGAAAAGTGCGCCGACCTGCAACTGGAAATTCTTGAGGCGGCCGCACCGATGCTTCGCCCCGGGGGACGTCTTGTCTATTCGACATGCACATTTAACCCCCGTGAAAATGAAGAGCTGATTTGGCGGTTTCTCCAGCTTCATCCTGATTTTAAACTGATTCCGGTTCCACAGCGGCAATATTATCGTTCCGGCAGGCCCGATTGGATCAGGGAGGCAGACAATAAACTGGTCAAAGCCGCCCGCCTCTGGCCGCATCACCTTCGTGGAGAAGGGCATTTTGTCGCTGTATTGCAAAAAGAGACAACAGCGGAAGGAAGTAAAAAACGCCCCGGCAAATGGCCTCCCGTCCATGCACAAGCCCGAAAGCTGTGGGAACGGTTCGCCAGTGAAACGTTGACGGATACAAACTTTTTGTCAAATGGCACTTTCACCCTGTACGGTGAACACTTATATTACGTTCCTGTTGACATCCCTTCGCTGAAAGGACTCCGGGTGGAACGCCCTGGGCGCTACCTGGGACAGGCCAAAAAAAATCACTTTGTTCCTTCTCACGCCTTGGCTCTGTCGCTGGATCCGCAGATGGTGAAAAGGCAATGCAACTTCACCGTCGATGACCCCGACTTGCTGCGCTACCTTCAAGGTGAAACCCTTCCCTCCGCTCAAAGCAAGGGATGGACGCTCGTCACAGTCGACCATTTCCCGCTGGGTTGGGGAAAAGTGTCCGGAGGGCTGTTAAAAAATCACTATCCCAAATGGCTTCGCTTCGACAAAAACGATTAAAAAGGCGGCCCGCCAAAGGGTCGCCCATTTTTTTCCTCTTCTCATAATTCAAGCGTTCAACCGCATATCTTATGGTAAGAGCCGAAGGAGGGATTCCCATGAGCAAGCCGGACGAAAAAACATATTGGACCCGCTATTTGCCCGTTGCCATGGGAATGATTCATCCGGAATGGCTGTTTATGGGCCATCTGTTTGAAAATGAAGAACCGGAGAATGAAGCAGAGAATGACACAGATGCTTCCGTCTCTCCCGTCCCATCCCTTCCCCTCAGGTCATCCATAAAGGAAATCCAGATCAATTTTCGTTCACGCAAATAGATTTCCATCCTATTGAGTGGAGATTCCTCGCGCCGCCCAGATTTGGTCAATTTTCGCCCCGTGCATCCCTCCGAACAAGATCACATCCGCTTGTTTGATCGCTTTTGCACCATCGTGGAAAGTCGCGTTTGGCGTTAATGACCAATGCGATTGCAAAATGATCTTGGTGGCCACATCCCGCCCAAATGCCTGAGCCATCTCATACAACCCCTGGGACCAAATTTCCCCGTCGGCATGAACCTCTCCCTGCAGATCGTCCGGATATACTTTGTTGGTATCGAGACGGCGCAAGCAAGGCGGGTTGCCCGAGGAATACGCGGTCGAATCCCACTCCGCCACACAGGCCTTTCCGAAATCATCCTGCGTCAGGGCATCCTCGTAGGTGGCTCCCATGTAATCGCCAAAACCTTCGCCCATCGCTCCTCCTTCTTCGCTGTTTCCAAAGCCGGGAACCTGATTGTCTTGGATCGCATGACCCAACTCATGAACAATCACACCGGCATCCTCTGCGTCATCCACGCCACCGGTGCCAAAGGTAAGATCTTTTTTCGTCGGCGAATAAAAGGAATTATCCTCTTTATAGGTATCCACATTGGCCGTGATCGTTCCGTTCATCACATTGGTAAAGCCAAGCCCGTGAATATACCGGATTATCGTATCCAGATGGTAGTAAGCCATCACATCCTCAAAGCTGTTTTGATTCCGGGTATAATTAAAGGTAAGAGTTTGAGAAAATGTTTTTGATCGCGATTGAATGTTCACAAACTGGCCTTTTAAGTTGCCGGATCCGTCCAGCCCCTGGAGAATCACGGGTTTCAATTGTGCATCCAGCGCCGGGGAGTCGGCATCGTTCCGATCAGAAAGACCGGAAACGGACCGCGCTGTCTCTACCGGGTTGGGCAGAAAAACTTTGCCGGAGCCGGTGGCATGCCGGTTCAAATCCCTTTTTGCCAACAGCTTGCCGTCGCCGGCTCGCAAATAGGTCTCCCATGCTCCAAACGGGTTGACGGAATGGACGACGACGCGGTAAACCGGAATCGCCTGTCCGTCTTGCACGAGATAGCCGAATTCTTGTTTCGTCGGTCCCCAGGTTTCTTTATCTTTGGCACCGATCTGTTCAAACGCCCGGTCTGTTCTTTCTTCCTGGGAAATTTGCTTGGACGGGATTTTTTGCACTTCCCGCGCCGGTTTAAAATCGGATACGACCAGTTGCACTTTGCCCGCCCGGCTGACCGTCACGACCACCTGGTTCGTAAACACAGGATGGTTGCCGATGACCTGTTGGTATCTGACATAATCCGCCAAAGGGGTTGTAATCGTGGTTGAATATTTCAATTCGGATAAATCTGACTTCAGATGATACGAACTTGCGTGTTCTTTTAAATATTGATCAGCAATTTGTTTGGCAACCGAAACGGTTAACATTTCCGGTTGATGCCCGGGTTCAGCCATCGCCAGCGGAATGCTCAACATGAACACCGACAGAAACGCGACCATCGCCCACAAGCGAAGCTTTTTCGATTTAACCAATCATTCATCCCCCAATTTAATCATATTCAAAAATATTTTATTATTCGGACCCGTATGCGTCCACCGTTTTTATATAAAAAAGCAGGAGCATTTTTCCGCTCCCGCTTGGTTCATCCGCTCTTGAGCCATCGAGGCAACAGTTTCCGCAGCATAAAAGGCTTCCCTTTCCGTCCTGAAGGTTTTAATGCTTCCTTGTGCAGATCCCGCTTGATAAGCAAATAGCGTCGCATCTCATTGAGAAAGTGCAACAAAGCAGCGCGCGTTTCAAATTCTTCCCGGGTGACGGGCAAAGGGGACTTTTTAAATTCCGCGCGCATCTGTTCAAGCTCTTCCAAAAAGAGATGCGCCGTATTCCCCGGGTGCACTGCATCGGAGAGTTTATCGAGGAAATGGGCGATGATATACCCCTGGACACAGCAGGTGTTTAAGGAAGAAACCGTAGGCGCGATCCGCTCCAAAATCTCAAATTGCTTTCCGCGCATTTCAAAGTAACGGTAATAACTGTAGTTAGCATCGTTCAGGCGATTTTCAATATCCTTCAAGGCCAATTCTTTCGCTTGTTTGAGCATATCGGATGTTTCGGTAATCTCTTTTCCGTCCCAGTCGCTGTTGCCGTTACGCAAATAACTGGCAAATTCCTTTAAAATCGTTTTAAAGTTCTGCTCAATCTCTTTGCGGATGCGCTCAAGATCCTTCTCGACATTGGGCATGTGCATATTTACCAAAACTGCTGTTCCGATCCCGATGATCAGGAGCATGGTTTCATTAAAAATTGTTTTGAGATCGATATTCTTTAACAGAAAAAAATGCAAAATGATGACCATGCTGGTGGTAATCCCATCCTTCAGGTTGAGAAAGACGAGCAACGGGATCAGGATAAACAGGAGAACAGACAAACTGAACAGATGGTAGCCGATGGTCTCAAAGATGGCAAACGACAAGCCCATGGCGATAAAACATGCCGCCAGCCGTTCCCATGCCGTTTGGTACGAACGCTTCTTGGTCGGCTGGATACAGAGGATGGTCAGCATGCCGGCGGAAACATAAAATTGAAGTCCCATCCATTCCGCCAACCCCATCGCCAAAGGCATCCCGATTACTGTTTTGATCACACGATATCCAATCTTCATGGGGCCTCACTCTTCTTCTAATAATCATTGCCCATTATAACGCAACCCCCGGCTTTGTAAACCGGAAAAAGCAGCGGGCATTCGTGAATGTTTTATTAACAGCACGATTCCCTAAACTTAACAAGTTTGGTATGATATTAGATGTGAGAACTGTCTGAATCAGGGAGCGATATATATGAGCACGATCACTTCGGCCGGCATTCCTGCCAAAAAAAGTTACTATCGTTTGCTTGAAGCCAGTTTTGACCGCGCCAAGCGCCTTTTGGATGAAATGAATTCCCATCCTGAGAAGTATACCCCCGAGCGAAAGAGGGATACACTGGCTTATCTCACACATCTGCAAAACGAAATGAGAAAATTAAAAATAGATCCGCAATGACTGAGCCATAAAAAGGATAGGAAGTAACGAGCGCATGCCGAAGCCTTTTTCCCGGAAAGGCTTCTTTTTTTCATCCCCCTGCCACCGGACTTTTGCCCGCCTTGCATGACAGAAAACAAATTCCAATCGCTTTCAAAAACCTCTTCATAAAATCCTGCAACACTAATGAAAAATGAAAAACAGCTGATTTCACCGGTAATAACTTCTATTCTCATCCTGTAATTTCAGAAAACGAACACCGACGGTCGCAGGATCAGCCATCAAGAAAATTTCCCTTCTTAATGGAAAATAATCAATAAACTGGCAATCCACTCTTTATATGATATACGGATTCGGATCAAAATTCTACATTTATAATGATGAATTATTTTTGTTTAGTTTGAAATATTTATATTATTTAAGAAATAAGGGAGGAATTTTCATTTGAAAAGAGAATGAATAAATAGATCATGCAAAAGGAGGGTTGCCGGATAAGAATAAAGTATCTTACTGTTATATGTCTGAATGATCGGAATTGGCGTTGAATTCATCAAAAAGGAGAGTGCCGTATGAAACGCATCTTGAGTGTAGTGGCAGCTTTGTTGATGTTGGCGCTGCTCATTGTTCCTTCGTCCATTTTCGCAAGCCCTGCCCATCCAACAAATTATGTTCCCGGGGAGTTAATCGTCAAATTCAAGCCGGGCGTTAATACCGCTTCCGTCGAATCGCTCAGTGACCAGCTTGGAGCAAAAGTGGTCGAATCATCAAAATACGGCTGGCAAGTTGTCAAGTTCGACAAAAATACCTCCATTCAGGACATGATCAAAAAATATAAAGCAAACCCCAATGTACAATATGCAGAACCAAACTACTATTTCCATGCAGAATGGACTCCGAATGACACCTATTTCAGCAGCCAGCAATGGGGCCCGCAAAAAATTCAGGCTCCGCAAGCCTGGGATGTCACCAGAGGCAGCAGCTCCGTAAAAATCGCTATCGTTGACACCGGAGTGCAATACGACCATCCAGATTTGAGCGGCAAGGTGATCAAAGGATATGACTTTGTCAATAACGATTCTGATCCTTATGACCAAAACGGGCACGGAACCCACTGCGCCGGGATTGCCGCCGCTGTAACCAACAACAGCAGAGGGATTGCCGGTATCGCGCCCAATGTGAGCATTCTGGCAGTTCGTGTTCTGGATGCTAACGGCAGCGGCACATTGGCCAATGTCGCCAACGGAATCCAATATGCTGCCGATCAAGGAGCAAAAGTCATCAGCCTGAGCCTTGGCGGTTCTGCCGGTACCTCCACTTTGCAAAATGCGGTGAACTATGCTTGGAGCAAAGGAGCCGTTGTCGTGGCTGCGGCCGGTAATGAAAGCACTTCTGCTCCGAGCTACCCGGCTTACTACAGCAATGCCATCGCCGTAGCATCGACCGATTCCTCCGACAGACTCTCTTATTTCTCCAACTACGGCAGCTGGGTTGATGTTGCCGCTCCCGGCTCCAGCATCTTCTCAACCTATCTCGGCAGCACTTATCAAACCCTGAGCGGCACTTCGATGGCCACCCCCCATGTGGCTGGTCTTGCTGGTCTGCTCGCCTCCCAAGGCAGAAGCAATTCGCAAATCCGCGCAGCCATTGAAAACACCGCCGACCGGATCTCCGGCACGGGTACTTACTTTACCTACGGCAGAATCAATGCTTATAAAGCTGTAAATTATTAATCCAAAAAATTGCCCGCAAAAAAACCAGCCCCCGCTTGAACCCGGGCGGCTGGTTTTTTTATGATAAACGAAAATCACCTGGCATAAAGCAGAAACCAGACAAGTCCGACCACAAAAAACAGTACGGCGATCGTTCCTAAAATCCGCGGCAGATATTGCATAGAAAACCTCCACTGCTCACCGGTAGTCAGCGCAATTCCACGATGGTTACGCCCGAACCTCCTTCGCCGTGGGCTCCGAGGCGGAATCCTTTCACACTGCGATGTTTCCGCAAAAACTCCTGTACGCCGGTGCGAAGTGCGCCGGTCCCTTTCCCGTGAATCAGCGAAACCTGTTTATATCCTGCGAGGAGGGCTTTATCCAGATAGCTGTCAATTTCCAGGATGGCTTCTTCCACCATTTTCCCGCGCAAATCAAGTTCCGGTTTTACATCGGTTCTTGAGCGTTTCACGGTTGATTTGATTTTGACAGCGGGAGCGGGTTTGGCTGACGCCCGCTTCTCGAGGCCGTCGCGGTGAATTTTCATTTTCAAAAAGCCGATCTGCACCTGAAATTCATCGTTATCCAGCACTTCCACCACTGTTCCGGTCTGATTGATCGAGAGCACCGTCACCTCGTCACCGACCTCGATTTTTCGGGATTTTCCGGCTGCCTTCTTCGTTTTTTTGGGCAACTCCCAGTCCGGAACAGCCTGATCCAGCCTTTTTTTCGCTTCAATCAATTGATGTTCCTTGATATCTTGCGGTTTCTGTTTCGCCCATTCGCGCAACTCTTTCAACACCGCTTCTGCTTCGCGCTGGGCCGTGCGCACGATTTCCCGCGCCTCCATGCGCGCTTTCTCCTTGATTTTCGCCTTCTCTTCTTCCCACTGATCCAGCTGCCGGCGCATATCCTCATACAGCGCTTCCGCTTCCCGGTGCAACTCCGCGGCTTTGATCCGTTCCTCTTCCGCTGCTTTTCTTTCCGCGGTGAGGCTGCTGATCATCTCTTCCAACCGGTTTTCCTCGCTGGAAAGATGCTGTTTCGCCACTTGGATCAATTCTTCCGGCAATCCGAGCCGTTTTGAGATCAGAAACGCATTGCTTCGCCCGGGAACACCGACGAGCAGACGGTAAGTCGGCCTCAATGTCTCCACATCAAATTCAACGCTGGCATTGACTGCTTGTGGATGCGTATGGGCAAACAATTTCAATTCGCTGTAATGGGTGGTGGCAATGACCAAAGAGCCACGGGAAATGACATGCTCCAGAATGGCGATGGCCAGTGCAGCCCCTTCGGTCGGGTCGGTCCCTGCTCCCAGTTCGTCAAATAAGACCAAACTTCCCTCATCGATTCGCTTTAAAATGCGGATAATATTCCGCAGGTGTCCCGAAAAGGTGCTCAAGCTTTGCTCAATGCTTTGTTCGTCTCCGATATCGGCAAATACTCCGCTGAAGACGGGCATCGTGCTCTCTTCTTCCGCCGGAATCGGAATTCCCGACTGCACCATCAGCGCAAACAAGCCTACCGTTTTCAGCGTCACTGTTTTCCCGCCGGTGTTCGGTCCCGTAATGATGACAGACCGGTATCGTTTCCCCATCTCAATATCGATCGGAACGACCTCTTCCGGCGAAATCAAGGGGTGGCGCGCTTTTTTCAGGCGCAACGTCTGATCGGTCGAAAGCTGCGGACAGACCGCTTTCATCTGATAACCGAACCGGGCCCGGGCCGCGATCAAGTCAAGTTCAGCCAGGGCGGCCACATTCGCTTGCAGATGCTCAGCCTCTTCCTGCACCTTGGCTGTCAGGAGACCGAGCACGCGATCCACTTCTTTCTGCTCCGACAACTCCAGTTCACGCAAGCGGTTGTTCAATTTCACCACCGCTTCCGGCTCAATGAACAGCGTGGCTCCGGAAGCTGATTGATCATGGATAATCCCGCCAAATTGCGCCCGGTACTCCTGCTTCACCGGAATCACATAGCGATCAAAGCGCTGAGTGATGATCGGTTCCTGCATCATTTTCTGATAGTGGGCACTTCGGATCATGTTATTTAACGTCGACTGAATTTGCCCGCGCACGTCCCCCATCTGCTGACGGATTCTCCGCAACTCCGGGCTGGCCTGATCCTTCACCATCCCCTGATCATCAATGCAGGCGAGGATTTCCTTTTCCAAATGATCCAAGCTTTCTATGCTCTCCGTCAGTTCCCTGAGCAAAGGGAGTTCGGCCGTTTCCTCTTCCAGTTGCCGCAACAGCGACTTCACTTTTCTTCCGGCGGAAACCGTGCTGGCAATCTCCAGGCACTCCGCTTCATTCAACAATCCGCCCAGAGCCGCACGGCGCAAACTGGCACGAATGTCGCGCACACCGCCGAGCGGAATATCCCCTTTTAAACGGAGAAGATCCATCCCCTCCTGCGTCTCCGCCAAACGGCGCTTCACTTCTTCCCATTGATCCGAGGGAACCATCGCCTCGACTTTTGCCTTGCCGAGGCTCGTCGCCGCATGGCTTTTAACAATCTCTTTTACTTCATCATATTCCAACGAATTCAGCGTCCATTGTTCCACGCCGACATCTCCTCTTTAATAAAAAAATCCCTTTCTATTATAGCACGACTGCAAACGGAAAAACCGAATCCCTGCGGGAAGGATTCGGTTATTTGCAGAAGACATGTTTTCCGATTCTCTTGATGATCGGCCGGCTCCAAATCCATTTGGATGTGGAACGAGCAGGGTTGAAATAATACAAAGCTCCGCCCGAGGGATCCCAGCCATTGATCGCATCCATTACAGCCTTGCGTGCGGTTTCATCCGGTTCCATCCAGATCTGCCCGTCAGCCACTGACTCAAATGCCAACGGCTGATAAATAATCCCCGGAACCGTATTGGGAAATTGGGAGCTGTCAACCCGGTTTAAAATAACCGCAGCAATCGCCACCTGGCCGACATAAGGCTCGCCCCGGCCTTCGGCGTAAACGGCCCGTGCCAACAGATTGATGTCGCTCTTACTAAATCCGTGACTGCTTTTGGGCAGCGTGAACGCCTTCCTGGCTTTTTTCGGAGCATAGTTCCTGGTTGCCTTGCGCAGCTTCGCCATCGTTTCCGGACCGGCGATCCCGTCGATTTTCATCCCAAAACGGTATTGAAACAGGCGAACGGCGTGATAAGTCCGATTGCCGTAAACACCGTCAATTTTCCCTGTATAAAAGCCGAGAAACCCGAGTCGCCCTTGCAGTTCCCAGACTCCCCCGCCGCGCGCCCCGCGTTTGAGCACCGGCCCTTTGGGCTTCTCTTTCGTCATCTCCGGTGTCCAATGCTTGGTTGCCTTCCACAGGCGAAGTTTCGTTTTGGGGCCGACGATCCCGTCGATTTTCATGCCAAAGGCATACTGGAACAGACGGACGGCCCGGTAGGTTCGGTTACCAAACACGCCATCCACCGGGCCCGTATAGTAGCCCAGCAATTTCAAACGGCCCTGCAGTTCCAGTACATCTTTTCCGGAAGAACCCTGCTTCAAAATCCCGGAGCCAAAGGCTGGAACCGGATTTGCCTTGGCGGCCGTCTGCGCCCACAGATCCGTGTGGATGCCGGTAACCGCCACCAAAACGACCGCCAAAAGAAGGAGCGCGATTTTGATAAAAGTTCGGTTTCGCATACGGAAAAACAACCCTTTCCAGGTTGGTATTTTCCGTTATTATGCTTACCTTTCCCGCAAATCATACGGAAACCCTTTGATAAGGAACGACGCCCGTGGACGGTTTCCGATGATCAGTGACATGTGAGACTGCCATGAAAACACAACATTAAATCGTCCATCCCTTTTTAACCGGGGTCATCCCAAGCGGGACATGATCAGCTACTTCCCATTTTCGGCTTTCGATTTCCCTGTCTTTTGTTTCAAGCGTTGCAAGAGTTCATGTAACGGCAACGTGTTCAGCACATCTTTCGGTTCCAGCCAACCCCGCCGGGCGGTGGCCACTCCATAGGCGATATTGCCCAGCTCTGCGGTGGAATGGGCATCGGTGTTAATGGCAAAGGTGAGTCCGTACTCTTCTTTTGCTTTTTTTATAAGCTCGTCGTTTAAATCGAGGCGGTGCGGGTTGCTGTTCAGTTCCAAAATCGTGCCTGTCTCCTTTGCCGCCTGAAAAATGCGGTCGACATCCACGGAATAAGGGTCGCGCCGCAGGAGAAGGCGCCCCGTCGGATGGGCGATCATGTTGACGTACGGATTTTCCATGGCCTGGATGATGCGTTTGGTCATTGCTTCCTCGTCCTGGTTAAACCGGCTGTGGATCGAGGCAATGACAAAATCCATCCGGGCCAGGATTTCATCAGGATAATCAAGACGCCCATCCGGTAAAATATCCATTTCCACCCCTTTTAATATCACGATGCCCTCCAGTTCGGCATTGATCCGCTCAATCTCCGCCCACTGTTCCATCAATTCCTCCACCGACAGCCCGCCGGCCACTTTCAGCGATACTGAATGGTCGGTGATGGCAATATACTCGTATCCTCTCGCCTTGGCTGCCAACGCCATGTTTTTAATGCTGTCGGCTCCGTCGCTGTACAGGGTGTGCATATGCAAATCCCCGCGAATCTCTTCCGGACGGATCAGCCCGGGCAGATTGTCCTGCTCAGCCCGCTCCATCTCGCCCCGGTCCTCGCGCAGTTCCGGGGCGATCCAGGGCAGATCCAGGGCGGCAAAAAACTCCCGCTCGTCGGCAAACGTCATCGTTTCATCCGTTTCGCTGTTAAAAATCCCGTATTCGCTCACTTTCAGGCCATATTTTTTGGCCCGTTGGCGAATGCGGACATTGTGTTCTTTGGAACCGGTAAAATGATGAAGGGCGCTGGCAAATTGAGCCGGTGTCACCAGCCGGAAATCGGCTCCCATTTCGATTCCCTCCACATTTACCCGCACGCTCACCTTGGTTTCTCCCTGACCGATGATCTCTGTCACGACGGGCAAGCGGACGATTTTCCTCCCCAGTTCCACGGGAGAGACGGTGGCGATGACAAAATCGATATCCTTGATTGTCTCTTTTCTCCGGCGGAGGCTCCCCGCCAGTTCCATTTTCAGGACTTCTTCCTCATCCTTGAGCTGTTCGGCCAAATGGCTGGCAACAAAGAGCGCCTCATGCAGCAAACGGCGTTCCGGCCTGTTCTGCACCTGGGCGATCGCCTCCAGGATCTTCTGCTCCTTTTTAGGGCCGAATCCCGGCAGAGAACGAATTTTTTGCTTTTCCGCCGCTTCTTTCAATTCGTCCATGTTTTTAATGTCCAGTTCCTTATAAAGCGTGTGAACCGATCGCGGGCCGAGCCCCGGAAGTTTGAGAAGTTCCGGAAGACCTGGCGGCAATGTGCTTTTCAGCTCTTCAAGCATGCCGATCGATCCGGCGGCAACCAGTTCCTCAATCACCCCGGCCGTCCCTTTTCCAATCCCCGGCAGTTCTTCCAGGCGATCCAATTGTTTTGCAATCGGAAACCGGCAGTTTTCCACCGTTCGGGAGGCACGGCGGTAGGCATTCACCTTGAAGGCATTCTCCCCGCTGATTTCCAGCAGGTCGGCCAGTTCAAGCAAAGCGGCGGCTATTTGTTTGTTATGCATTGCATCACGCTCCTCACAAAAAAGAGGCTACGTTTTCCGTAGCCCCGATTTTTCACGTCTGATGGGAACCATGCAGCAAATTCTGCACTTCTTTTGTCAAATCCGGTGTGATCTTCAGACAGGTTTGGGCCAGGGCCGATGATTTGACGGCATTCTGCCCCGGTGCCCATGGCAGGACATGAAGAATATTCACGACCACCACGATGACGACGAACGTTTTTACAAAAGCGAACAATACTCCGCCGGAACGGTTGAACAGAGACAGAACCGGCAATTTCGCCACTTGATTGATCACGGAAACCGCGATGGACAAAACGAATTTCGTTCCCACGAACAAAAGGAAAAATGCCATGGCAGAGTAAATCATTTTTTCCATCGGCAGGAGCGAAAGCCACCCGTTATGAACCGAATCGGGCATCTGCCACAATTTGCTCAATTCAGGTGCCAGCTCATCGGTAAATTTGTACGCCACCCACAAAGATGCAAAATAGGTGATCAGCGAGGCCAGCTGCAATACCAGCCCCCGCTGATACCCCTGAAATAACGCACCGATGAGAAGGAGTATTAAGATCCAATCAAACAAGTTCAATGACAAGTCCTCCTCAAGGTTGCTCATCTTCAATCAGATGCATGATTTCATCATATTCTTGTTTCAGCTTAAGATAATCATCCGCAATATTGACGGCAGACAAAACAGCCAGTTTCGTGGCATCCAGACGCGGATTGTTATCGGCGATCTGCCTCATCTTTTCATCAACATGGCCAGCCACCTGGCGCATATGACCAGGGCTCGCTTTTCCGGTCAAATGATACTGCTGACCGTAAATCTCCACAGTCAATTTGTTTTTCATTTTGCAGCGCCTCCCTCACCGAGTGAAGGTTACGGTCAGGGCAGGAATCGACAGCCCTTCGATGTTATTGTCTCAGCTTCGCACCAAATGCAGAAGAGAGGAACGCGACAACCGAATCATGCACCCGATTTACTTCTTCATCGGTCAATGTTCGGTTTGAAGCGCGGTACACCAATGAAAAGGCTACACTTTTCTTTCCTTCCCCAATTTGCTCTCCTGTAAACACATCAAACAAGGATACAGATTGAAGAAGTTCTCCAGCCTCTTCCCAAATTCCTTCTTCCAGCTCCCCTACGGGCACGTTTTCGTCAACGATGACAGCCAAATCACGGGTTACTGCCGGATAACGGGGAATCGGTTCATAGATGATTTCTTCATCAATGGCCGACAGCAGTTTTTCCACATCAATCTGGAAGGCGACCGGATGTTCGAGATCATATTTCCGGGCCAGCTGTGGATGGATTTCACCCAAAATCCCGATCACCTGCTCCTCGATCACCATTTCTGCCGTTCTGCCGGGGTGGAACCCTTTTGGCCGGGCAGCGCGGAATTCAACTCCGTAAACGCCGAGACGGGTGAACAATGCTTCCAGCATCCCTTTCACTTCATAGAAATCTCCGGCGGGAAGCTCTTTCTCTTTCCAGATGGACGGCTCTTTTTTGCCCGTAACCACGCCGGCCAGTTCATAGCGTTCCAGCGGGAGTTGCTCCAATTGCTCTTCTGACGTGAGATAGGTCCGGCCCAATTCAAAGATGGAAACCCGGTCATTTCCGCGATTGATATTGTAGGCAGCCGTTTCAATCAGTTGCGGAAGCAAAGTCGTACGCAAAATCGCATGCTCGCTGCTCATCGGCATCGCCAAATGAATCGGCCGTGCTTGCGGCTCGAGCGATTCCACTTCCGCTTCCGTTTGCTCGGAGGTCAAGCTGTAGGTCAAGACCTCATGAAGCCCCATGTTGCGGAGCGTATGGCGGATGGTGCGGCGCAATTTTTGCTCCCTGGTCAAACCGCCCGGCGGTTGCTGTCCCCACGGCAAAGTGGTCGGGATCCGATCATACCCGAAAATCCTCGCCACTTCTTCAATCAGATCGACTTCGATCATCACATCAGGGCGTCGGGTCGGCACCTGAACCTCATACAGCCCGTCATCCATACGTACAGGGAAACGCAAGCGGCGGAAAATATCCAACACCTCGGGCTGGCTGATTTGCACTCCCAGCAGGTTGACCAGCCGCTCGTGCCTCAATTCGACAATAATGTCATCGATGTCACCCACTTTGTGCACAACCGGCTCCGAACCGGCAACGCCTCCGGCCAACTGGCACAACAACTGGACGGCACGATTGAGGGCCGGCACGATTTGTTCCGGGTCAACTCCTTTTTCAAACCGGGCGCTCGCCTCCGTGCGCATGGCTAATTTGCGCGCTCCCTGGCGGACCAGCATCGGGTCGAAGAAAGCTGATTCAATGAGGACGGAAACGGTCTGCCCGGTCACTTCCGAAGACTCTCCGCCCATTACACCGGCAACGGCCAGCGGCTCTTCCCCATTGGTGATCAGAAGCATTTCCGGGTCGCAGGTTCTCACCGTTCCATCCAGCGTGGTGATTTGCTCCCCTTCCTGTGCGCGCCGGACCACAATCTGGCCTCCGCCGATCCGGTCATAATCAAAAGCATGAAGCGGCTGCCCCATTTCCAGCATCACATAGTTGGTGATGTCGACAATGTTGTTGATCGGACGGATTCCGGCAGAGATGAGCCGGTTCTGCATCCACTGCGGGGACGGGCCCACCTGCAGATTATGCACAACCTGGACGGCATAAAACGGGCAGTCTTCTTCCGATTCAATGTAAACATTCACGGGAGAGTCATATTGCGGCGCCGTTTCGGTAATCATCGGCAGGCGCAGTTCCCGGTCAAAGATGGCGGCGATTTCATAGGCGACACCGACCATCCCGAGACAATCGGAACGATTGGGCGTCAGCTGCAATTCGATCACCTGGTCATTCATGCCCAAGTACTCTTTAATATCCCCGCCGACCGGTGCTTCTTTTTCCAGGACAAGAATTCCTTCCGTCTGCTCTTTCATCAGCACTTTTTCCGGGAAGCCCAGTTCCTTCGCTGAGCAGATCATCCCGTTCGATTCGATTCCGCGCAACTCTGCTTTTTTAATATGAACACCGCCCGGCAATTTCGCACCGACGAGGGCGACGGGAACGCGTTGTCCGGCTGCGACGTTTTTCGCCCCGCAGACAATTTGCAATATCTGCCCTTTGCCGACATTCACCATGCAGACTTTGAGGCGGTCCGCATGGGGATGGGGCTCGACGGATAAAACCTCTCCGATGACCACACCGCTGACTCCGGGATCACGCGTATAGATCACTTCCACTTCGATCCCGGTACGGTTCAATTCTTCTGCAATATCCTCCGGCGTAATGCCTTCCAGATCCACATACTGGGACAGCCATTCATAAGATACAAGCATGATACTTGAACACTCCTCTCACACCGTTTTGAATTGACGCAGGAAACGCAAATCATTGTTGTAAAAATGGCGAATATCATCAATGTCGTACTTCAGCATGGCAATTCGCTCAACTCCCATGCCAAAGGCAAAACCGGAATAGCGTTCCGGGTTGTACCCCGCTTTTTCCAGGACGCGCGGATGAACCATTCCGGCACCCAGAATTTCGATCCATCCTTTTTCCGGGTGATAGATATCCACTTCCACGCTTGGTTCGGTAAACGGGAAATAGCTCGGGCGCAAGCGCATTTCGGTTCCTTCGCCAAAGATTTTTTCAATAAACGACAACAGGACGCCATTGAGCTCACTCATCGAAACCCCGCGGTCAACAACCAGACCCTCGATCTGGGTAAATTGGTGAGAGTGGGTGGCATCATCGTCATCGCGGCGATACACTTTGCCCGGGCAGATGATCCGCACCGGAACATATCCTTCTTTCTTTTCCAAGGTCCTCACCTGAACTGAGGAAGTGTGCGTGCGCAGCAGCAGTTCCGGCGTGATGTAGAATGAATCCTGCATGTCGCGTGCCGGGTGTTCCTGCGGCATGTTCAATGCTTCAAAGTTGTATTTATCCGTTTCCACTTCGGGTCCTTCAGCGACTTCAAATCCCATGCCGACAAAAATATCCTCAATTTTTTCAATGATCAAATGAAGGGGATGAAGCGAACCAACATTTCGTTTCACGCCCGGAAGCGTGACGTCGATTGTCTCTTTTGCCAGTTGCTCTTCAAGGGCTGCCGCCTGCAAAGCCGCTTCTTTTCCCGTTATCAACTGATCCAGGTGATTGCGGATTTCGTTGGCCAAACTCCCGATCACCGGGCGCTCTTCGGGCGACAAACTGCCCATCCCGCGCAACACGCCGGTCAGTTCCCCTTTTTTTCCCAAATACTTCACCTTCAGCTCCCGCAATTCTTCCAGCGTAGTCACCTGTTGAATCGCCAGAGCCGCCTCACTGCTCAAAGCTTCCAATCGCTCGCGCATGAAAAACGCTCCTTTCTCATCAAACTCTCATTTTTTTCGGCACAACCCCGGGACACAAAGCTGCATTTTCACATCCCAAGGCTGAAAGTTAAGTAAAACCAGGGGGCCCACGACCTGACATGCGATTCAAAAAATAAAAAAATCCCGTTCCCATAAGGGACGAGAGATTCCGCGGTACCACCCTTGTTGAAAAGAAAAGGGAAAGTCCCTTCCTTTTCCTCTTGGACTGAAATAACGGTCAACACCGGTTCCCTCTACTGTAGACATTCCGTCTGGTTCAAAGGACAGCTCCAGAGCGAACTTCGGCAGCCGTTTCCTGAAAGTGCTTCCAGTCACGGCACTTTCTCCCTGGTCAAGGACGTACTGCTTACTCCTCTCCATCATCGCCATGCCAATATAATAATTATCCATCTGAAAATTATTTTATTATTATAAGCGAACATATGCGAGCCAGCAACCTCTACTTATGCTGATATTGCTGACGCACGCGTTCAAAAAGGAGAATCGCTCCCACAGAGGAGACATTTAACGATTCCGTTTGCCCTGGCATGGGGATTTTGACTTGCACATCGGCACGGGCCAGCAAATCAGGGTGAACTCCACGGCCTTCGTTGCCCAATAAAATCGCCACCCGTTTGGGATAGGGATAATCGAAATGATACACACCGGCATGCGGTGTCGTCCCCACGACCGTCACCCCCTGTTCGCCAAGCATACCAATCGCCTCAGCCAGATCCGCCTGCACCAGCGGAATGCGAAAGATGGAGCCCATGGCGGCACGAACCGCTTTGGAGTTAAAAGGATCAACCGTTCCTTTGCCCAGCAGAATCCCATCGACTCCCGCCGCTTTGGCCGTACGGATGATCGTTCCCAAGTTGCCCGGATCTTGGATCGCATCGAGGAGCAGATAGGTGGCCTCTTGCTTTTGCCGGGCTAAGAGCTCATCCGGCGACCACTCGGGAAGACGAATAACCGCGGCAATCCCCTGGGGGGTTTCCGTTTCAACCAAGCGGCGAAAAAGGGGAGGAGCCAATTCATAGACGGGAACCCGTTCCCGAAAACGGTGAAGAAGCGGCTCTGTGATACCGGTTTTTCCCTGCTCCAGCAGCACCGCGAAAAAGGGAATTCCGGCCTTAAGCGCTTCCTCCATTAAATGTTCGCCCTCGATCAGCAAAGCCCCTTGCTGTAATCTCCCTTTTTTTGTTTTCAACTTTTGCCATTGTTTCACCTGTTCATTTGCCTGTGAAGTAATCAACCGGATTTTTGTCATTCTTCTGCGCCTTGTTCCTTCCTGTTTTATGATTTTTCTTCAAATTCTCCCGGGCCCTGCCCATTCCCTCGTACAACCAAACCGCTCCTTGTGCTCACACCGGGCCATATCAAAATGTTTCCCGGCACAGCCGCTGACGATCAACGGCATCGCCTGCCAATTTTTGCGATCAGCCTTAACTAACATATCCAATTTCCGGATAAAGTCCTTTTTTCCGCACATCCTAGTTAAAAAAGGAGGTCAGATGATGAATTTTGACATTCGCGGTGCAGTAATCCACAACATTCATACCATGAATACACAAGAACTGCAAGAGCTTGTGGTTGATTCCATTCAGCGCGGTGAGGAAAAACTGCTGCCCGGGCTCGGGGTTCTCTTTGAAGTGATCTGGAAAAACAGCAACCCCAATGACCGGAAGGCGATGATCCAAACCCTGCACAATTCCCTGCCCAAAAGTTGAATGCGAAAAGCAAGAAGTGAGTTCAAATCCTGGCTGCCGAGCTCACTTCTTCCCAAAACTCAACCAATAAAAAAAGCCCGTCCTTTTAAAAGAACAAGGCTCAAGAAATGATACCGCCCATCTTTTACCAAAATCCCCCGCCAAATCCTCCCCAGCCAAATCCGCCAAATCCCCACCACCAGAAGATAAAGAACAAGAAAATAATCACCAGAACGGCGATTACAATCCACCAAGCCCAACCAAACCCGCCGAAAAAGACGCTGGTCAACTTGGTTTTTGGCTTGTTGCGGTTCGCATCCAACGCCTGGACCGGAGTAATCTGGCGGTTTTTATCCCTGAGTTTGGGTTTGTTCATGGCACCGATCTGTCTCCTTTCTTATCCAGTTCACTACTAATGTATGTAGAAAATGGTTGGATGGTTGGACAGATGGTAACCCCCATCACCCAATTATTCGCTTTCTGTTCTGGCAAAGGAAAGAAACAGAGTAATCAGGATAAATGCGATGAGCGCCAAAAACGGAATCGTAATAAATCCAAGCCAGTTAATCCACTCCTGGGTGCAAGGGACTCCGACCTGACAGGAGGCCACTTTCGCCAGAGCCGGCACTTTTTGCTCCAGATAATGATACAGGGAAACACACCCACCGATGATGGTTAATGGCAAAACATATGGAATGATATTCCGGTCCGTGCGATAGGAGGCAATTCCCAGCAGAATCACCAGCGGGTACATAAAAATTCGTTGCACCCAGCATAATGTACAGGGGATGAAACCAAGCACTTCACTGAAGAAGAGGCTACCTCCGGTTGCCACAATCGCCACTATCCAAGCAAAATAAATACCGTACGTATTTAACAACCTCTTCATCTTTTTCCCACTCACTTTTGGTTCAGTTCATCGTTGATCAATTTTTTCAGGTCGTTGTAGTCAAAGGGATTTTCCACCATTTTTCCATTGATGAAAATGGTCGGAACCGAATTGAATCCCAATTTTTGCGCAAATTGGTTATGGGCTCTCACCTGCTGCGCATATGTTTTATTTTGCAGATCTTTCCTTACCTGTTCTGCGTTCACTTCAGGGATGTTCTGTTTGATCAAAGAGACGATAAAGTCGGGAGTGGCCCAATTCTGATCTTCTTTTCCCTGATTTGAGTAAACAGCGTCATAAAATTTCCAAAAAGCGTCGGGGTTTTGCCGGTAAACGGATTCTGCCGCTTGGCTCGTTATCTCGGAATTGGGGCCGAGGAATTCGAGGCTGGTAAAATACATTTGCGCTTTTCCCGTATCAATATATTCTTTTTTCAACTGCGGATAGATCACATCATGAAACTGCTTGCAGACCGGGCAGTTAAAGTCGCCGAATTCCATGATTTTCACCGGTGCCTGGGCACTTCCGATCCGCGGCATTCCGGTGTATGTAATCGCAGCCGCCTTATCCTCTTTGTCACTTAGCAAAGGCGCGACAATCGCGTAAATCCCCACAGCGAGAAAAAGAACCAAAATCGTAATCATGGTGATGGTACTTGCTGAACTCTTCTTTTTATGCTGATTAGCCATTTCCTCACACCTCCTTATAAATGTTACAATAAATCAATTGGAAATTCTATAGAAGGAATTCATAGAAGATTCAATCTGTGTTCATGATGGCTTCACTTTCCCCGATCATACCCCAACTTCATTGTAACCTCCGAATAATCCTGACAGAGAAAAAATTGAACAGAAAGGAAAGACGAGATGTTGTTAAAGAGAACCATCCGGCTTGGATTTTGTCTGCTCCTTTTTATATTGGCTCCGGGATGCAGTGCGGATGAATGGGGACCGCTGACCGAGGGGGTGCAACCGGACGTCGATTTGTCACCTGATGACCAAACGCTCTTATTTTCCTATGCTTTTGATCAGACAGCAGCGGTCTATACCGCCGACCTTCACGGAAAACACATAAAGCGCTTGACTCCTTCGTCCGATTCCTCCTTTGTGCAACCGGTTTTTTCTCCGGACGGCAGGAAAATCGCCATGATCAGGAAGCGGGGGAACAACGAACAAATCCTCTGTATCATGAACCGTGATGGAAGCGGATTAAAGGCGCTGACCGACAAACTCGACGGCTTGGTGACCGACCTCGCTTTTTCCCGGGACGGCCGTTATCTCTATTTCGCCAAGGCTTACGATTTGAGCGCCGACACAGAGAGTCCCGTCCTCTATCATATTTTCCGCATTCATCCGGATGGAACGGGACTTGAAATGGTGACACGGCAAAAAGAATATGAACTGCGCAGTTTAGCTGTTTCAGCTGATGACCAGACACTCTACTACGTAACGGGCCAAACGGATGACGACGATCTTCCGCGGCTGAAGGTTGTCCCGATTGCCCACCCGGAAAAAGCCCACTTTCTCGTGCCCAAGGGGAAACGGGAAGATCCGAGCGTAAACGATGTGGAATTGTCCCCTTCCGGCAACTGGCTGGTATTCACCGGAATTGCCGAAATAAAAGATGGATTGCCGAAGTACGAGCAATATCTGATGAATATGAAAACGAAGGAAACGAAGAGAATTTCTTTTCTGAGGTCTGAAACGGGCAGTGCCGTCTTTTTTCACAAGAAAAACCAGGTGCTGTTCACGGAAGATATAAATTGGAACCGGACCGGTCCTGACTCACCACCGCCGGAATACAAGGTGTGGATCACGGATTTCAGCGGATTGCATCAAAAATCGATCCCGCTTCATGTGCCGCTTCCCGAAAGGTAAGGTGGCGCATCTCATCGCGTTTTGCTATGTTAGTTATAAGATCAAACATGCAATCAACACTCTTGATGCAGCAGATATTTTTACCGAAAACGAAGGAGAGGACAACAAGTGATTGCGCGAACCTTAACGATTGCCGGTTCGGACAGCGGGGGCGGAGCCGGAATCCAAGCGGATATCAAAACGTTTCAGGAACTGGAAACCTTCGGCATGAGCGCGATTACCGCCATTACGGCGCAAAATACACTGGGTGTGCAGAAAGTATACCCGCTTGCCCCCGAAGCCGCTGCAGAGCAGATTCATTCCGTTGCAACCGACCTCGGGGTTGACGCCACCAAAACCGGAATGCTAGCCACGGCGGACATTGTAAAAACCGTGGCCCAAAAAATCAGGGAATTTGGTCTGTTTCCCCTTGTCGTCGATCCTGTGATGGTTTCGACCAGCGGCCATGTTCTGCTTGATGAAGATGCACGGATCGTCTATAAAAAAGAACTGATCCCCCTCGCTTCGGTCGTGACGCCCAATTTGCCAGAAGCGGAAGTTTTGACAGGGCTTTCTTTAGCCGATCCGGACTCCCGTCGTCAGGCAGCTCGCATGTTTGTTGAATGGGGGGCAAAAGCGGTCGTGATCAAAGGGGGGCACGGAAACGAGAGTACCGCTGATGACCTTTATTACGATGGAGAAGAATTCTCCGTTCTCAGCGCACCTCGCTTTGACACAAAGCAAACACACGGGACAGGCTGCACCTTTTCTGCGGCGATTACCGCTTTTCTGGCCAAGGGCGCTTCCACTTACGATGCGGTAAAACAGGCGAAAGAGTTTATCACCGCTGCGATCAGCCATCCGTTGAATCTGGGCCGGGGACACGGACCCACCAATCATTTCGCCTATCGCCACCGGAGGGAAAATCGATGAGTTTCGTAAAAAATTCGTTATCACTCTACTTTATCATGGGCAGTCAGGATTGCCCGCACCAAGATCCCGTCCGGGTATTGGAACAAGCAATCAACGGTGGAATCACCTGTTTTCAATATCGCGAGAAAAATTCGGGCCTGCACATGCACCAAACGGTTTTGTTGGGCAAGAAGCTGCGCCGGCTTTGCCGGGAACATGGCATCCCGTTTCTGGTCAATGACCGGGTCGATCTCGCTCTGATTTTGGAGGCAGATGGTGTACATATCGGTCAGGAAGATCTGCCAGCCTCTGAAGTGCGAAAAATCATCGGGCCCGACCGCATATTGGGCGTATCGGCCGAAACCCCTGCCGAGGCAGAGCAAGCCATGCTTGACGGAGCTGATTATATCGGCGTCGGCCCCATGTACTCCACTCTCAGCAAAAAAGACGCGGGCGAACCGATCGGCCCGGATGCGATTCAACAAATACGCAGGCAAATCGGCAGCGATTTCCCGATCGTCGGCATCGGAGGAATCACGCCCGAACGGACGCCGCAAGTGATGGAAGCGGGGGCAGATGGTGTCGCGGTCATCTCTGCGATCAGCAAAAGCGGAGAGCCGTCGGAAGCTGCCCGCCGTTTTCGCCAGTATCTGAGCGGTTCCACAAAATTGTAACGGCTGCCCGCAAACGGCAAAAGGCCAAGTGGTAAAATAAAATTGGAATCAAAGGAGGATCTGCAATGAAATATCGTTCTATGCCCGGTATTGATCGCCCTCTTTCCGAAGTGGGCTTTGGTGTCTGGTCCGTTGCTACCCCGTGGTGGGGAGTCAAGGACGAGGAATTGGGAAAAAAATTATTGCGATCTGCATATGAAGAGTACGGCATCACCTTTTTTGACACGGCCGATGTATACGGTCAGGGAAAAGGTGAAACGATTCTGGCCGATGCCCTTTCCGGTTTGCGCGACAAAGTCGTGATCGCGACCAAGTTCGGCTATGACATTTATGCCAAACGCGGAGACCGTCACGGCGGACACAGCGAATTGCCGCAACGCTGGGATAAGGAGTCCATCCGCAAATCCTGCGAGGAAAGCCTGCGGCGTCTGAAAACCGATTACATCGACATCTACCAGCTTCACAACGCCCGGATGGAAGCAATCGTCAGCGACGAAGTTTACGAAACGCTGGAACGCCTGAAAGAAGAAGGAAAAATCCTGACCTACGGCGTCGCGCTCGGCCCGGATATCGGCTGGCGGGATGAAGGGCTTGCAGCCATCGAAGGCGGACGCATGGATATGGTGCAAATCATCAACAACCTGATAGAACAAGATCCTGCCCGCGAACTGATCAAAGCGGCAGAGAAACAAAATCGCGCCCTGATCTCCCGCGTGCCCCACGCATCCGGTCTGCTTGACGGAACTTACGATCCGGACAAGCATTTTGACAAAACCGACCATCGCAACCACCGTCCGGTAAAATGGATGCAAGCCGGTTTGCAAGCAGTCAAGGATTGGGGATTTTTGTATAAAGAATCCGACCGCACCATCGGACAGGCAGCCATTCTCTTCTGTCTGGCCAGTCCGGCAGTCAAATCGGTATTGCCGAATATCACCAGCGAAGAGAACTTGCGCGAATTTGCCACCGCTCCGGAAAAAACCCCGCTCACCGCAGAGGAGTTGCAAAAAATCGAAGAGCTGTGGGAAAACGGTCAAAAAACGGCATTAAAACAACCATTTTCCAACAGCAAAACCAAGCCGACTCCGGTGGCAAAATAATGCTTCTCCCCCGGTTTTTTGACATTCCGGGGGAGTATTTTTTCGGAGGCAAAAAATTATCAATATTACCAATCATTTATTTACTTGCAAATATTTTTATACTAAAATAGTAGCGTAGTGAATTCAATTTTGTTGAATTCGCTCTTTTTCAGGCTAAACGCTGGAGGTGGTTTTTTTTGCAAAAACCATATGCCCTTTATCCCAGCAAGTGTGACAAATGCGGTACTCCTGATTGCAAATGTCCGGACTGTGATTGCAAAAAATAAGGCACATGGATCAATCAGCCCCCGCACTGCAAGTCGGTCGCGGGGACTGGTTTTTCTTTTTTAATCCGAACTTATTTTTCCATGCCGCCGCCAGAACATACAATTAATTTACTGATTTTCGGTTGTTGAGTAAAACGCTTAATTTTATAATATTGAATGATATTCGTAGAAACAAAGGGGGTTTACTTGGTTTGAAAAAGCATCTTTTATCCGGTTCGCTTATCTTCGTCCTCTTTTTCCATCTCTTTTTTTTGCCCCAATCTGTCTTTGCCTTCAGTTATACCGGCGATCAACTTTGCGATGACTATTACGTCTACTATCGCTGGGGCGGGAACATCACCGAGCCGCACAAAGAAGCGATCAGCCAATCGGTCACCGACTGGAACAACGCCCAGAACAAGCGCCGATTCGTGCAAAATCCATCCGCTTCCGGAGTCTTTGATTCATATTATTCGAGTACCGATGATTACTACGGGTATTCCTACTGGGAGACCGGACTGGATTCCTGTACCGACGACTGGGTCGTTAAAATGAATAAATTTTATGATTCCAATAATGATCTCAATTTTGGCCGCAGCGTGGCCGGGCATGAAATCGGACATATACTGGGATTGGCGCATACCAACTGGACGGCGCTGATGAATATCGACCGGGATCGCTACTCGATTTACATCCCCCAAACCGATGATATTAACGGGGTGAACAACTTATATTAGGAAGGTGTGGATGATGTTTCACAAATGGCCCCTCTGTTTAACCCTTCTTTCTCTGTTGGTATTAATGGCCGGATGCAGCCGTTTCAACAGCGAAACACAGGTGAATATGCATATGGACCTCGCCTTGGAAAACAACCTGAACGATATGATTCATCAATCCCCTCTCATTGTCATGGGTACCTATCAAAGCGCGGCGGGAAGCATCAACGGCGCCCGCAACCCCCGAGATCCGTCAAAGCCGGCAGCCGATGTTTATAACGAGGTCAAACTGTTTAATTTCAAGGTTAACAAAGTATTAAAAGGAGAGCTGGATGCAGATATAATTAAAGTGGGTCAATCACACACCCTGCAATTGGATCGTTTGCGTGAAAATGAAAATATCCATATCACCAATCCGCTTTATATCGAGCCGGAAATGGGCAAAACATATATCCTGTTTCTGAAAAAATCTCCTTATGCCGATTTTTACTCTTTTCCTTTCGTCCCCAATTCGATCCAACTGAACGGTCAAGGAAAAGCTCTGTTGCAGATCCCCTCTCATCACCTGCTAAAACAGACGGTAACCCAGGATGACCAGACAATTCATGTGTCGATCGACGGGTTTCCGACAAACTACAAAGATCAAGTGACAGGGCTGAATCTGCAGGGAATCTTAAACAGGGTGGAAAATATTGAAAATACTCTGTTGCAATAATGGTAAACAGAATCGGAATTTCTTAAAAAGAGAGGAGCACCTCACCATGAACAATCAGGTTGCCATCGTTACCGGAGGAAGCCGGGGCATTGGTGCGGCCACTGCCAAACTGCTGGCCCGGCGCGGGGCAAAAGTGATCGTCAATTATCACAACAACCGACAGGCAGCTGATACAGTCGTCGAGTCGATTGTCCGGCAGGGCGGAGAAGCAACGTCCATTCAGGCAGATGTAAGAAACCCGGAAGCGGTTCGCCATCTGGTCGACCAAACCATCTCTACATACGGCAAAGTGGATATTCTGGTCAACAACGCTTCCATCTCCTTTCCGATTCAACCACTCATGGAAATGAGCTGGGATGATTTCGCCCAAAAGGTGAACGACGAGCTGCGCGCCGCTTTTGAGCTGACGAAAGCGGTCCTTCCCCACATGATCAAACAGAAATATGGCCGCCTCATCTACGTTTCCAGCGGTTTGGCACGCAGCACATCACCCGGTTTTATCGCGCACGGCGTGGCCAAAAACGGCTTGGAAGCGTTTGTTCGCTATGTCGCCGGTGAAGTTGGGCCGCATGGCATTACGGCCAACATCGTTGCCCCGGGAATGGTGGATACCGATGCAACGGCGGAAATTCCCCAAGAGAGGAAAGAGATGGCGGCCAACTTCACCCCGATGCGCCGAATCGCCCAACCGGAAGATGTCGCAAATGCCATCGCCTTTTTTGCCAGCCCGGATACCGGCTTTGTCACCGGGGGATATACCTCCGTTTCCGGCGGCTCACTGATGATTTGAATTTCACTGCAAAAAGCGCCGTTCCCTTCTTTGGACAACGGCGCTTTTTGTTTCTGCCCGACCAATTTGTCCAAATATTTTGTTATAATTAAATAGACATTTTATTGAAAATTGATTCTTGCAGGGGGAATCACATGAGGAACCGTTCATTTTGGCGAAAAGCCGGTGTTTTTTTCCTTTCTTTTTTGTTAACAGGAAGCCTGTTCCTTACGTCGAACATTCCATCCGCCCGTGCCGGGGACAACGACGGCACCCTCTCACAGGAAACCACATGGAAAAAACGACAGTTAAGGGCCCTGTGGGTTGCTTCTGTCACCAATATCGATTGGCCTTCCGCACCGGGCCTCTCGATCGGACAACAGCAACAGGAATTTATCCAAATCTTGAATGAAGCGAAGGAACTGAATATGAACGCCGTTGTGGTGCAAATCCGCCCGACCGCGGATGCTTTTTACCCTTCCAAATTAAATCCCTGGTCCAAATACCTAACCGGTACACAGGGAAAAAACCCCGGTTATGATCCGCTCGACTTCATGGTTCGCGAAGCCCATAAGCGCAATCTGGAATTTCATGCCTGGTTCAATCCTTATCGCGTCAGCATGGATACAGAAACCGACCAGTTGGCGCCAAACAACGTGGCACGGTTGCACCCCGACTGGGTTCGATCCTACGGCGGAAAGCTCTACCTTGATCCCGGTCTTCCCGAAGTGCGAGCCTACATTATCAACAGCGTGATGGAAGTCGTCAACCATTATGATATTGATGCTGTTCATTTTGATGACTACTTTTATCCCTATCCCGTTTCCGGAATCGATTTTCCTGATGACCCAACTTATCAGAAGTATGGAGCCGATTATCCCGATAAAGGGGACTGGCGACGCCACAATGTCAATTTATTGGTAGAGCAACTTTCCCATGCGATCAAAGAGGCAAAACCTTATGTAAAATTCGGGATTTCCCCTTTCGGCATCTGGCGCAATCAAAATACCGACCCGACCGGTTCCGATACAAACGGTCTGCAAAGTTATGACTCGATTTACTGTGATACCCGCACCTGGATCAACGAGGGATGGATCGATTATGTCGCACCGCAGATTTATTGGAATTTCGGCTACGCTCCGGCTGCCTACGAAAAACTGGTCGATTGGTGGGCCCATGAGGTAAACGGCAAAAATGTTCACCTGTATATCGGACAAGCGGCCTATAAAATTGGCCACAGCACCGAAGCTTGGGACGATCCGGAAGAAATGCCCAACCAGCTGCTCTTCAACAATCAGTTTGCTGAGGTAAAAGGAAGTATTTTCTTCAGCTATAAAGACGTGAAGGCCAATTATCTCGGTTTCCGGGACCGTCTGAAAAATGATTTATTCAAATATCCGGCACTGATTCCGACGATGCCGTGGCTGGATGACAACCCACCGAAGAAGCCGAAGCTGTTAAAAGCGGAAAACAAAAGCGGTTCGGCTGTTCACCTGGTTTGGAAGGACCAGTCGAAAGGGGACAGCACAGCCTTTGCCATCTATCGTTTCTCCAGCGCAAAAGAGATCAGTCTCAATCGTCCGCAAAACCTGATCGCCACAGTCAGAAAAAACGGGAATGGCCTGCAAACATTTGATGACCGAACGGCTGAAAACAAACCTGCAATCTATGTAATCACCGCCCTCGATCGGCTGCATAATGAAAGTAAACCAAGCAATCCGATTTTTGTCCGTTAAAAACCGTTTCAGGCATGGAGTTCGTTCCGTGCCTTCCCTTCCCCGAATTCACACATGAGGCCGATTTTTAATAAATTGTAAAAGACTTGAAAAAATAAGCTGAGAGTCTGCTTTATAATGAAATTAATAAGCAATGTTCTATCATATGGAGCACAAACATTGGAATTAAAAGGATTTTTTCAATCGTTCCATAAAAGCTAAAATAGAGATAGAGAAACGAATCGGCAGCCAATCCCCTTGCTGATTCGTTCCGAAGTGGGCAGGGCTCTTTTGGGAGAGGGAAACCATGATGAAAACAAAACGAAAGCATAATTGCATAAAACGGCTGGGCAGGACCTTTCGCTTTAATTTTCTCAAGTTGTTGCGTTCACCCGGCGGGGCGAAAAAAGTATCGCTGGGGTTTGCGCTTGGTTTCGGTTTGGAAATGATCGTCATCCCCACATGTTCGCTGATCTATATCCTGTTTTACCCGATCGTCCGCCTGTGCAAAGGTTCGCTTCCGGCAGCGATTATCGGCAACATCATCGGGAAATTAACCTTCTTACCCGTCATAATGCTCCCGATCTCCAAGAAACTGGGCGAATGGATCTACCCGGTGAATACCGGGACGATGAATTTTGAAGATCACTCTTTTACCGAGATTTTTTCAGGTAATTTGCAAATTCTTTGGGACATTTTGCACGGCGGATTGCACGTCCTGATCGGGCAGTCCATTTTGGGAGCGCTGTTCGGGTTTATCTCCTACTTTATTATTTATCGTTTGTATGAAAGTAGAAACTTCTATAAATTGCTACGAAACTGTTCATAATTTACGCCCCTTCCTTCATGGGAATCAGGGGCGTTTCTTTTTCCGCAATAGCGATTTTCAGATCAACAGATTTTCTATTTTAAAATAGAAGGCCCCCGCTTTTCCGTTTGGGCCAAAGGGAACGACAGGGAAGTGCGGGGGCCGTGGATTCATGTCTTCAGGCGGTCTCCTCGATCGGCCACTCCGTCCGGCGTAACTCTTCAACCACGAGATCGCCGAACTCCTCCGTACTGACCGCCAGTTGATTCTCGCTGGCCAAATCAGGTGTCCGCACCCCTTTTTCGAAAACGGTGCGAACCGCTTGTTCAACCGCGGCGGCGGCTGCCTCATAACCGAAGGAGTGACGAAGCATCAATGCCGCGGAGAGGATCGCTGCGGCTGGATTGGCCACGCCTTGCCCGGCGATATCCGGTGCTGATCCATGAACCGGCTCATACAGACCGATCGTACCTTCTCCCAGGCTTGCGGATGGCAACATTCCGATCGATCCGGTTAAAATCGCCGCTTCATCGCTTAAGATGTCGCCAAACATATTCTCCGTCACGATGACATCAAAAGTGGCGGGGCGGCGAATGATTTGCATCGCACAGTTATCGACCAACATGTGCTCCACCTGGACATCAGGATAATCTTTGGCTACCCGGTTGACCACTTCCCGCCAGAGCCGGGAGCTTTCCAAAACATTGGCTTTGTCAACCGAAGTAACCCGTTTTTTCCGGCCGCGTGCAATCTCAAACGCCAAGCGAACAATGCGCTCAATCTCGAACTCGTGATAAATCAACAGATCCGTCGCCACTTCTCCCTCAGGCGTTGTTGTCCGCTCTTTGTCGCCAAAGTAAATGCCGCCGGTCAATTCGCGAACCACCACCAGATCAACTCCGGCCAGCACCTCAGGCCGGAGAGTCGAGCTGTTTTCCAAGCCTGCAAACAGGGTGACGGGACGCAGGTTGGAATACAGTCCCAACCCTTTCCGGATACCGAGGAGAGCTTGCTCCGGTCTCAATTCCGGCGGATAGGAATCCCAGTCGGGTCCGCCAACGGCTCCGAGCAGAACCGCATCGGATTTTTCGCAGAGCTCCATCGTTTCCGGGGGGAGGGGAATGCCCACCCGGTCGATCGCTCCTCCCCCGATCATTCCGTACTGAATGGAGAACGAAAATCCAAATTCTTTCTCAACTTGCTGCAAAACTTTTACCGCTTCCTGGGTGATTTCCGGACCGATGCCGTCTCCCGGCAAAACGGCAATTTTTTTCACTTCGCTCACCTGACTCCACTCCTCTCAAGATG
This sequence comes from Thermoactinomyces sp. CICC 10523, assembly GCF_016055105.1. NCBI lineage: Bacteria > Bacillati > Bacillota > Bacilli > Caryophanales > Thermoactinomycetaceae > Thermoactinomyces > Thermoactinomyces sp. CICC 10523. The sequence goes on from NZ_JAECVX010000003.1 coordinate 72,329, forward strand.
CCGTTATCTTCGCCATTCCGTCCCCGGCAGCCGCGCCTGTTCGCCTGAGCAGGCGATTCACCGCATCCAGATATGCCCGGGCGCTCGCTTCCAACACGTCGGTGCTGACTCCTCTTCCTCTCACGGTCCACTCACCTTGGCTCAACTGAACAAAAACCTCTCCCAATGCGTCTTTTCCCTGTGTAACCGAATGGATGCGATAATCTTTCAATTCCACCTGTACGCCGGTCAAACGGTCAATCGCCTTAAAGATCGCATCGACCGCCCCGTTTCCGCAAGCGGCTTCTTCCGATACCGAACCATCCGAAACCCGCTTGATCTGAAGGGATGCGGTAGGCAACGAATGACTCCCGCAGGTGACCAGCAATGACTCAAGTGTATAAGCATCTTTTGCATCGCTCATTTTTTCCTCGACCAAAGCAATGATATCCTCGTCCGCGACATCCTTTTTGCGATCGGCGAGTTCCTTAAAACGGATGAACAATTGATTTAATTGCTCTTCATTCAATTCATATCCCAACTGCAACAACTTATCCCGGAAAGCATGCCGGCCGGAATGTTTTCCCAAGACAAGGCGGCTTTCCGTCAGACCGACGGTCTCCGGCCTCATGATCTCGTAAGTTTCCCTGTTTTTGAGCATTCCGTCCTGATGAATGCCGGATTCATGTGCAAACGCGTTGGCACCGACCACCGCTTTATTGCCAGGAACCATCATGCCTGTCAATTTGCTCACCATGCGGCTGGTGCGATGGATTTCCCGCAAATTGAGAGTCGTTTGCAGCTGGTAATACTGCTCCCGCGTCTTGATCGCCAAGGCAATTTCTTCAAGCGCGGCATTGCCGGCCCGTTCACCGATTCCATTGATCGTGCATTCCACCTGGTCGACCCCGGCTTCAATCGCCGCCAGGCTGTTGGCCACCGCCATGCCCAGATCGTCGTGGCAGTGTGCGCTCAAACGAACCTGCTCCACTTCAGGCACGGCCTTTCTTACATTCATGAACATCTGCGCATACTCATTCGGAGTGAGATACCCCACCGTATCCGGCAGATTGATCACGCCTGCCCCCGCTTTAATCGCTTCCCGGACTACTTCGGCCAGAAAGTCGATTTCCGTTCGACCCGCATCCTCACATGAAAATTCTACAATCGGGAACAGCCGTTTAGCATACCGGATCGCTTCTCGCACCCGCTCAATGACCTGTTCCCGGCTCATCCGGAGCTTATACTCGCGATGAATTGGCGAGGTTGCCAGAAAGAGGTGCAGATAGGGTGATTCGGCTGCGCGCAACGCCTCCCACGCCTGATCGATATCTCCCTTGACCGAGCGGGACAAACTGCAAACAGAAGCATTTTTCACCCGGCTGGCAATCTCACGCACTGCTTGCATATCTCCGGCTGAGGAAGCGGCAAACCCGGCTTCGATCACATTTACTCCCAACCGTTCCAGCTGGATGGCAATTTCCACTTTCTCACGAGGGCTGAGGTTCACACCGGGCGACTGCTCCCCGTCGCGAAGGGTTGTATCAAAAATGGTGATCGTGCGCATAACCGCTTCCTCCTTTATGATTTATCTTTATTGTTGAATCGGTTCTTTTTGGCTCACCCATACCATCATCTCTCTCAGCTTCGCTCCGACTCTCTCAATCTCATGCTCTTTCTCCGCTTCTCTCATCGCCGTAAACTGCTTGCGGCCGGTTTGATTCTCCTCAATCCAGCGGCGGGCAAATGTTCCGTCCTGAATCTCTTTTAACAGCTGCTTCATCGCTTCACGACTGCTTTCAGCCACAACCCGTTTTCCGCTCACATAATCCCCGTACTCCGCCGTGTCACTGATGGAGTAACGCATGCCGGAAAGGCCGTTTTCATACATCAGGTCAACGATCAACTTCAACTCGTGCAAACACTCAAAGTAGGCGACTTCCGGCTGGTACCCGGCCTCAACCAGCGTCTCGAATCCGCTTTTGATCAACTGGCTGACCCCGCCGCACAATACCGCTTGCTCTCCAAACAAATCCGTTTCGGTTTCTTCTTTAAATGTCGTTTGGATCACTCCCGCTTTGGTGGAACCGATTCCTTTGCAGTAAGCCAGAGCGAGCGCGTGCGCATTGCCGGTCGCATCCTGATGAACCGCGATCAGGGCGGGAACCCCGAAGCCTTCGCAATATACCCGTCTTACCAAGTGACCCGGCGATTTGGGGGCTACCAGAATCACATCGACATCTTCGGGCGGAACAATCTGGCCGAAGTGGATGTTAAAACCGTGGGAGAAAAAGAGAGCAGATGCCGGTTTCAGGTGCGGTTCCACTTGCTCCTTGTATACTTTGGCCTGAAGCTCATCAGGAAGCAGAAGCTGCACCACATCGGCCCGTTTCACCGCTTCATCCACTTCAAACACCTGGAATCCATCGGCTTCGGCTTTTTCCCATGACTTTCCTTTTCTCAGCCCCACGATCACGTGTACCCCGCTGTCACGCAGATTTTGCGCCTGGGCATGCCCCTGGCTTCCATACCCGATTACCGCTACTGTTTTTTCCGAAAATAATGACAAATCTGCATGATGCTCATAGAACATTTGTGCCATCATCATTCCTCCTCAGAGAATTGGTCCTTTTTTTATTGGTCAAACAGTCGCTTTTACCTTGTTTAAACCGCGTTCCAGGGCAATCGCACCGGTGCGGGCAATCTCAATGATGCCGTACGGGCGCAGCAGTTCAACCATTGCTTCCAGTTTCGCCGGTTCGCCCGTTACCTGAATGGTAAGCGACTGTGGACTCACATCGACGATCGAGGCGCGAAAAGGTTCGACAATGCCGAAAATCTCGGCTCTCACCGCCGAAGTTGCTTCCACTTTGATCAGAAGCAGCTCCCTTTCGACGGTCTTTTCTTTTTCCAAATGTTCAACCTTAATCACATCAATCAATTTTTCCAATTGTTTTCTTACCTGTTCCAATGTCTGGTGATCGCCGCCGGTGATAATGATCATGCGGGACAGGCCTTCTTTCTCCGACTCTCCTACGCTGATGCTCTCGATGTTGTAATTGCGTTGCCCGATCAGACTGGCAACGCGGGCCAACACCCTTGGCTGATTGTTTACCAGTACGGAAAGGATATGCCTCATCTAGATCTCATCTCCCATTACCATCTCATCCAAGCCTGATCCCGGCGCCACCATCGGATAAACATTCTCTTCCGGGGAAACCCAAAAGTCGACGAGGGCCGGTCCCGGGTGGGCCAAAGCTTCTTCCCAGCATTTTTTCGCCTCGTCTTTGGTGCGGGCCCGCCAGGCTTTTACGCCATAGGCTTCCGCCAGTGTGACAAAATCAGGGCTGCCAGCCAGATCGACTTCGCTATACCGCTTTTTGTAGAAAATTTCCTGCCACTGGCGTACCATGCCGAGGCACTGATTGTTGATGAGCGCCACTTTCACGGGGATATTTTCCAGTGAAACGACGGCCAGCTCCTGCGCTGTCATCTGAAAACCCCCATCGCCGACGACTGCGATTACCGTCCGATCCGGATAAGCGAGTTGTGCCCCGATCGCTGCCGGAAAACCGAATCCCATCGTTCCCAGCCCACCGGAGGTCAGCAGGGAACGCGGATGGTGGAAACGGTAGAACTGAGCCACCCACATCTGGTGTTGTCCGACATCGGTCGTAATGATCGCTTCCCCTTGAGTCGTGCGGTAGATTTGCTCAATCACCCATTGCGGTTTCAGGCCATCTTCCGTCTCTTTGTATTGAAGAGGGAACCGCTGCTTCCATTCATCCAGCTGATCCATCCACTTGTTTGAGCGACTGCGTGGAACCTCCTGATTGATCAACTGAAGCACGGATTTGACATCCCCGTTCAACGGAATGTAGGTCCGCACATTTTTGCCGATTTCCGCCGGGTCGATATCGATGTGGGCGATTTTGGCTTTTTGCGCAAACTTGTCAATGCGCCCCATGGTAACCCGGTCATCGAATCGCGCCCCGATCCCGATCAGAAGATCACACTCCAGCAGGGCGTGATTGGCTGCATAAGTCCCGTGCATTCCCGGCATCCCGAGCCAATGCGGATGGGTTCCGGGAAAACCGCCGATGCCCATCAAAGTGGTCGTGACCGGAATGCCCGTTTTTTCCGAAAACGCGATCAATTCACCCGCCGCACCGGAGCTGACAACCCCGCCTCCAGCCAAAATCAGCGGTTTTTTCGCCTCGGCAATGGCTTCGTAAAGCTGTTCGACTTGTTCCCTTCCGGGCGTTCGCCAAGGATGAAACCCGGGAATCTCAACGCTTTCCGGATATTCAAAAGCGGCTTTCGCATTGGATACGTCCTTCGGGATGTCGATTAACACCGGACCCGGCCTGCCCTGAGTCGCAATCGTAAACGCCTCTTTGACGATCCGCGGCAGGTCACTCACATCGCGCACTAAATAATTGTGCTTTGTAATCGGCATGGTAATGCCCGTGATATCTGCTTCCTGAAAGGCATCGGTTCCCAAAAGGGACTGATCCACATTGCCGGTGATGCAGACCAGCGGAACGGAATCCATCATCGCGGTGGCAATCCCGGTCACCAGGTTGGTTGCTCCCGGACCGGAAGTGGCCACGACGACGCCAGGTTTCCCCGTCGCACGCGCATAACCGTCCGCCGCATGAATGGCACCTTGCTCATGGCGGGCCAACAGGTGGCGGATCTGCCCATCATAAAGCGAATCATAAATCGGTAACACAGCTCCACCCGGATAACCGAAAATCACCTCGACTCCTTCCTGGATCAAACATCGAAGCAAGATTTCTGACCCGGTAAACTTTCTCTCCTCAACCTTCGTCTCAACTAACTGACCAGACAGGGTTTCCATCTGGGGAGCCACTGGCATTTCTCCTCCTTTTAAAAAAGCAAAAATAAAAAGAACCTGATCCGCCCTTTGCTCGCATGCCAAGCAGCGCTCATTGGGACGAACAGGTTCGTGGTACCACCCAATTTTGTCGACTTCTCGCGAAAATCGACCTCACTGAGTATGGATCAACTCCATACTCCTGCCGTTAACGGGACAACCGGTAGTGTACTACTCAGCGCTGCAAAGCGCCTTTCGACACTCAACTCCAAGGTGAGAGATGTACAAGGCTGCGGTTCCGGTCTCAGCAAACCCGGACTCTCTGTATCGCGCCTCCTTGCCATCGTCCTTTTCATCGTCTTAACTTATCGAATTATCCGACGAATCGGCATTGCAAAAGCAATCCCTGCAATTATTGGAGGAAATATTGGATCGGATAAATAAAGAAGCTTCAATCTTGTAACCCTCGGGTAAAGATTTTGATTATTTAGCTGATATTATAGTCATCATCCTAAACAGCTGTCAACACAGTTTCTCTCATTTTTTTATTACAAATTTGCAAGCGTTTACAAAATTCTAATAATCCGCTCCCGACAGGGAACGGAAGAAAAGTCACACCTCTCTTAACACAGCTCCGGTATTGGCCGAAGTGACAAGACTCGCATACCGGCGCAAATATTTTCCGGAAACCTGAACGTCCGGAGCTTGCCAGCGGGCACGTCTGGCAGCCAGTTCTTCTTCATGGACATCCAGATGAAGGGTTCCTTTTTCCAAGTCGATCTCAATCCGGTCTCCCGACTGAACCAAAGCAATCGGTCCGCCTTCTGCGGCTTCAGGTGAAACATGGCCGATGCAAATGCCCCTTGTCGCTCCGGAAAAGCGGCCGTCTGTGATCAGCGCGACTTCCTTGCCCAGGCCCATTCCAACAATGGCCGAGGTCGGTGAAAGCATTTCAGGCATTCCCGGCCCGCCCTTGGGACCTTCATATCGAATGATGACCACATGGCCCGGTTTTACCTTGCCCAAGGCGATCCCGGCCAAAGCGGAATCCTGTGATTCAAAAACAATGGCTTCGCCGGAAAACTTCGTGATTGACGGATCAACGGCTCCCGCTTTGATAACTGCGCCATCCGGAGCAAGATTTCCGTACAAAATTTTCAGACCTCCCGTTTGGCTGTGGGCCTCTTCCACCCGTTTGATCACACGGGGATCTTTTATTTCGGCTCCGGCGATATTTTCCCCAAGCGTCCCCAGTGTCACCGTCTTCGTGTCGAGATGAAGCAAACCGTCGATGCGGCTTAACTCATTCAAGATCGCCGAAATCCCGCCGGCGCGGTCCACGTCTTCCATATGCCACTGCCCGGCCGGGCTCACCTTGCAAATATAGGGAACGCGTTTGGAAAGTTCATTGATGCGGGACAACGGATACTCCACCCCGGCTTCATGGGCGATCGCCATCGTATGCAGAACGGTGTTGGTGGAACCGCCCATCGCCATGTCCAGGATAAAGGCATTGTCCAACGCTTTTTCCGTCACAATATCCCGCGGTTTGAGATCGGCTTCGATCAAGCGGATGATTTGCCGTGCCGCGCGCCGCGCCAATTCTTCCCTCTCAGGAGTCCGGGCGAGAATGCTTCCGTTCCCCGGCAGAGCAAGCCCGAGCGCCTCGGCCAAGCAGTTCATCGAATTGGCGGTGAACATGCCGGAACAGGAACCGCATCCCGGACAACCGAATTTCTCAAGGGTTTCCAATTGCTGTTCATCAATTTTCCCCGCCTGATACGCTCCGACGCCTTCAAAAACGGACGAGAGGTCCACTTTGTCTCCTGCCGGCGTCACACCTGCAGCCATTGGACCACCGCTGATGAAGATCGTGGGAATATTAACCCGGAGCGCGCCCATCATCATACCGGGTGTAATCTTGTCGCAATTGGGGATGCAGATCAGCCCGTCAAACCAGTGAGCGAGCGCGACCGTTTCCACCGAATCGGCGATAATTTCCCGGCTGGGCAGAGAATAGCGCATTCCGATATGGCCCATGGCAATCCCATCGTCAACACCAATCGTATTAAACTCAAACGGAACGCCACCAGCTTCCCGTACGGCTTCCTTCAAAATTTCGGCAAAACGGTTAAGGTGGATGTGCCCCGGAATAATTTCCACAAACGAGTTGCATATGCCTATAAACGGTTTGCCAAAATCCTCTTCCTTGACGCCGGCCGCACGGAGCAATGCACGATGGGGAGCCCGGTCAATTCCTTTTTTGATTCGGTCACTTCGCATCTTATCACCTTCCCTGGATGGTGCAAACTTTTTTTCATATCAGTTTATATCAAATATTTTTTTATGTCACTCTCTTATTTTCGTAAATGTTAGTTGCCGACCGGGTCGATGGAGAAGCGCTCACGCCGGACCGAAACGGGATGAGCGTTCGGTCTCCAACATTCCTGAACGAAATACGGTATTTTCCTGCGTGCAAATTAACCTGCCTGACTGGGCAAATTCCACACTCGGCTCTATATAGATAAATTAATATTTTTAATAAATAAATTTATATTGCCTGAATAAACGAAAAAAGATATAATGATGGTTAAACTATTTCACTTACTTAAACATTAGTATTATGAATCCAACTGTATGAATTAAGGAGATTTTCTTATGTCAGACCGATTGGAAATGAGTCTGGAACTCGAACAGGTTTTTCGCCATATTTTGCGTGATTTGCGACGGGATTTGGCAGAAATCTGGGGTGATCGAATTAACGGAGCGGAGTTTGGCGTCTTAAAACAATTGGAGCAAAAGAGCCCGCAAATCGTGACGGCGCTGGCACAGGAATTTAATGTTTCCGTAAGCCACATCACCCATGTCGCCGACCAGCTGGAAAAGAAAAACCTGGCCTACCGAAAGCGTTCCAAGCTGGATAAGCGGGTGGTGGAATTGCACATATCCGAACTCGGAAAAAAAACAATTGAAGAATTGTCTTATAAAAAATCGGAGTATTTTCGCCGTAAGTTTGAAAAATTAACCACCGAAGAGATTGAAACACTTTTGACTTTGCTGCAAAAGATAAGTTAAACAGATAAACAGATAATCTCTTTTTGCTCCAGTCCGGGATCATGACAGCAGTCGACCCTTGACCATTCAATCATTCCAAAAAGGGGTTACCAGTCGGTGGAACACTTATCCTCCAAGCAGAAGATGACCATCATGGTCGCGATTGTTGCCAGTTTGCTGTTTGCGGCATTGAATCAAACGATCGTGGGAAACATCATGCCGCGGATTATCGCCGAACTGAAAGGAATGGAGTATTTCCAGTGGGTGTTCACCATCTATATGCTCACCTCGAGCATTACCGTGATTTTGGTTGGAAGGCTGTCAGACATCTATGGGCGGAAGCCATTTATCCTGATCGGCTTGGGCATCTTTGTGATCGGGTCACTTCTTTGCGGTACTTCATCGACAATTCTTGAATTGATCTTGTACCGCGGATTGCAGGGATTTGGCGGAGGGATGGTGATGTCCACCGCCTTCAGCGCTGTCGGAGACCTGTTTTCACCCAGAGAACGCGGGCGCTGGCAGGGAATCATGAGCGGATCGTTTGGCCTGGCCAGCATTTTGGGGCCTGCCCTGGGCGGGTATATCGTGGATCACTTGGCGTGGCATTGGTGTTTCTGGATTTTCCTGCCCTTTGGCATTATCGCATTCGTCTTGATCTGGTTCCTTTTCCCGTCCGTTCCCAGAAAAGGGCCTGTCTCAATCGACTACCTGGGCTCCCTTTTCCTGATGATCACCATGATTCCCTTGCTGCTGGCCTTTTCCTGGGCCGGCACGCGATATGCATGGACATCACCGGTCATTCTCGGACTCTTCGCCGGATCTGCCGCTTTCCTGATCCTTTTTCTGCTGATTGAACGATCGGCACAAAATCCGGTTTTACCCCTCAGCCTTTTTCGCACATCCATTTTCTCCCTGTCCAATACGGCTCTTTTTTTGATCGGATTTGCCATGTTCGGTTCGATTATGTACACCCCCTTCTTCATTCAGGGGGTGCTGGGGCTGTCGGCAACCCATTCCAGCTTTCTCATGATGCCGATGACCCTCGGCATGGTGCTCGCCAGCACCGGGTCCGGGCAAATCGTGACCCGCACCGGACGGTATAAATGGATTGCGCTTACCGGGCTGGTCATCATGGCCTTTGGCGTATTCAGTATGACAACCCTCACGGAAAACGCCGACAATTGGCAAATCGCCTGGCGCATGCTGTTGATCGGCATCGGGCTGGGCAGCAGTTTCCCGATCTTCAACCTGACGATTCAAAATGCAGTCAATTACAGGTTTCTCGGGGTGGCCACTTCCGCTTCCCAATTATTCCGCCAGATGGGCGGTACGGTTGGGGTTTCCATCATGGGAACGGTGATGAATACAGCGATTCAAAGCCGGATGGGCACCTTGATGGCCAATATCCGCCACCATTTGCCCGCTGCGGCCAGAACCCCGCAGATGCTGAAGAAAATCGCATCGCTCGGCAATCCGCAACTGCTGATGGATCAAGCCCAGCTCATCCAGATTCGCTCCCGTTTGCCCGGTTCGCTCATTCCCGTGTTCGACACCATCGTTTCATTCTCAAGGGGAGCGCTTACCATCGCGATTCACCATGTTTTCTTCATTGCCGGCTTGATTTTGCTCATGGCGATTCTCATCGCGCTTTTGGTCAGGGAAATCCCGTTGCGCACCTCCAATGCGCAGGCGGTGGAAGAAGATCCCGACTGGCAGCGAAAAACAGCTTAATTCTCTTACACTCTCGCCACAGAGAGTGTTTTTTATGCAAAAAAGGCCCTTTTCCTCCCGGGAAATCCGGGCCGGAAAAAAGCCTTTTTGTGAGTCTGGGTTACTTTGCGTTTTTCGCAACGTTGACCAGTTCAGCAAATGCTTTTTGATCGCTGACGGCCAGTTCAGCCAGCATTTTGCGGTTGATGTCCACACCTGCCACTTTCAAGCCATGGACAAATTTGTTGTAGGAAAGACCGTTCATCCGCGCAGCAGCATTGATCCGGGTAATCCACAGTTTGCGGAAATCGCGTTTGCGTTGACGGCGATCGCGATAAGCGTACATCAAGGATTTCATCACTTGTTGTTTCGCCGTGCGGAACAAACGGTGTTTGGAACCAAAATAACCTTTCGCCAGTTTCAGTACCTTTTTGCGACGAGCGCGAGTAACGGTACCACCTTTCACTCTAGCCACAATAAATCCCTCCTGAAGTAACTTCTGTCTCTAATCAATTGCTTACATATATGCGATCAGTTGCTTAATCCGTTTTACATCGCCGGAATGAACGAGTGCGCTTTTGCGAAGCTTGCGTTTGCGCTTGGCAGTTTTTCCTTCGAGCAAGTGGCTTTTAAACGCATGGTTGCGTTTCACTTTGCCTGTTCCCGTTTTTTTGAAACGCTTTGCTGCAGCGCGTTTGGTTTTCATTTTTGGCATCGCGTGTATCCTCCTTGCAACTACTGTTTCGGTGTTAAAATCATAATCATTTGACGGCCTTCAAGCTTTGGCGGACGCTCGATGTCCGAGATCTCCTTCACCTCGTCCGCCATGCGATCCAAAATCCTGCGGCCAAGCTCCTGGTGCGTGATTTCACGTCCGCGGAAACGGATGGTCAACTTCACCTTATTCCCTTTTTGCAAGAACTTCTTCACGTTGTTCAGCTTGGTTTGGACATCATTTTCTTCGATCGACGGACTCAGACGGACTTCTTTAATCTGAATGATCTTTTGGTTTTTGCGGGCTTCTTTCTCCCGTTTGCTTTGCTCATAGCGGTATTTGCCATAGTCCATGATTCGGCAAACAGGCGGCTTTGCTTGCGGTGCGACATTGACAAGATCCAGATTCGCTTCCTGCGCCAAGCGTAATGCTTCCCTGAGCGGTTTAATCCCCAACTGCGACCCATCGACTCCGATCAAGCGAACCTCACGAGCACGGATCGACTCATTAACTTGGTGCTGATGTTCCTTGCTGATAACCTGCCACCTCCGGAAAAGTATTGAAAACAAAAAAATGCGGGCGCAAGTAAACGCCCACATTTAAATCCCATTATCACAAGGAAATTCAACCGTTTCCTAATGACCTGTCAACAGCAACACAGCGTCGATCAGGTGAGAAGCGGGCGCTTCTTCTTGCATGATGAAGATATCGTATCATACGCTAACAGGAAATGTCAAGCTTACGCCGTTTCACGATCACAGACAGACAACAGGGTATCGAAAAATATCCCTGCTGTCAAGCGAGTCCTGATCTCATCCTGCGAAGCCCCTTTATGCCCATTGAAGGCAAGGGCACTCCGAGCGGATTGGCCTACAACCTGCCTGTGCGGTGGCCTTATCTTCTTTCGCCGATCTCCTCTTTCAGCTCACGGATTACCTCATCCAGCGGTTTGGCGCCGAGATCCCCTTCGGTGCGCTTGCGGACGGCTACCGTTCCGGAATTCAGCTCTTTTTCCCCGACGACAAACATGTACGGCACTTTTTGCACCTGAGCTTCACGGATTTTATAGCCGACCTTCTCGTCACGCGCATCCAGTTCGACGCGGATGCCGGCTCTTTGTAATTCATCCGTCACTTTTCGGGCATATTCATTATAATCGCGGGAAACCGGAATCACGCGCACCTGAACCGGCGCCAGCCAAAGCGGGAAGGCACCGCCGTAGTGTTCGACGAGAATGCCGATAAACCGATCGATGGAACCGTAAATGGCGCGGTGAATCACCACTGGCCGATGCCGTTCATTATCTTCGCCGATGTAGGAGAGATCGAATTTCTCCGGCATCTGGAAATCGAGCTGAATTGTGGCGCATTGATGGCTGCGTTTCAGGGCGTCACGAATGTGGAAATCGATTTTCGGACCGTAGAAGGCGCCATCCCCTTCATTGATCCGGTAGTCGATTCCGGCGCGGTCCAACACGCTTTTCAGAGCGGACTCCGCTTTTTCCCACAATTCATCGGATCCCATCGAATCTTCCGGACGGGTGGAAAGCTCAACGGAATAAGGGAATCCGAAAACAGAATAAATTTGGTCAATCAGTTTCAGCGCATTCATCACTTCTTCTTCGATCTGGTCCGGGCGCACGAAAATGTGGGCATCATCCTGGGTAAACGTGCGAACGCGCAACATTCCGTTTAAAGCGCCCGACAACTCATGGCGGTGCACTTGACCGAACTCGGCCAGACGGAGCGGGAGATCACGGTAAGAGCGAATCTCATTTTTAAAGATCAGCATGTGCCCGGGGCAATTCATCGGCTTGACGGCAAATGTGGCTTCGTCCACATCGGTGAAGTACATGTTTTCCCGGTAATGATCCCAGTGGCCCGATTGTTCCCAAAGGCGCTGATTCATCATGAGCGGCGTGCGCACTTCTTTGTATCCCGCTTTGGTTTGCATTTCGCGTGAAAGCTGCTCCAACTCATTGCGCAGGGTCATCCCGTTCGGCAGGTAGAACGGCATCCCCGGAGCCTCTTCGGAGAACATGTACAGCTTCAGTTCACGCCCCAGTTTGCGATGATCCCGTTTTCTGGCTTCCTCCAGAAAATGCAGGTACTCTTCCAACTCCGATTTTTTCGGCCAGGCCGTGCCGTAAATGCGCTGGAGCATTTGGTTGTCGGAATCGCCGCGCCAGTACGCCCCGGCCACACTGAGCAATTTGAACGCTTTGATTTTCCCCGTCGACGGCAGGTGCGGACCGCGGCAGAGATCGAAAAACTCTCCCTGCTCATAAATGGTGATCACGGCATCTTCCGGCAGGTCGCGAATAATCTCCAATTTCAAATGGTCTCCCACTTTTTCGTAAAGGCGGATCGCTTCTTCCCTGCTGACCACTTTGCGGACGATCGGCAGATTCTCTTTGACGATCTTGTTCATCTCCGCCTCGATCTTCGGAAAGTCTTCCGGCGTCAGGCGCACCGGCAAATCGACATCATAGTAAAAGCCGTCTTCGATGACCGGACCGATTCCCAGTTTCACGTCAGGGTAAAGCCGTTTTAAAGCTTGTGCCAGCAAGTGCGCCGTACTGTGCCGGTATACCTCGACTCCGTCTTTGTCTTCCAGTGTCAGAATTTGCACTTGGGCCCCGTCGGGAACTTCCCGGTTCAAATCGACCACTTTTCCGTCGATTTTTCCCGCCACCGCTTTTTTGAGCAAACTTTTGCTGATCGATTCCGCCACGTCGCTTACAGTTACCCGGCGGTCGTATTGGCGAATCGAACCGTCAGGCAATTTCACTGCCATTTCCATTTTGCTTCTCCTCCTTCAGTATAGGAAAAAATAAAAAACGCCCGATCCCCGGAAAGGGACGAGCGTTGCTGTCGTGGTTCCACCCTTTTTCAATCCCGTTGCAAACAAAAAGAAAACCAACGGAATCCTCCAACACAATAACGGTGTGTTGCCGGCAACGGATACTGGCAAACTTCCGCGTTCCCCGTTGCAGCTTGAAGGGGGTAAGCACCTTCCCAGCGGGTACAGGGGTTTGCAGCCGGTGACCCCCGCTCTCTGAAACCATGGAAAACTGCTCGTGTCCTTCGCATTGCCGCTAAAATTGAAATTTTTATGTATTATACTCATTTCCCCGCATTTTAGTCAAGCATCTTCTCCCCATTTTACTGCCGGTTTGCACCGGCTGCAACCATCACAAAGCATAATGCGGCCTTTAAAGATTTGCAGCAGGGTGCGGATCACATTTTCATGCCGTTGTTCCGTATGTACGACCACCCGTTCAGGCACGGCTGTCAGCAAGGCGCCCAGAATATAATCCTCATTGGAAAAAGGAGTTTCCCATCCTTCATACCCCCATTCATTCAATTCTTTTTGCGGAAGCGTCCGGCCGTCTGCCAACAGCAGCCGAAACCCGCCATCCGCCTGGTGAACAACATGAATCAAGGGAACCTTGGGAACTTGGAGTTGAACAAATTGGCGCAACAGACGGATAAATTCCTTATATTCCTGATCAAGGCGATAGGAGGCGACTGCTTCTTTGACACAGGAGGCCAGTACGCGGAAATGTCCTTTCATGCGAAAGCGCACATAACCGTCAACAGCCAGCCGGCAATTCTCCCGCAAGTACCATTCCACTTGTTCCGCCAATTTCTCCCTGCGGTCAGCGTAGACGGATTTCTTGTACTCCCAGGCGCTCGACTTCAGTTGCCTGAACACCTCCCGCCTGATTCTCCCGACCTCTTCATGCGAACGAAAAGGATCATACCGGCGGATCATCCAATTGATCAGGTCCGGTTCAATCTGATCGCATATGTAGCGCGCCACGGCCCAACCCACTTTTTTTCTTATTTCTTCTTCACGTCCCGGCGGAAATTGGAACCAAAAAAAATGTCTTCCTTCAATTTCCGCCAACGTCAACGAACAACGGCGTTCGGCCAACAGATTTTGCAGATAGGGCCGCAAGCGCAGTTCTTTTTTTCGGTCATGAAAGCGAACGGAAATTAAATAATTCACCCAATTCCCCCTTTCGGCAAAAGCTTAATAACAATATATGGGATTGTGGGAATCTGTATACACAAATCGCCCGGCTTTACAGAAAACCCTGTCGCAACAGCCGGTCAATCTTGCCTCCCGCCACAAGCATGGAACGCGCCATTTCCTTCGGTGTATCACATTTAAGCCGGGGGAATTTGGATGCAGCCGGCAAGGCGGACAGCGCACAAAAGAGCCGGATTGAATAATAACAATTTTTATTCTTCTGTCCATTGTTTCGTTTTCATGTTAAAACACCTCCCGCCATCATGGAATTGCAGGTAACAAGGAAGAGGAAATGAATCTCCACCTGCTTCCAAAAACCGGTCTGAGAACCACTCGTACAAATATTCTTCAGCGCATTCGTCAAATTCTTCCATTTCACCATCATCCAGTTCGGTTGGATCAAAGTAACGAACAGATGAGAAGTCAAACCCCAGATCTTGTAACTTCGCTTCATAAATCGAACAGGACCCTTTCATTGGTATTGGACGAATTCCATAGAATCCCTCATATCCTTCTACATAAAATAAGATCCATTGGGTATCCGGAGGATAAGCTTTCCAACGATCGTTCTCTCCATCATCCCTTAATCACCTGCGATATTTTTTCTAAGTTTGTGATTCACATATGAATGGCGCTTGGTCCCCCTTATACAAACGGGGAACTCTTCTTTCACGTCTGCGGCTTAAACCATCTGCCAAGTTTACCTCCTGGCAGAGGTCAAGGGCAACACCCTGCCCCGACCTGCAACAGCGGTTTAAAACCAGCCCGATGAAGCCGCCTGCTGATAAAAAATATGGCCGACCAGATAAACAAATCCGATTGCAGCCAAAACCAGCGATAACGTGCCGATCAGATGATCTTCCTTTCCCCCGCTTTTAATATGAATCCCCAGTTTTTTCAGATTGAATTTTTTATGATAAGGCCACAAATAAGGTACACCGGCCGTGGTTAATGTGTCCGCAAATAAATGGGACAAATAGCCCATGACCACTGCAAATACATACGGGGGCGAAATCAGGTACGTAACCCAGCCAACGTAGAATACCGACAGAACCGAATGGGTAACCGTCCGATGAGGAACATAAGCCACCCCGGCTGCATAAATGCCAATGAGAAGAACCCACAACGGCAATCCTTTCACAAAATAAAGCGCAGCCATAATCACCCCCAATGCCGCTAACGCAAAGGAACGATAGGTTCGCTTCAATGAGGGAAAGATAAAGTTATTGATCAGACTCCCGTCTTCATCAATGTCCGGCAGAAGCGAAGCGAATCCCGACAGCACAATTGTCAAGCTGAGTTCGGCTACGTCATCACTCCCGGATGAACAGGCCAGTCCCACTCCTGTGGCGATTCCGATAGCCACATGCGTTTTTCCTTGCACTGTTTCTCCTCCTCCAAGAATGTCAATATGTAAAAAGTTCCATACAACCTTCTTAAAAATATCAAAGTTTTATAATAAAATCCATTTCACAAGAACAGTTTTATTATTTATAAAATAAATTACCAAAGAAAAAAACCCTGATCAGAATATACTCTGACCAAGGTTTTTGTGGTGTTCTCGCTAATTCTGCATGACAAAATCGCGGGCGGCAGTCTCGTTCTCCCCGAACACATGCAAAATTTGATATTTGGTATTGCGTTGGGCGGGGATTTTTCCTGCTTCCCGGATCAGGCGCAAAATCAGATTGGTATTCACTTTATGTGTCGTTCCCGCAGCTGACACCACGTTTTCTTCAATCATCGTACTGCCAAAATCGTTACAGCCATACTGGAGCGACAACTTGCCGATTTCCGGCCCCATCGTCACCCAAGAAGATTGGAAATTAGGGATATTATCCAACATCAGCCGGGCAATCGCCACCGCTTTCAGATACTCTTCCGGCGGAAGTTTTTCCCGTTTCAGATTGGTATGATCCGGCTGGAACGTCCAGACGATGAAAGCGAGGAAGCCTTTGGTCTCGTCCTGCGCTTCCCGGATGCGAAGCAAATGGTTAATACGGTGTTCGTAGGTTTCACCAAATCCGATCACCATCGTCGCGGTCGTATGCATGCCAACCCGGTGCGCTGTCTGCATCACATCCATCCAGTCACGCCAAGACCCTTTCAAACGGCTAATTTTCCTTCTGATCTCATCATCCAGAATCTCAGCCCCGCCGCCCGGAAGCGAATCAAGGCCGGCTTCCTTGAGCTGGCGAATCACTTCTTCCAGTGATAATCCGGATACTTCCTTCATTTTGAGAATTTCCGCCGGTGAGAAGGAGTGCATCGTAATGCCGGGAAATCGCTTTTTGATCTCACGGAGCAAATCAGTATAATATTCGAACGGCAAATCCGGATTTGTTCCGCCTTGCATCAGGATTTCCGTCCCTCCTACATCAACGGTCTCCTGGATCTTTTGAAAAATCGTCTCATTGGGCAACACATACCCTTCCGGAGACCCCGGCGCGCGATAGAAAGCGCAAAAACGGCAGTAAGTATCGCAGACATTGGAATAATTGATATTTCGCCCGATCACAAATGTAGTTACCGGCTCGGGATGCCACTTCTTCATGATCTGGTCAGCGGCCCGGCCCATTTTTTCGATTTCGTCGCTTTCCCATAATGCGATCCCATCTTCCAATCCCAAACGCTCACCGGCCAATGCCCGTTCCAATATGGAATCGATCTTCGTCATATATTCTCACCCTCCCTGACCAGGTCGGACAATCATTTGATTCAGGCGTGTTGAACGGATATCCTGTATCGGTATCAACATACCCGAATGAGATTACCTTGTTTATCGTATCACAAATGACGGGAAATTGTCATAGCCAGGGATAACGGCAACTATCCGATCCAGGTGGTTTTATCAGCAAACGGGGTCCGTTTTGCGGCAGGAGGCCGGAGATCCGGATAACCGGTATAAACAAAGCCGACGATTTTCTCATGGTCTGCCAGTGCAAATTCCTGTCTGGCCGCCGGATGATATGCCGCTTTTCCGGTTCGCCAAACGGCTCCCAAACCAAGCGCATGCGCGGCGAGCAACATATTTTGCACAGCCGCATGACAAGCCGCCAGCTCCTCTTCCTCAAGCACATTGGGACGGCCGGCAGGAGAAGCGACCACCACGATTACCACCGGAGCGCGAAACGCCTTGTTCAATTCACGCCGTAATTGCTCCTCTTTTTCCGCCGGCGAGAGTTCCTCGTTCTTTTCGTTCGCCACGGCCATCATCACATTGCCCAAACGCTTCCGGCCTTCCCCCGTCAGAACCAAAAAGCGCCACGGCTCAGTCCGGTGATGATTCGGAGCCCACGTCGCCGCTTCCAGCATTTTTTCGATTTTCTCTTTCGGCACCGGGTCCGGCTTGACCTTGCCGATACTCCGCCTTGTGCGAATCGCTTCAAAAAGTTCCATCCGTTTCCCCTCTTTCCGCTCCATCAATTGATAATCGTTCTCATTTTACTTCATTGTACGCCAGAAGCCGTTCACCCGTCAATCAAAACAAAAAGCCCCCGTCAATCAAACGGAGGCAAAAAAATAACCTTCCGGGTGGAAGGACTTGGACCTGGTGCCGAGGGTCGGACTCGAACCGACACGGTAGTACACCCACCGCAGGATTTTAAGTCCTGTGCGTCTGCCAATTCCGCCACCCCGGCTTATAAAAAATGGAGCGGAAGACGGGATTCGAACCCGCGACCCTCGCCTTGGCAAGGCGATGCTCTACCCCTGAGCCACTTCCGCAAGATGGTGGTTCGGGACGGAATCGAACCGCCGACACGAGGATTTTCAGTCCTCTGCTCTACCGACTGAGCTACCGAACCAAACAAAGCTATTTGATTGGCTGACAAAAGAGATTATAACACGGGGAAAGATGGATTGCAATTGTTTTTATTATTTTTTTGTGATCACAAATTCCGAGAAGTATCATCCATCGGTCTCCCCGTGATTTGCTCAGGGAGTATTCTTATTTTCTTTTTGCGCAGCGCTAAATTTTTCGTTCATTAAACGAAGCTTTGCCCGGATTTGTGCCTGCCTGTCCTCCGTTTCCCTCTGCTGCGCCGGTGAATCTGCGGAAACGGCCTCCGCTTCAAATTGCTTTTTCAGCATTTGCGGCAACTTCTCCTCCTGTTTGGCCTGTCCCTTCAGACGCGTCTTTTTCCGTTTTGGTTCCCATATTTCCTTCCGAGCCTGCTTCAGGGCATCCTGTATAGTTTCAATCCCCAGCCGTTTCCACTGGCCGGCAATTTTCTCGACGAGATTGCGCGGCAATTTATAATCATATTTCAGCAGCACATATTCCAGCAGGACGTTAATCACTGCCGGCGGCAAACCATATTGGCGAATAAGCCTTTCCACCAATTCCACATCGCTGTCGGGAATCCGCGTTCCCTTATGATAATAGGAAAGCAATTCCAATGGGGAAATTTGGGCCAGTTGCTTAAAATGCTTCTCCTCTTCCGACAGAGACGCTTCGTCATGGCTCTTCGGGGCCTCCGGAGTTTCGTCGGTGCTGGTTGACGGTTTCAGCGGCTTGCGGGTTACGACCGGATTGTCGCCAAACCGCAACCGGTATTCGCTTTTTATATAGGAGCGCAGCCGATCTGTGTCGATCTGCCCATTTCTCGTAACATAAGGATTTTGCAATGCCTTCAGGAGATCCCAGTCATCGAGCTGATACAAAAAGCAAATCTCTCTCAATTCCCTTTTTAATTCATCTGTCCAGGCATTTTCATCAACCAAGGATGAAAGTCTCATTTTTATCAGGGCAAAACCATCGTCCGGGCCATCCAATTGCGGCCACTTTCCTTCATGCAAGCTCTCATCGATCTTTGCAACCGGCCCGACCGCCTCTTTCCCCAACTCCGCGGCCCGCGCCAACTCAGCCGGAGAAAGGCTTTTAAATACTTCCTGAAATGAACGGGTGAGATTGACCGTCAACGTGTTTTGATTCTTCTCTTCCTTTTCCTGTCCGCCAGTCAGCCAATCTTTCATCGCCAAGAAACGCTCTTTGCCGATCTGGTTATATAACGCGAAGCTGAGAACATCGCTTTGGAAAAATTTAGCCGGAGTGAGAGGCGGGATCAGCTCATATTCATAAAAATGGCCGTGCTCCTGATCTTTGATTTCGAAGGTGGAAATCAAACCGACTCCTTCGAGCAAATAGCGTGATTCCAAAAGTTGGTCAAATGTAAGCCGACAGAGATTAAGCAAATAAGAATGGCTGTGAAAATCGGAAAAACCGGCACGATGAACCGGCACTTGATAATAAAGCGTCATGTATAGAGAGATCGCCGTCGTGCCCACAATCGGCTGGTACAGATGAAGCAGGCAAAGCGAATCGGCGGTGTGAAGCGGACGGTGCGTACGGCATCGCCAGCCGAGATCTTTCCAAAAAAATGACATCGTCAGTCCCCCTCTACTTACAAAAACCCCGAAACGCTGTACCATTTTATCAGGTGATCCGGCATCTGCCAAGGATGCTTTTCCGGTTCATACAGACGAGGGATCAAACGTTTTTTGCGAAAATGTGTTGCAGATCAGCCGGCAGGACACCGCCGCCCTCCCGGTTTTTCAGGTCAGGATTGACGCTTTTTTTCTTCCTGCAGGGCGCGGCGCGAACGGTTGAGCAAATCTTCCAGTTCATTGACAAAAACGTTGATATCCTTAAATTGGCGATAGACAGAGGCGAAGCGGACATAAGCCACTTCATCAATATCCACCAGGCGCTCCATCACCATTTCACCGATCTCCTTTGAAGGAACCTCCGCCGAACCGGCCTGGCGCAAGCGGCTTTCGATCTCGGCCACCAGCGACTCCAACTTGGCCAGCGGAACCGGCCTTTTTTCACACGCGCGAATCAGCCCCCGCAACAGCTTCTCACGGCTGAATTCCTCACGGCTGCCATCTTTTTTGATCACGATCAGAGGTTGCTCCTCCACCATTTCAAAGGTGGTAAACCGCTGTTCACACTTTTCGCATTCTCTCCGGCGCCGGATGGCCCGCCCATCGTGAACGGGACGTGAATCAAGAACCCGGCTGCCGTTATTGCCACAAATTGGACATTTCAAAGATACTCTCCCCTTCATTCCGATTTTGATCCCATAACACACCCGAAGTTTTATGACCGTTTATTCTATTCACATCCGTAATCTGCTCGCATCGGCCCGACTACTTCACACCACTGTTTTCTGATCCATCGGGACCACTTTTTCCTCTTTTTTGCGTGACAAAATCGCAACAGTGGAAATGATGCAAAGTCCTCCCGCCAACTCAAACGCTCCGGGAATATGATGAAAGCAAAAAACCGACATCACCGCCGCCGACAAAGGTTCGGCGCTGCCCAGAATTCCCACTTCATCCGGAGATAAATAACGAAGGCTGTCCAGATACAGATAAAAAGAGAGCAGCGTGCCAAATATGACCACAAAACCGACCAATGCCAGTACATGGGGCGTCATCATATCGGCTTTTATCCTCCCCGGGGCATTCAGATTGACCAGCCCCATGCCGATCCCCCCGACCAGCATCCCCCACCCGACGATGACAACCGAACCGAAGCGGCTAATCAATCGTCCGGGGTAAACGGTGTAAAAAGCGGCGGTCAGTGCGGACACAAGCCCCCATAAAACCGCGGGGAGCGGTACGGTCAGCCCTTTTAATGAACCATTGGTTACCAGCAAAAACGTGCCGAGCATAGCCAGCACAAGCGCAACTATATCGTTTTTCCCCGAGAGTTGCCTTATTTTCAGCGCCATATACACGGTGATGAAAACCGGGCCGAGATACTGCAAAAGCGTCGCAGTCGCAGCATTGCCCGATTGAATCGAGGCATAGTAACTGTATTGCACTCCGAGCATCCCGATCAAACCAAAAATAAGAATTTTCAACCCGGTCCGCGGATCTTTCCAAACAGCCCAAATTCCCTGTTTCTTCATCCCCGCCCAGAACAACAGGAGAATCCCGGCACACAGCAGACGGATCGTCACAAGCCCTCCCGCCTGGAAACCGTATCGTTGAAACAGAACTTGGGCCACGGTTCCGGAAATTCCCCACAGGGAACCGCCGACAATCACCATTGCAATTCCCTTCAGCCGCTTACGAAGCAAAGCGTTCACACGATCCCTCCAGCGTCCTTCTCTCTATTTCTCATCCTTTTACCAAATCCAATAACTTTATCATAGCGGATTAAGTTTATCGGGAAAAGAACCGCTTCTTACTTGTTACTTTTTGAATTTTCCTTTACAATATCAACAAGAACATAGATTCCTTTTCCTTCACCAAGGGGGGCCACATGCAAGGTCGAATTTTAACCAAAGACTCTTTCCAAGTGGTCGGGATCGGTTGGACAGGACCCTATACCTTGTCACGTGAGATTCCGAAACTGTGGGAACAGTTTGTAAAAAGGATACACGAAATTCCGCACCAAGTGAAACCGGGCTCTTTTGTCTGTCCTTGCCATGACCGTGTCACCGATTTCACCTGCTATATTGCCGTTGAAGTATCCGAAGCGGAAAATGTACCCGACGGAATGCTGGCGTTGACGGTTCCAACTCAGCGGTACGCTGTTTTTACCCATAGAGGATCGATTCGCAATGTTCCGGCAACCTATCAACGCGCATGGAAATGGATCGAAAAGATGGGTTATCGCAAGGATCACAGCACATTGGGGCTGGAGGTTTATGACCATCGCTATACGCCGGTCACCCACTCGCTCGATGCTCCGGACAATATGTTTGACATTTACATCCCAATTAAAAGATAAGAAATTCCCCTGAATTTTTCAGGGGAATTTCCGCTTGTTTACGCAATAAAAAGTTGAAATTTGTGAGACCTCGATATATTTTTCCAAGCTCCCTGGCCCATCGTCGCTGCCGAAAAAAACCCGTCCTCTTCCATCGAACACTTGGCGCTGATCCTGCCAACTTTCCAACACCGTTTTCTTCATTTTACCGACAGCCTCAAATTCTCCTGTTTTTTCAGGAGTTTGCTTATGCGGTCACCTTTTTCGCCGCCAGGAGCCGTTCACCGACATATTCGACCAAGTCCACAACCCTGCAGGAATATCCCCACTCGTTGTCATACCAGGCCAGCACTTTTACCTGCTTTTCTCCGATTACCATGGTGGAAAGGGCATCGATGACCGAGGAATGATCATTTCCGTTAAAATCCGACGAGACCAGCGGTTCCTCGGTGTAAGCCAGAATCCCTTTCATCGTCGTTTCCGCTGCTTGTTTCAGTACTGCGTTTACTTCATCTGCTGTTACTTTTGTCTGCAAATCGGCGACCAGGTCGACAACAGAAACGTTGGGAGTCGGCACCCGCAGCGCAAATCCGTTCAATCGTCCCTTCAATTCCGGAATTACCAGACCCAGCGCTTTGGCAGCACCCGTTTTCGTCGGGATGATCGATTGGGCACATGCCCGCGCCCGCCGCAGATCTTTGTGCGGATTATCCAGATTTTTTTGATCGTTGGTATAGGAATGAACAGTGGTCATCAGTCCGTATTCAATGCCAAACGCTTGGTGCAATACCTTGGCTACAGGCGCCAGACAGTTGGTCGTACAGGATGCGTTGGAGATAATATGATGCTCTCCGGGGTTGTAAACTCTTTCATTAACCCCCATCACAATGGTCACATCTTCATCCTTGCCCGGTGCCGTGATAATCACTTTTTTCGCTCCGGCCTTCAGATGCTTGGACGCCCCTTCCCGGTCGCGAAACTTCCCGGTCGCTTCCACCACGATATCGATATCCAGCTCAGACCAGGGAAGCTGTTCCGGGTCCCTGTTGTTTACCAGTTGAATGAATTGATGATCAACGATCAGTCCGTCTTCTTTGGGGGTCACTTCTTTATCAAACATCCCGTGGATGGTGTCGTACTTAATCAGATGGGCAATCGTTTCCGGCGGATAACTGGCATTGATTGCGACCACTTTCACCATTGAATTCTGAATCAACCGGCGAAAAACCATGCGCCCGATCCGACCGAAACCGTTTATCGCGATGCGAATTGCCATAAAGATAATCTCCTTCCACCATATGTTACATACCAATTCCCTCTTATTATTATAATCAGTATGTCACATTTTGCAACAGACAAACATAAAACCCATTCCACAGCGGAATGGGTTTTCTCAATTTTGCCTGTGATTTTTTTGTTTTTGCAGGTAATTTTCATAACGGTCATTATATAACTGCTTATATTTTTCATAGTAGAAGCTGACGCGCTGGACATAATTACGCGTTTCCCAGAAAGGGATTTGCGATGCGTGCTGGCTTGTTCCATCCCAAGTCCCATTTTTAAGCCAGCGGTCCACTTTCCCCGGACCGGCATTATAAGCGGCCATGACCGCCACTTTGTTTCCATGGTACCTTTCCGTCAGGGAAGCAATATACCAGCTGCCCAGCTGAATATTGATCGCCGGGTCTTTAATGTAGTTCACAATTCCCGGGGAAAAACCGCCCCGTTTCACAATATCATCCACCGTTCCCGGCATCAGTTGCATCAGCCCCTGGGCTCCGACACGCGATTCACCGTCCGGGTCAAACTGGGTTTCGGCCCGGATGATCGCCATGATCAAAAAGGGGTCGGCTCCCGTATTTTGAGCGCTATTAAAGATGTTTTCTTCATACCTCAGCGGATACATCAAACGATTAAAGAGTGGAGATGCCACAAGCAAAAAAATCAATAACAGCACAAAGGCGATCAAAAGGACTCGTTTGGAAGGCAAGGCATCTACGGCTGGTCTGATCCACTTTTTAATGTTAGATATCTCCATAACTGATCAACCTGTCTTTCTGTTTCTTCCAGAGATCCGCTGTTGTCAATTATATAATCGGCCACCTTTTTCTTTTCTTCGATACTGAGCTGGGATTGCATCCGTTTGATCGCTTCCGTTTTCGTCAAGTGATTCCGCTCCATCAGCCTTTTCAGTTGAATCGCTTGAGGTACATATACCACAATAACTTGTTCAACAAATTGTGTCAAATTTTCTTCTATTAAGAGCGGAACATCCCAAATAACAATGCTTTTCGGGTTTTTGTCCAGACTTTCCGCCGTCATCCGTTTCATCTCATCCATAATCAGCGGATGCAACAGAGCATTCAGACGCAATCTCGCTTCCTCATCAGCAAATACGAGTTCCCCCAGTTTCGCACGATCCAGCTGCCCGTCCGCTGTCAACATTTCGCTGCCGAAAGTCCCTTTGATCCGGTTCAGGCCAAGACTCCCCGGTTCCACCACTTTCCGGGCGACCTGGTCGGCATCAACCACGACGGCGCCACGCCTTTTCAACATTTCAGCCACGGTGCTTTTGCCGGTGGCAATACTCCCTGTAAGTCCAAGCAACATCTCATCATCGCCCCTCTAAAAAAAACGAAGCAATCCCAATACGATCAAAATCAATCCGGGCGCATAAGCCACGAATCGCTGGTTAAAGCGCCCGGCATAGGAAAAACCGAGCCAGATGCCCAGCCGCAAAAAAAATGCGCTCATCACCATGATCACCGCCGCTGTCGGCAAAGGTGAAAAGCCGGCCAACGCCACTCCCAATCCGGCGCCAAACGAGTCCAGTGACAGGGCGGCCCCCAGCAACAACGCTTCCGAACTGGAGATGGAGCCCGAATTATCCAGATCCGCGGCAAGGGGTGTCTTCAAGATTTGCACGACGAGCCCGAGCTGGCGGATTTTAATCGTCCATACTTTGGGTTCCATGATGGCGGGATTTTGCCTTGCACCCGTTCCATTTTTCATCTCAAGTTTATTTTTGTCTCCCTGGTACAGTGCATAACTTCCGAGCAAAATCAAAATAAAAGCACCGACAAAATGGGTGACTGCGGGCGCCAGCCAGACAGCGATCCATTTTCCCACGACCATCGACAAGTAAATAACAGCCCCGGAACATCCGGCAATAATCACGGTCGATAGCAACGGGATACGAATTTTTCGCATTCCATATGTCGTGCCGGCTCCGAAGCTGTCCAAACTAAGTGCAAAGGCAATCCCGATGATCGAAAATATATGCCACATCACCGTCACCCCTCATCTCAGTAGGCTGTTGCGTATCCTATCTTATGATGAAGGGCTCAAGCATGTGTTATTTTTGGCATTCCGGACAGAAGTGAGTGCCCCGTCCCGCCACCACAATCCGCTCAATCGCGTTGCCGCAGCGCAGACAAGGCTCATTTTTCCGCCCGTACACTTGAATCTGGAGCTGAAACATCCCCATTTCGCCCTCGCCGTTGACATAGGAGCGAACCGAAGAACCTCCTGATTTTATCGCTTCGGACAATGTCTTTTTTATACTGTGGTACAAACGCTCCACCTCGGCCGCCAACAAGGAAGAGGCCGGCCTCTCCGGATGAATTCCGGCTGAGAACAGCGACTCGTCCACATAAATATTGCCGAGCCCGACCAGAAATTCTTGATTTAAAAGAACGGCTTTGATTTTGGTCATCCGCCTCGTCAACGCCGCTTGAAACCATTCAAGTGTAAACTGATCGGACAGCGGCTCCGGCCCCAGTTTTTTCAAAGGAAGATGCTGTTCTTCCTCTCCCGCGGGGAACAAATGCATCGTTCCAAACTGCCGCACATCACGATAGCGCAGTTCCGTTCCGTCCGTGAAGTGAAAAATCACGTGCGTGTGTTTCTCATACGGCTCATTTTGCCTGGCCAACCGGTATTTACCCTCCATGCGCAAATGAGAAACAAGAACCCATGGCGGGCAAACAATCTTCAAAAATTTGCCCCGGCGCCCGATTTCCGTGATCGTCGTTCCGACCAACTCTTTCCTGAACAGCTCGACATCTGCGGGCTCCCGGATCAGACGGGGCAAATGAACCGTCACATCGCAAATCGTTTTCCCCACAACAAGTTTGTTTAATGTTCTGCGTACAGTCTCTACCTCTGGTAACTCCGGCAACGCTGTTTCCTCCTGTCACTTCGCTTCATACCAGTTTTTCCCGCAATTGACATCAACCACAAGCGGAACCGACAGTTCAAGAGCGTGTTCCATCACATCCCGGACGAGTTCTTGCATCGCAGGCAGCTCGCTTTCCGGCACTTCCAAAATCAGTTCGTCATGAACCTGAAGCAGCATGCGTCCTTTCAGCCCGCGCTCTTGGATCTGCCGGTCAAGGCGAACCATGGCGATCTTAATGATATCCGCTGCCGTTCCCTGAATCGGAGTATTCATCGCCGTCCGCTCGGCAAAACTTCTCTCCCCGAAATTGCGGGAATGGATTTTGGGCAAATAGCGGCGGCGTCCGGATAAAGTGGTCACATAGCCTTCCTGTTTCGCCTGGGCGATAATCGAATCCATATACTTTTTCACCCCAGGGTACGTTTCAAAATAACGCTCAATAAATTCCCGAGCTTCTTTTTGCGGGATATCGAGGCCCTGAGCAAGTCCGTACCCGCTGATCCCGTACACAATCCCGAAGTTGACGGCTTTAGCCTGACGGCGCATCAGGCTGGTCACTTCATCTTCCGCCACGCCGAAAACATCCATCGCTGTCTGCGTATGAATGTCTTTGCCTTCCTTAAACGCTTTTTGCAAATTGGCATCGCCGGAAATATGGGCCAGCACCCTCAGTTCAATTTGCGAATAATCGGCGGAAAGCATGTACCAACCCGGCTCGGACGGGATAAAAATCTGTCGGATTCTCCTCCCTTCCTCCATCCGGATCGGGATGTTTTGCAAGTTGGGTTCCGTCGAGCTCAAGCGGCCGGTTGCGGTGACCGTTTGATTAAACTGGGTGTGGATCTTGCCATCAGATCCAATCTCTTTTTTCAATCCTTCTATATAAGTAGAATACAGTTTTCCTACCTGTCGGTAGTGTAAAATTTTCTCGACAATTTCATGTTGCGGGGCCAGTTTTTCCAGGACATCGGCACTGGTGGAATACCCCGTTTTCGTCTTCTTGATCACCGGCAGGCCCAATTTGTCGAACAGGATTTCTCCCAATTGCTTGGGGGAATTGATGTTGAAAGGCACCCCGGCCAGTTCGTAAATCTCCTCCTGAAGCAAATCCATGCTCCGTTTCAGCTCCACCCCGAGCTCGTCCAAGCGTTCCCGATTAACCAAAACCCCGTGCCTCTCCATGTTGGCCAGCACGGCAGCCAGGGGCATCTCCAAATCAAACATCAGCGCATCCAATCCGGCCTCTTGCAATTGCCGGTCAAGCACTGGATACACTTGATAAATCGCTCTGGCTTTGCGAGCCAGATGTTTTTCCAATTCCTCTCCCTGCAACTGGCGACGTTTGGCCCCTTTTCCGTAGACTTCCTCATCAGAAGGCAGGTAACCCGCTTCAGCCCGTTTCACGATTTCATTCAGTTCCATCTGCGACTCCGACGGATCCAGCAAATAGGCGGCCAACAGCACATCAAAGGAAAGGCCGGCCACATCGAGTTCCTTTCGCTTCAGCGCGAGACTCGTCTTTTTGACGTCGTAAACCACCTTGTGTCGTTCGCCGTCCGCCAGATATTCGCGAAACGCCTGCCAGTCCATAGCCTCTTCAATCGGAATGTAGAGCTGTTTTTCCCCGTCTGACAGTGCCAGGCCGATCACATCGGAATGGTGCGGATTCTCCCCGGTCATCTCCACAAACAGCGCCAATCCGCTTTGTTTTAAAAACGGTTCCCACTCGTCCCGCGCTTCCTCGCCAAATACTGTCACTGATTCGATCGCGTCCTGTTCTTCACGGACGGTCTTCGTCTCCTCTTCATCGGCGCCGCTGAACTTCTTCAAGCGATCCAGGAGCGTTTTAAATTCCACTTTCCGGAAGAAGTCGGCAATCCGGTTCACATCCAATTCCGCCAGCAGCAGATCTTCCAATTGCAGATCAAGGGGAACTTCCGTGTAAATCGTCGCCAGCTTTTTGCTCAACAAGGCTTGATCACGGTATGTTTCCACTTTTTCCCGCAATTTTTTCCCGGGCAACTCGCTCACATGGTCAACGATCTCTTCCACGGTCGGAAATTGTTTAAGCAGTTTCAGCGCTGTTTTTTCTCCCACTCCGGGGATGCCGGGAATATTGTCGGAAGCGTCTCCCATCAATCCCTTCAGATCAATAATCTGTTGCGGGGTCAATCCATACCGGTCCGCCACGGCCTTCCGGTCGTACCGTTCCGTCTCGGTGACGCCTTTTCGGGTGAGCAATACGTTCACTTGCTCATTCACCAATTGCAGCAAGTCTTTATCCCCGCTGACGATCAGGACTTCCAAATCCTTGCCGGCCCCTGCGCGGGCAAGTGTCCCGATAATATCATCGGCTTCATAATTCTCAATCGCATAATGCCGAATGCCAAACGCGTCAAGCATTTCCCGGACAAGCGGTATTTGCTCGGCCAGCTCTCCCGGCGTTTTTTGCCGTGTTCCCTTGTATTCCTGGTAATCTTGATGCCGAAACGTCGTTTTTCCGGCGTCAAAGGCAACCAGCATATGCGTCGGTTTTTCTTCTTCCAACACCTTCAGCAACATCATGGTGAATCCATAAACGGCATTGGTGTAGATTCCGCTCGAGTTGGTCAGGAGCGGCAATGCAAAAAACGCCCGGTAAGCAATACTATTGCCATCGATCAACACCAGTTTACCCACTTTTTTCACACCTTTATCCTTAATTCGCCTTTTCCGGTCCGTTTGTACAGGTTCAGGTCAACATTCTCATTCTATCATGCCCGTTTCCCCTCCTTCCAGCAAATTGGTAACAAGTTCCGAACAAATGATCCTACTTCAAAAAACAGAAAAAAAACCGCCTCCGCCGAAGCGGAAACAGTTTGCCCGCGATTCCCCCAATCAGGCTCAGTTCAGATCAGCCTGTTTTCCTGTTTCGATATAGATGATGTTTTCCGCAATATTGGTGGCGTGATCAGCGATCCGCTCCAGATAACGTGCGACAAAGCAGCATTTTAACGCAACCTCGGCATAACGGTTACCGGTCGGAAAGTACACTTTCATCTCCTTAACAATGGAATCATATAGCCGGTCCACCTCATCATCGTCTTCGGCCAATCGTTGGGCCAACATCGTATTTCCGTCTATATAGCTGTTAATCCCGTCATTCACCATTTTCTGAACCCGTTTGGACATGGTTACGATTTCTTGCAAAGGATTAAACTCCGGAAAATTCATTTTCGCCAAGGAAATCGTCTCGATGGCGATATCTTTCGCCAGGTCTCCCATTCTTTCCATGTCGGCCGCTATTTTCAGCGCAGAGATCAGTTTTCGCAAGTCACCGGCAACCGGCTGTTGTGTTGCAATCAGTTTTGCCACCAGTTCATCGATCTGAACCTCGATTTCATCGATCTGACTGTCTTGCCTGACAATCTCATCCGCCAACAGCTCATCGCGGCCGACAAGTGCTCTCATTGCTTTATCTATCGCAATTTCAATATGGGCTCCCATTTTCAGGAGCATCGCCTGCACATCGTTTAACGACTGGTCAAATTGGCGCGTAATCATGTCCGTCCTCCCATCCCCGTGCGAGCCTATCCAAATCGTCCGCTGATATAATCTTCCGTGCGCGGATCACTTGGATTGGTAAAGATCTGATCCGTAGGACCGCTTTCGACAATTTCTCCGTTCAAAAAGAAAACGGCAGTATCGGATACGCGTGCTGCTTGTTGCATATTGTGTGTCACGATAATAATGGTGTACTGGTCTTTCAGCCTCATGATCAATTCTTCCAACCGTTCAGTGGAAATGGGGTCCAATGCGGATGCAGGCTCATCCATCAGAATCACTTCCGGCTGCACCGCCAATACCCTGGCCAGTATCAGGCGCTGTTGCTGTCCTCCGGACATTCCCAAGGCGGAGCGGTGCAAACGATCTTTCACTTCGTCCCATAAATTGGCCTCCGTCAGTGTCCGTTCCACGATCTCATCCAATCTCTTTTTATCCCTGATTCCGTGTAGTCTCGGCCCATAGGCGACGTTGTCATAGATGGAAAGCGGAAACGGATGGGGCTGTTGAAACACCATCCCCACCTTCTTCCGCAATTCCACCAGATCCACTTTTTCACCATAAATATTTTGACCGTCGATATGGATCGTTCCGGTCGTTCGCACACCCTTGATCATATCGTTCATGCGATTGATACTGCGCAAAAATGTGGACTTGCCGCAGCCCGATGGACCGATCAGTGCGGTAACCTGATTTTCTGCGAGATCAAGATCAATATTTTTCAATGCATGATTGGTTCCATAGTAAAGCTGAAAACAGCGAACACGAACTTTTTGCGACATCCTTCCCCCTCCTTTCCCCCGCTTAACCAAACCGCCCTGTCAAATAATCTTCCGTCTCTTTTTTCCTGGGATTAACAAACAATACATCCGTCCGGTCATGTTCAATCAATTCTCCCATGTAAAAATAGGCGGTGTAATCGGAGATGCGGGCAGCCTGCTGCATATTGTGCGTCACGATGGCGATGGTAAACTCGTTCTTCAACTCTTGGACCAACTCTTCGATTTTTCCTGTTGAAACCGGGTCAAGGGCGGAAGCAGGCTCATCAAGCAGGATAATCTTGGGCTTCATGGCAATGGCCCGGGCAATGCACAAGCGCTGTTGTTGCCCGCCGGACAACGCCAGGGCGGAAGTATGCAAACGATCTTTCACTTCATCCCACAATCCCGTTTTTCTCAAGCTTTCCTCGACCAACTTCTCTTGTTCCTTCTTGGAAATGCCGTAAAGGCGGGGAGCAAACACGATATTTTCATAAATGGATTTGGCAAATGGATTGGGCCGTTGGAAAACCATGCCGATCTGGCGGCGAAGCTGAGTCACATTAATTCTGGAATCGTTGATATTCACACCTTCGACCAAAATCTTGCCCATTACTCTTGTCCCGGGAATCATATCATTCATCCGGTTAAGGCAGCGCAAAAAAGTGGACTTTCCACAACCGGATGGGCCGATTAATGCTGTCACCGTGTTTTGATATAGCGGAAGATTGACTTGTTTAATCGCATGCTTTTCACCATAATAGACATCCAAATCCAGTGTTTCCAGCTGGATCGGCCGCGTTTCATCCGTCAACAACGATCTTCCATCGGTTTTCGGCTGGAACCGGAAAGGGGTGATTAATTTTTCCATCCGCCATCCTCCTCACCTTGTCGAAGTCAAACGGGCATGGATCAGGCGCCCAAACCACCGTGCAAACAAATTAAAAATCAATACGGCGATGACCAGCAGTGCAGAGGCCCCGCTGGCAATCTCTTTCGCATCCGGAACAATTCCCTCGGAATTGATTTTCCAGATGTGAACTGCCAGCGTCGATGCCGGCCGGAAAGGATTGAGGGGTGAAACAGGCGAGGTAATATCCCAATTGCTGAAATCGAGATCAGGCGAAGACATCCCCGCCGTGAACATCAGTGCCGCCGCTTCCCCAAACACCCGTCCGGCCGCCAGGATCGTTCCTGTCAAAATGCCGGGAAGCGCCGCCGGCAAAAGAACTTTGACAATGGTGTGCCAATGGGTGACTCCCAAAGCAAAACTCGCTTCTTTTTGTTCCCGGGGCACGGTTCCGAGCGCCTGCTCCACAATCCTTACCATCAACGGCAGATTAAACACTGTCAGCGTCAACGCGCCGGCAGCCAAAGAGAACCCCCAACCGGTGTATTGGACAAATACCATCAATCCAAACAATCCGACAACAATGGAAGGAAGGGATGATAATACCTCAATGCTTAACCGCAGGACATTCGTAAGTTGACCCGGTTTGGCATACTCCGCCAGATAAATTCCGCCGCCGAGACCGAGGGGAACGGTGATGATCATGGTTAAAACAAGCAGATAAAAGGAGTTAAACAGCTGGGGGCCGACTCCTCCGCCGCCGGTTAAAACCGAACCCGGCGCTTCGGTAACAAAATCCCAATTGATCACATGCAAACCTTTAAACAAAATAAAACCGATCATCCCGGCCAAAATGCCAATTATCAGGATGGCGATCAAATAAAAACAGAGAGTCGCGATCCGGTCTGTCACCTTCGCCCTCATATCAAACCTCTCTCCTTCGCGCAATAAAACGGATTGCCAGGATCAAGATGAGAGTCATCAGCAGCAAAATAAGCGCCATCGACCATAAGACGTTGTTATAAGTGGATCCTTGCACCGTATTTCCCATATTGAGTGTAATCACGCTCGTCAATGTGCTCATCGGTTTCAGCAGGTGAAAAGGGAGATCCGCCGTATTTCCGATCACCATTTGCACGGCGAGCGCTTCGCCGAATGCGCGGGCAATCCCCAAAACGACAGCGGTCAGCAATCCCGGCTGTGCCACGCGGATTACCAGCCCGGAAATCGTTTGCCATCTCGTCGCTCCCAATGCATAGGAACCTTCACGGATCCCCTGCGGAACCGAATGGATGGCATCGGCACTGATACTGATGATCGTCGGCAAAATCATGACCGA
Organism: Thermoactinomyces sp. CICC 10523; assembly: GCF_016055105.1. Taxonomy (NCBI): domain Bacteria; kingdom Bacillati; phylum Bacillota; class Bacilli; order Caryophanales; family Thermoactinomycetaceae; genus Thermoactinomyces; species Thermoactinomyces sp. CICC 10523. Next base: position 105,064 of record NZ_JAECVX010000003.1, read on the forward strand.
CAAGACGATGATCCCGGCCAACAAGCCAAATCCCACCTCGCCGAAAATCGAACGAAGTGCCGGGACGATGAGGGTAAGCCCGATAAAACCATACACAACCGACGGAATGCCCACCAGGATTTCCACCGCAGGCTGCAAGATTTTCCGGCCTGCCTTCGGAGCGATCTCCGTCATGAAAAGAGCGGCCCCAATTCCAAGCGGCCCGCTGATCACGGCCGAACCCAGGGCCACCATCAGCGATCCCAGGATAAAATCGAGGGCGCCGTATTGCGGTCCGCCCTGCTCAGCAGATAAAGAAGGCCCCCAATTGCCGGAAAAGAAGTCGGCGAGGGTAACCTCTCCGTGAAGAAAAGGGGCGATCCCTTTGAAAGCGATAAAGTAAAGCAACGAAAACAGGGTGATGATCAATACCCATGCACTGACCAGCGTCATCACTTTTCCTCTATATTCAATGCGAGTCCATTTCTGATTCGGTTTGGTCAGCTCTTTTTCCATCGATGAAACGCGAACGGCTGCTTGTTCCATCTTCCCACACCCTTTCCGAATAAACAGCACAAGGGATAGAGAGAATTCTATCCCGCGCTTGAATCATCAATCTTTACTCCGGTTTGACGCTCCCGTCGGCATCACGCTCCACCTTCATTTGGCTGACGGGAATATACTCCATTTTTTTGACCAGCGCTTGTCCTTCCCCGGAGAGGATATATTGAATAAAAGCATTTTCCGTTTTGCTGTTTTTGCCGTTTTTATTGGTGTACATATGCTCATAGGACCAAACTTTCCATTTGTTCGTACAGACATTTTGGTTGGTCGGTTCGACACCGTCCAGCTTCAAAGCTTTCACCGAGGAGTCGATATAGGAGAAAGCGAGATATCCAATCGCACCCGGCGTTTCGGAGACGATCTTGCGCACCGTGCCGGAAGAATCTTCTTCAATGCCTCCCTTCGCGCGGAACTCCGTATTTCCTTTCAAAGCATATTTGGCAAATGTCGCCCGGGTTCCGGAACTTTCCGGACGGTTGACCAACACGACAGGCAGGTCTTTTCCCCCGATCTCTTTCCAATTTTTGATTTTGCCCGTGAAAATGTCGATCAGCTGCTGCTGGGTCAGGTTATCCACACCCACATCGGGGTTGACAACCGGTGCGAAACCGACGACAAACACTTTATGATCAACCAATTGGGATGGGTCGATATTCTCATTCGATTTTTCTTCCGCAAACAAATCGGAATTGCCGATGTCGGCCGTATCATTCATCACCGAACTGAGTCCCTGTCCGCTTCCCCCGCCTTGAACATTGATTTGGACGTTTGGATTTTTGGCGGAATATGCTTTGCCCGCTTCCTCAACCAAGGGTTGCATGGCCGTAGAGCCAACGATGGTTAAAGAACCGCCTGCCTGCTGTTGTCCGGACGTACCCTCGCTGCAACCTGTCAGCGCTCCGAATGCCAAGGCAAATACGCCTCCAAGTAAGAGACTTTTTTTCAACATGATGAAAAGTTCCCCCTAATCAACGTCATGATCATCGCAAAAACAATGATTTCAATTTGAACTATAATCTACTTCTTTTATATAAAAATGAATGCAATGTAAATGTTTGATAAACAAAAAAAGGGCATCTGCCCTTTCTACAGCGATCAGGCGGTTCAGATACCTTGAATACAGAAATTTTTAACAATAACATGCACAATTGGGTTTCGCACTTCTAAAAGCGAAACGCAGCGGCCGATCAAACCATCAGCCTGATCCGCCGCTGCATTCTCTGTAAAAGAATTATTTCGCCGTACAGTCAATCAGACGGGGATAACGGAAAAGTGAGGATAAACGACGTCCCTTCCCCCACCTTGCTCTCGACCTGAATTTTCCCATGGTGCACTTCGACCAGGTGCTTGACGATCGCCAGACCGAGGCCGGTACCACCCGAATTTCGCGCCCGTGCTTTGTCGACGCGGTAAAACCGTTCAAAAATGCGAGGAAGATCACTCTCTGGAATACCGATCCCTGAATCGCCGATGATCAATTGCCAATCTGATTTTCTCCGCCGCGCTACCACGGTGATATGCCCTCCCGCAGGGGTATAGTGAATGGCATTGGTCAGCAAGTTTAAGATAATCTGCCGGAAACGGTCAGGATCCACCTCAACCTCAAACAGCTCGTCGATCTCAATCGTCAGATTTTGGTCTTTGGCCTTCAACTGATCCCGCACCATTTTTTGGGCAGAGTAAATCAGCGTATCAACCGGGACTATTTCGGTCTTCAAATGAAATTGTTTGGATTCGATCCGGGACAAATCGAGCAAGTCGCCGATTAATCGCTGCAACCGCAAACTCTCCTCATGGATGATTTGCAAAAATTCCTGACATGTCTCCCGGTCGTGCATCGCCCCGTCCAGCAGCGTTTCGGCAAATCCGCGAATGGAAGTGATCGGGGTTTTCAATTCATGTGAAACATTGGCCACAAAATCCCTGCGCAGTTGCTCCAAGCGGCGGATGGCCGTCAAATCATGGAAAACCACAACCACACCGACACCGTTTTTCTCCACCCACATCGGAGTGAGATGCGCGAGCAACATCCGTTCTTCAGGGTAATAGAGATGAATCTCTTTCCGCAGGCGAATGCCCGATTCGGCACACTCGGTGATCAATTCGCTCAGATCATAGGGATAACTCAGCTTCTTGTAAGACTGGCCGATCAAATCAGACGCCGGCATGGAGAACATGCGTTCAAAGGCGCGGTTGGCCAGGCTGACATTTCCCGTCGGGTCCACCATGATCAGGCCGCTTTCCATCGATTCAATCACACTGTTCAATCTTCGTTCAGACTTGCGAATCGTTTCCATCTGCTTTTGCAAACTGCGGGCCATCCGGTTGATCGCCTGCCCCAGATGGGCGACCTCATCCCGTCCCTCCTGCTGAACCCGGCGATAAAAACGTTTCTCCGCGATATCCCTGGCGACTTGCGTGATTTCTTCAAGCGGGCGGGTCACTCCGCTGGCGATGCGCGAACTGAAAAAAGCGGCCAATGCATAGGCGAACAAGAGTCCAAGAGCCAGTGAGAACCAAACTTGATGCAAAGAACGATTGACTTCCCGGATGTCCAATGATAAGCGAACAGCCCCCACGATATGACCATTCCGTTCGACAGGTAATGCCGCATGTAAAAAGTCATTGCGGATGGTCGGATCGGGAATGTGGTTTTTCAGGGCTTCTGCCACTTCCGTAAACTCTTTGCCGTCGAACGATTTCCCTTCAGAGTCGCCAAGCACCCGTCCGTTCCGGTCAAAAAAGGTAACCCTCACGTCAAGCGTCTGTGCATAGACCTGCGCCTGATGCTGTAACGATCTGTCCGAATCCCACCGGGTTGTTTCCGCCAGCATTTTCCCTTCTTTTTGCAAACGGCCGGACAGGGAATCCAGATAGGATGTTTGTAACAGAAGCGCGACAAAAATCCCTGTCCCGAGAACGGAACAGCCGATTAAAAGCAGAAATGACCAGGTAATTTTCGCTTTTAACGTTTTCATGCTCGTCTCGGGCCTTCAAATTTGTAACCGATTCCCCGAACGGTTTTAATGAAGAAAGGATTTTTAGAATCGGTTTCAATCTTATCCCTGAGGTGGCTGACATGGACATCCACGATCCGTGAATCGCCGACATAATCATAATTCCATACCGCATTGAGCAATTGGTCGCGCGATAGCACTTTTCCCCGATGATTGGCCATATACAACAGAAGTTCAAATTCCTTCGGCGTCAGTTCGATTTCTTCCCCGCTTCTGCTCACAACATATCCTTCCGGGTCGATCTCCAGGTCACCGATCTTGATCAGCTCTTGATGCTCCCCGCTTCCGAGATTCTTTTTCAGCTGATCCACCCGTCGGAAAATCGCTTTCACCCTCGCTGTCAGCTCACGGGGACTGAACGGCTTGGTCATGTAATCATCGGCGCCCAATTCAAGCCCCAGCACTTTGTCGAATTCATCTGTTTTCGCAGTCAGCATCAGGATGGGGATATGGGTTTTTTCCTGCCGCATCCGGCGACACACTTCCAAACCGTCAACTTTGGGCAACATCAGATCCAAAACAACCAGATCCGGTTGGCTTTTTTCGAGCATCGCCAGTGCCATCTGGCCATCATAAGCGACTTCCACTTCATATCCTTCTTTTTCCAAATTAAACTGCACCAGTTTGACAATCGATGCTTCATCATCAACGACCAGGATCTTCTTACCCAAGGTGATCCCTCACTCTCCGAAATCATGTTTGAACAAAATAAATCATACCATAACAAAGTTAAGATTCCGTTAAAAATGGCACCCAATACATCGGGTACCAAATAAATGCATTCTTTTCTGTCATCCCTGTTGAATCGCTGACACCGGCAACAGCCACTCGTTTGCATGCCAGTTTTTTCACTTTTGGAAGCGCTGTCAAAAAAGAGCCTGCTTTGTTTCTCTTTTCAGAAATTATCTAGCAAACCTTGGAGCGGTTTGAGCGGTTCGGGCGGCACAACGGAGAATTCGCAATTCAAAATCACCTTCTCTCCTCTTCGAGCGCTTGCCTCTATGATAATCCGCTTCTCAGTCTCGATTTTGCCGGCAACTTGCAAATACAGTTCCATTTCTTCGTCGAGATGGGCCACTCCCGGCATGTTCACCTTCATTTCCCGAACGACGCTCCCCGGGCCAGGCAATCGCGTGGAAACGAGCGCGGTCAACCAGCCGACAAGCAACCCCGGCGGTACGATCACCCGTTCAAATGGCGTTTGTCCGGCATAATTTTCCGTCAAATACAGCGGGTTAAAATCACCGGCGATCCCAAGATAGCCGAGCACATCACGAAGCTCGACAATTCGTTTTTGCACGACGCTCTCTCCGATTTGCACCTGATCAAAGCATTGGCCATCTGTCAAAATTCTCCCAAAATCCAATCGAATCCCCTCCTTATGTATATTTTTATTTTACTTAAAAAAGAAGCCCGGAGGAAGGCACCCCGGGCAATTCGTTTCTCCGATTATTTCAATTTAAAACTTTCATCACTTTGCGCACGGACTCAGCAGATTTATCGAGTGCTTTTTTCTCTTCGTCTGTCAATTCAAGCACGATCACTTTCTCCAAACCGTTGCCGCCCAAAATGGTCGGTACACCGAGATAGAGGTCATTGTAACCGTACTCCCCTTCAAGGTAGGCAACAGCCGGCAGAATGCGCTTTTTATCTTTCAGGATCGCTTCCGCCATTTGCACGAGAGAGGCCGCCGGTGCGTAATACGCGCTTCCGTTGCCCAGCAGGCCGACGATTTCACCGCCGCCTTTCCGCGTGCGCTCGACAATCGCTTCCAAACGCTCTGCCGGAATCAGTTTTTCCAGCGGAATGCCGCCTGCATAAGAGTAACGCACGAGCGGAACCATATCATCCCCGTGTCCGCCGAGCACAAATCCGGTCACATCTTCAACCGACACATTCAGCTCCTGCGCCACAAAAGTGCGGAAACGTGCAGTATCCAGGACACCGGATTGACCGATTACGCGGTTTTTCGGAAAGCCGGAGGTGCGGTAGACTTCATAAGTCATGGCGTCAACCGGGTTTGTCAGGACGATGATGATACAATTCGGCGAATACTTCACAACATTCTCCGTTACCGAACGGACGATCCCCGCGTTGATGTTGACCAGATCATCCCGGCTCATTCCCGGTTTGCGGGCCATTCCTGCAGTGATGATCACCACGTCGGAATCTTTGGTATCTTCATAGTTGCTCGTACCGATGATGTTGGCATCGAATCCTTGCACCGGGCTTGCCTCAAGCATGTCTAACGCTTTTCCCTTGGTTGGGCCTTCCGCTTGGGGAATATCAACCAATACGACATCGCCCAGTTCTTTTTGAGCCAGCATAAGCGCTGTGGTACTTCCGGTAAATCCTGCACCGATGACGGAAATTTTTCTGCGACGAATGGCCATCTTCGTTTCCTCCTTCAATCCACTTACATATTTTTAATCAGATGATCGGCGAACTCGGAGCATTTCACTTCGGTCGCCCCTTCCATCAGACGGGCAAAATCATAGGTGACCGTTTTTTCACGGATGGTTTTGCCCATGGCTGCATAGATTAAATCGGCTGCTTCTTGCCATCCCAAGTGCTCCAGCATCAGGACGCCGGACAAAATAACCGAACCGGGGTTAACTTTATCCAGGCCGGCGTATTTGGGAGCCGTGCCGTGAGTCGCCTCAAAGATGGCATGGCCCGTGCTGTAATTGATATTGGCACCCGGAGCGATCCCGATTCCGCCCACCTGTGCGGCCAGCGCATCGGAAATGTAATCCCCGTTCAAATTGAGTGTGGCGATTACATCATACTCGGCCGGACGGGTTAAAATCTGCTGCAGGAATGCATCGGCAATCACATCTTTTACGATCACTTTTCCTTCTGCTTCCGCTTTGGCCTGAGCGCTGTTCGCCGCATCCGTTCCTTTTTCCGCCTTGATGCGGTCATATTCAGCCCAGGTAAAGACGCGATCCTTGTAGTCACGCTCTGCCACTTCATAACCCCAGTTTTTAAATGACCCTTCGGTAAACTTCATAATATTTCCTTTATGTACCAGGGTTACGCTTTTGCGCCCGTGGCGAAGTGCATACTCAATCGCAGCTTTTACCAGCCGTTCGGTTCCTTCACGCGAAACCGGTTTAATGCCGATTCCGGAAGTTTCCGGGAATCGAATTTTCTTGACGCCCATTTCCTCTTGCAAGAAGCGAATCACTTTTTTTACTTCTTCGGATTCGGCTTCCCACTCAATCCCTGCGTAAATATCTTCCGAGTTTTCCCGGAAAATGACCATATCGACATCTTGCGGGCGTTTGACAGGGGAGGGGACACCTTCAAAGTAACGAACAGGACGGAGGCAGACATAAAGATCGAGCTCCTGGCGCAAAGCGACATTCAGGGAGCGGATTCCTCCGCCTACAGGTGTGGTGAGCGGTCCCTTGATGGCAACCAAATACTCGCTGATCGCGCTCAGGGTGTCTTCGGGCAGCCATTCCCCAAATTTTTGGTATGCCTTTTCACCGGCGAATACCTCATACCAAGCAATCTCTTTTTTTCCGTTGTACGCCTTTTTCACGGCCGCGTCAAGCACGCGTTTGGCGGCAGCCCAGATATCCGGCCCCGTCCCGTCTCCCTCGATAAAGGGAATGATCGGTTGATCCGGAACATTCAGCTTTCCGTTTTCCACGGTTATTTTTTCCCCTTTGACCGGGGCTTCAAGATGTTTAAATTGTGCCATGCTACCACTCCTGACTTTATAGATCGAAGAAAGGACGGTAAAAAACCCCGTCCCATTTATTCTAAACGATTTTCTCAGCGTTGGTCGATTGGAACATATGACTGGTTGGTCAGTCCGGTGTATTCTGCACGTGGCCTGATGAGACGGTTATTCGCATATTGTTCCAGTACATGCGCGGTCCAGCCGGTCACACGGCTCATGGCAAAAATCGGCGTGAACAGATCGCGCGGGATTCCAAGGTAGGTATAAACCGATGCAGAATAGAAATCAACATTCGGCTTCAAGCCTTTTTTCTCATATACCAGCTTTTCGATGGCGGCAGACATTTCATACCACAGGGAGTTCCCGCTTTGCTCGGCCAAGCGGCGAGACATTTCACGCAAGTGTTTGGCGCGCGGATCACCATCTTTATAAACGCGGTGGCCAAATCCCATGATTTTTTCTTTGTTGTCCAGCTTACTTTGGATATACGGCTCGATCCGTTCAAAAGTACCAATTTCTTCAAGCATTGCCATCACGCGCTCATTGGCTCCGCCGTGCAACGGACCTTTCAGGGTACCGATGGCAGTCGTGATCGAGGAGTACAGATCCGACAGGGTTCCAGTTGTGACGCGGGCGGCAAACGTAGAAGCGTTCAATTCATGGTCTGCATGGAGTACCAGCGCTTTATCAAAAGCTTTAACAGACACATCCGAAGGAATTTCTCCATTGAGCATATAGAGAAAATTGGCGGCAAAGCCCAGTTCTGCTTTCGGAGAAACCGGTTCCAATCCTTGGCGAATACGAGCGATCGCCGTGATAATGGTCGGCAATTTTGCCGTCAATTTAATCGCCTTAATATAATTGGCATCCTCACTGTTTACTTCTGCCTCTTCATCATAAAGAGCAAGGGCGGAAACAGCTGTTCGGAGGAGTGACATCGGATGGACGTTCTTCGGATACGCTTTCAATTGTTGCAAAAGTTCATCAGGAATGGATGCGTGCTGGCTCAGATCCTTTTTCAATTGGTCGAGCTCGGATCGGGTCGGCAATTTGCCGTGCCACAAGAGGTAAGCCACTTCCTCGAAATTGGCATATACCGCCAAATCATCAATATTATACCCGCGGTAGGTGAGTACGCCATCCACGATGGAGCTAATTCCAGAAGTACAAGCAACTACGCCTTCTAACCCTTTAGCAACCGTCATATGATCCGCTCCTTTTCTGAAAACTTGCAAGAGGGCACTCTGACTTAAAACTTGCAATTGAAATGTTTAAGACAAGAGACGATGAATGAATCATCATTCTCTTTATTTATTATAAAATATCTTTTTGAGTAAAACAGCACTTGTTCGTATTTACACAAATTTTGCAAGATTCGAGTGCAGGAATCAAGTACAATGTTTGCCCTTAATATCACTTAAGTATGCAATATTAAAGGAGAGTCAGTTTTTTTGGTCAGTGCCCACTCTTCCTACCGTTTTTTATTTTATCATAAATTGAACAAATTCGCACATAACGCGTATTTATTTATTTTTAACATGCGCACCCTGAAAGTGGAAGATAACTGGACTTCACTGTGGATTTCAACAAAAAATGGTATAATGAGTCAGAAAGGATTACACACGAGGGGGTCCATACAGATGAATTTAAACCCTTGGGTTGGACCGGTTACCCGAGCCGTCATCGTGCTGGCAATCATTATTTGTACATATTTGCTCATCTCCTTTGCCCTCCCTCTGGTTTATCCGTTTTTGATCGGCTGGCTCATCGCCATGGCAATCGAACCGATGGTCAGGTGGCTTGAACGGCGGGCCCGTATGCCCCGTTGGGCGGGTGTCACTGTGATTCTGTTTATATTGCTGGTTCTCCTGAGTTCTTTACTGATTTTCATCGTGGCCGAAGTGGTCGTTGAACTGGCCAAGCTGGCCGAATTTCTGCCGGTTCTGTTTAACAAGGTCGGCCAGATGGTCGTGGGTACATTTACCAAAAATCAGGACTTTCAGCGGATCATCGACACCGTTCAGTCCTATTTGGAAAAAAATCCCGAACATCAACAGCGCATTGCTTCCAGTATCCAGGAGAACATCGGCATTCTTGCCAATAAAGGGACGGAGATGATCACCGACATTCTCTCGGGAATCGGGTCGTTCCTCAGCAACTTGCCTTACTACATCACCGTGCTGGTTTTTATCACACTGGCTTCGCTGTTTATCGGGCTGGAATGGCCGCGGCTCCGCTCGATCTTGATTTCGCTTATACCAAACAAGATTCACAAGACAGTCGGCTTTGTGCTGGATGATTTGAAAAGAGCGCTGTTCGGATTTATTCGCGCCCAGCTCACCCTGGTCTCCATCACCGCGTTGATCATGTTTATCGGTCTGGTGATTTTGCGGGTTCCCTACGCCTTTACGATCGCCATCATCGTGGGTGTCGTCGACCTGCTCCCTTATCTCGGGGTCGGGGCAGTGGTCATTCCTTGGATTATCTATCTTTTCCTGACCGGAAATATTCACCTCGCTGTCGGGCTGTCGATTGTCTACGGAGTGATTATCATCGTCCGGCAATTGCTGGAACCGAAACTGGTGGCAAGCAATGTGGGAATCGACCCCTTGTTGACGCTGATCGCCCTGTTTATCGGATTAAAGCTGATCGGATTCTTCGGATTGATCTTGGGGCCGGTTACCGTCGTTTTCCTGCAGGCGCTTCATCGCACCCATGTGTTTAAGGATATTTGGCAGTACATTGTTGGCAAACCTGCTGAGTAGGGACTAATACCGGAAACAGGTTGCGTCCCGTACCTTGTATGCTCATCATCCAATCCCATTGCCCGCTTCACGCCAACGGTCAACTCATTCCCCGGGCAATGGGATTCTCTTGCCTGAAATATTTTTTGAAAGATCCGTCATGAAACTCTCCTTTCCACATTGGAAATCTTCACAAATCACCTCTGACAGGAGCCATCAAGATGAAAACAACAAAGAAATGGTTTATCGGCATTCTCATTGCTCTCCTGCTTCTCGTCTTTGTCAATCTGTTGCTGGCAACGTTCTTCACCCCGAAAATGCCCACAGTCTTACCGGAACTGGAGCGGCCGGTGCAAATCGCGCATCAGGGCGGGGCATCACTCGCTCCGTCCAATACGATGACAGCCTTTGATCTGGCACATGCGCTTGGCACACCGGTGCTGGATCTGGATCTTCATATGACGAAAGACGGGCATCTGGTAGCCATTCACGATCCGACCGTCAACCGGACGACAAACGGAACGGGTTCGATTAGCAACCATACCCTGAAAGAACTCAAAAATCTGGATGCCGGCTACAAGTTTACCGATTTGCGCGGGGAACATGCCTATCGCGGAATGGGTGTCACGATCCCGACATTGGAAGAGATTTTTCAAACCTACGGCCCCGATTCCTTTTTCAATATCGAGATTAAAGATGATAATCCCGCCGGACAGATTCCGCAAATCGAGCATAAGCTGTGGATGCTCATTCAAAAATATCATCTCGAGCATAAAGTGATCATCAATTCGTTTGATGATGACATCATCCGCTCTTTTAAACAAATATCGCACAGACAGGTCGCACTTGGCGCCAGCCGGGCCGAAGTGAAGCGTTTTGTGATTCTCAGCAAATTGCACTTGTCCGGTTTTTACCGACCGCAAGCCAATGTTCTGGAGATTCCCGTGGAAAACAGCGGCGTCAATTTGCGGGACAAACACTTGATCGAGACGGCACATCGCTTCAACATGCAGGTTTATTATTGGACCATCGACGATAAAAAAACAATGCGGGAATTGCTGAATTTGGGAGCAGACGGCATTTTGACCAACCGTCCGGATCTGTTAAAAGAAGTGGTTGAGGAACAAAAGAAAAAAAGACAGGGGGGCAATGCTGTTGTCAAATGATTTCTTGGCGGCGATGGGAAACTAACGCCGCCAAATCCATATTTCCCCGCGCTCCCATTTGGCGTAAAGCCATCGCTTCAGCAAAAAAGCCACTATTCGGCGCGTATAGGGAAAAATGAGGAAGAAACCGAGAATATCGGAAAAAAATCCGGGCGTCATCATCAGAACGGCTCCGGCAAGGATCGACGCTCCTTCCAGCAGTGTTTCCCCGGGTGGTTCTCCATTTTGCAGTTGCTTCTTCAACAACTGAATCGTCGCCCATCCTTCCCTCTTGGCCAAATATCCCCCGATGATCGCTGTCGCGATCACGCACAGCACGGTCGGAAATGCACCGATCCACTCCCCCACTTTGATCAGTCCCCACAATTCGATGACAGGCACAAGTATGATGGCAAGCACAATGAACCAAAACACCATTCCTCATCCTTTTTTCGGATTGTGCATCTGAACCAGCAGCTCATAAATCTCCGGAAATGCACGTTTTATGTTTACTCTTTTCATCTCTTTATTCACCCACAGGTGTGTCGTCGTCCCCTTCGCCAGCTTTACACCGGTCTCCTTATTTGAGATCTCGTACGAGAAAACGACTTTGGGACCGGATAACTCCTTCATCTCGGTACGGATCAAAACCAGGTCATCATACTTGGCTGAATGCATATACTTACAATGGATGTCCACCACGGGCAAGAGCAGACCGTTTTCTTCCAGCTTACGGTAAGAGGAACCGAATTGGCGGATCAGTTCCGTTCGGCCGATCTCAAACCACACGAGATAGTTCGTATGGTACACGACACCCATTTGATCCGTCTCCTGATAGCGAACCCGCAGAACGGTTTCATTACAAGGTACATTTGCATACTCTTCCATTAAGTATTCCCTCCAACCAAATGAAGTATCAGACAAAAGCATTCACAGAAAAAAGGAATTGGTTTGTGAGCGAAGCATTCCAGCCATTGCCATCAGTTTTTTTCCAATTATGACTTTTGTCTTATTGCCCCAGATCGCCACTCTTTTTATAATAGTCAATAGCCGATGGGTTAAAACCGGGTTGTACACATATTTGCCCGCCCGACTTCACATAATGAGAACAGCCAATTCCTTTTTTACAGATAAAATCAATTCTGAAAAAAGTGCAACCTAAGAAAGAAAGGAGCATCGTCATCATGAAACTCAGAAAGAGAAAACAACGGCGCAAAAGACTCCGTTGGTGGATCTACCCCCGTTTAGGACTGCTGTAAACCCCATTGATTCCGCACTTATTCGAAAAGCGCTGGATGTCTCCAGCGCTTTTTTTATTATAGCACGTTGGCTTTACCGGAATAGATTTGACCGCGATCCGCATCCACCGTGACCATGGTCTCGGCAGCCAACAGGCTGGTTGCATTTTCCACGCCCACGACCACCGGAATTCCGAGGCTGACACCCACAACCGCCGCATGGGAGGTCAATCCACCTTCTTCCGTAATAATCGCGGCGGCCCGTTTGATTGAATCAATCATGTCCTTATCCGTGGCGCAAGTAACCAGTATCGCCCCATCGACCATTTTTCCCTTCAGTTCTTCAGCCGTATTGCCAACGACGACCGGCCCGGTGACCACTTGCTTGCCGATCCCTTGTCCGCTGGCGAGCACTCCGCCGATCACATGCACTTTCATCAAGTTGGTTGTACCGGATTTCCCGACCGGCACGCCGGCGGTGATCACCACCAGATCCCCTTGTTTTACACACCGGTTTTCCAGGGAAGCGGATATGGCGGTGGCAAACATTTCGTCCGTTGTCGGCGCTTCCTTGCCCAAAACAGGGTATACGCCCCAGACGAGAGAAAGTTTTCGGATAATATCTTCATTTGGCGTAACAGCGATAATCGGGGCCAACGGCCGGTATTTGGAAACCATCCGTGCAGTGAAACCCGTTTCCGTCGCAGTGATGATAGCCGAACAATCCAAGGTATGAGAAGTATGTACAACCGCCTGGCTGATCGATTCGGTGATCGTATTGCCGATTTCTCTCGTCCGCTGCCGGAACAGTTCCCGGTAACGAAGGGAGGATTCGGTGCGCAGAGCAATTCGTGCCATCGTTGTTACCGCTTCAACCGGGTATTTTCCGGCAGCCGTTTCACCCGAAAGCATAATGGCATCCGTACCGTCCAAAATGGCGTTGGCGACATCGCTCGCCTCAGCCCGGGTGGGTCTGGGGTTGCGCTGCATCGAATCCAGCATCTGCGTGGCCGTGATCACCGGTTTGCCCAGCTGATTGCATTTGCGAATCATCTCTTTTTGCACGACCGGCACTTCTTCAACCGGGATTTCCACTCCCAAATCCCCGCGCGCCACCATCAGCCCGTCGCTCACTTCCAGGATGGCATCGAGGTTTTCGATTCCTTCCTGATTTTCGATCTTGGAAATGATCGGGATGTTCGCACCATGCTCTTCCAGTATCCGGCGAATCTCCAGGACATCTTGCGGTTTGCGCACAAAAGAGGCTGCTATAAAGTCTACTCCCTGTTCGATTCCAAATAAAATGTCTTCTGCATCCTTTTGCGTAATTCCCGGCAGATTGATTTTGACCCCCGGGATATTTACGCCTTTGCGGCTTTTTAACGTGCCACCGTTTTGGATCGTGCAGTGAATTTCCGTTCCCTCTACAGCATCCACGGTCAATCCGATCAAACCGTCATCGATCAAGATCAATGAACCGACTGCGACATCCTGCGGCAAACCTTCATAAGAGACGGAAATCCGGCTTTGATCTCCCAAAATATTCTCTGTGGTCAAAGTGATTTTTTCGCCGGCGACCAGCTCGACTGCAGGTACCCTCAGATCGCCGGTCCGAATCTCCGGACCTTTCGTATCCAGGAGGATGGCCACATTTTTCCCTTCTGCTTTGGCCGCTTCGCGGATATTTCTGATCCGTTTTCCATGTTCTTCGTGCGATCCGTGTGAAAAATTGAGGCGTGCGACATTGAGGCCGCTCGAAATCAGCTTGCGCAGAATTCCAATCTCTTCACTGGCCGGGCCAATCGTACAAACAATTTTCGTCTTTCGCATCATCCTTTTTCATCCCCTACTCACTAAATGGATAAAATTTTGGCTAAATCATACAATTGCAAATCAGGCTTGTGTTTCATGGAAAAGGCTTTGTCAAAGTCGATTCCCACAACCTCATTATTCCGGATCGACACCATTTTGTCTTTTTTCCCTTCCAACAGAAGCTCAACGGCTTTTGCTCCCATCCTGCTGGCCAAAACCCGGTCAAATGCCGTCGGGGAACCGCCTCGCTGCACATGGCCCAATACGGTTACCCGCGTTTCACATCCGGTGATTTCTTTGATCTTCTCTCCAATCTCGATGCCGCTTCCAACCCCTTCCGCCACAATGATAATGCTGTGTTTTTTCCCGCGTTCATTGCTGTGCTTCAAACGCTCCACAATCTCGTTCAAATCATAAGGTGCTTCAGGAATCAAAATCGATTCCGCTCCGTCGGCAAGCCCCGCCCAAAGAGCGATATCACCGGCATCCCGGCCCATCACTTCAACCACATAAGTCCGCTCATGCGAATAAGCCGTATCACGAATTTTATCGATACAGTCAATCACGGTATTAATCGCCGTATCAAATCCGATCGTAAAATCCGTTCCAGGAATGTCATTATCAATCGTTCCCGGAACTCCGATGGTGGGAAATCCGAGAGCTGTCAATTTTTTCGCTCCCTGAAAACTCCCGTCCCCGCCGATGACAACCAATCCGTCAATCTTGTTCTTGCGCAACTGTTCAACCGCTTTTTTGCGCCCTTCCTCGGTTTTAAATTCTTCACAGCGGGCACTGTATAAAATCGTTCCTCCACGATGGATAATATCACCGACATCCCCGAGCGAGAGAAGTTTCAGATCACCTTGAATTAGTCCCGTATAACCACGATAAACCCCAAAAACTTCCACACCGTGATAAGCCCCGCTTCGTACAACCGCCCGAATCGCGGCATTCATTCCGGGGGCATCGCCACCGCTGGTCAAAACAGCAATCCGTTTCATGATGTATCACCTCTATTAAAAGAATATCCCATCCCTAAGGGACAAAAAATGTCCATGCGGGACAAAAAGAAAAACCGCTGATCGGTTTTTCAACTGGTGAACAAAGTTCCAAAACAGGAGTCCGTCAGGTCTTGGTGCTTCTCTTTGCTCCGGTTTCTTTTTTCACAAAGGTCGCTGCAGAAAAGCACCAATCCCCTCCCGTTCCAAACTTGTCCACAGCCTCTGTTTTTTACTTTGCCACCAAGGAAGTGAATTCTCCCATACCAGCGTATTTTTTATAACGATCCTCCAACAGTTCGTCCGGCGTCAATTGCAAAAGCGACTGCAAATGTTCATTTAACGCCTGTTTGATATAGTTTGATTGTAACATGGGATCTTTATGAGCTCCACCTTTTGGTTCGGGAATAATCTCATCGATTACCCCCAACTCTTTCAAGTCTCCTGCCGTGATCTTGAGGGCTTCGGCGGCTTCCTGGGCTTTGGCGGAATCCCTCCACAGGATCGCGGCTGCTCCTTCCGGGGAAATGACAGAATAATAGGCATGCTCCAGCATTAGCAGGCGATTTCCCACTCCGATCCCCAGAGCTCCGCCGCTGCCTCCTTCCCCGGTAACCACGCAGATGATCGGAACGGTGAAGCCGGCCATCTCCCGGAGATTGCGGGCAATCGCTTCACTTTGTCCGCGCTCTTCCGCCTCCACCCCGGGGTGAGCGCCCTGAGTGTCAATGAAACAGATAATCGGGCGTCCAAACTTGTTGGCCTGCTGCATGAGGCGAAGCGCCTTGCGATACCCTTCCGGATGCGGCAAGCCAAAATTGCGGGCGATCTTGTCTTTGGTATCCGTTCCCCGTTCATGTCCGATCACGGTCACCGGTCTCCCGTTGAACTTGGCGATTCCTCCGACAATCGCCGGGTCGTCCCCGTACAGCCGGTCCCCGTGCAACTCGATAAAATCGGTAAAAATCGTATGGATATAGTGCAATGTCGTGGGACGGCTCGATTGCCGGGCGATCTGCACTTTTTGCCAGACCGTCAGGTTCCCGTAAATCTCATCTTCCAGCCGCTGCGCTTTGGCTTCAAGCGTGTTGATCTCTTCCGACATATCCAGTTGTTTTTCGGAAGCAAACTTTTTCAGTTCCGCAATCTTGTCACGCAACTCCACCAACGGCTTTTCAAAATCCAAGTAGCCATTTTTCATTTCGCTTCCCTCCCATATGCGTGAAGCTCCAGAATTTTCATGAGCGTATCACGCATCTGGTGGCGCTCCACGACCAGATCTAATTGTCCGTGTTTAAGCAAAAATTCGGCTGTCTGAAAGTCCTCCGGCAACTTCTGGCGCACCGTCTGTTCGATGACGCGCCGCCCGGCAAACCCGATCAGCGCCCCCGGTTCAGCAATATTGATATCCCCCAGCGAGGCAAAGCTGGCAGATACTCCTCCGGTCGTCGGATTGGTCAACACGGAAATGTACAAACCCTTTTCCCGATGCAAACGCTCCAGCGCCGCACTTGTTTTGGCCATCTGCATCAAGGAAAGGACCCCTTCTTGCATCCGGGCACCACCTGAAGCGCAAAACAGAATAAACGGATAGCGTTTCGTCGCCGCACGATCCGCCGCACGCGCAATTTTCTCGCCGACAACCGATCCCATGCTGCCCATGCGAAAGCGTGAATCCATCACACCGATCACGGCCGGATAACCGCCAATCGTCCCTTCTCCCGTAACAACTGCTTCATTCAGATTGGTTTTTTCCATATCTTTTTTCAGTTTGCTCATATAATTGGGGAACTGAAGCGGATCTTTGGATAACAAATCCCGATCATACTCAATGAAATGCCCTTCATCAACCAGGGAGGCGATTCGCTCCGGAGCGGAAAGCGAAAAGTGATAACCGCACGCTTTGCATACCTTCAAGTTCTTTTCCAGTTCCTTGGTGATCAGAATGGTGCTGCACCGCGGGCATTTTTGCATAATCCCTTCGGGGACCGCCTTTTTGACTTGCTCAGAAGGGATGGTTGCGTATTTCTTTTGCTTTCTGAATAAATCTCTTAACACAATAACACCTCATCTGAGTTTGAACTTAACCGATCATTTCAAGCACAGCTTCGCCTTTCAAATCCCGATTCTTTTATGCTCCCGTCATTATATCTCATTCCCTTGATCCGATTCAACGGAGCCATAAAAGACGTTAATGCGCGCATTCCATCAAGGAAAAAATCCGTTCAAACAGCATCATCGCTTCAAGCTCCTGCCGTTTTTTGAAAGCCAGGACAATTTCATGATAGTATCTTAACATTTTGTGCGCAAAATACTCCTGTTCCATCCACCCTTTTTGCCCGATTGCTTCTTCAAAATGAACAATCGGATACCAGATCCGGGTCAGCAAATAATTGTTAGCCATCCTGATAATCTGCGCATGAAAATCCCGTACTTCTTTTTTCGGATTGTTTTGCTTTTCAAGCAAGTGCTCAATTCGAGCCAATATTTTTTCCAGTTTGTCGATCTGCTCTTTCGTCGCTTTCCTCACCGCCATCCGAACCGCGCCGGTTTCGATCAGCATTCTCGTTTCCGTCAGATCCCCTTTTGACCGCTGGTCGCGCAAGATGAACCCGGCCAGCAAATCGACGAGGTGATGGGCATGATAAGGCTCCAAAAAAGTTCCTTCCCCCCGTTTGGTGCTGATGAGTCCCAACAGTTCAAGCGAGCGCAGTACCTCGCGCACAGTTGAACGGCCGGCGCCAAGGCGTTCGGACAACTCACGTTCGGATAGCAAACGATCACCAGGCTGAAGCCCGTCCTCTTCGATCAGTTGCTGAATTCCTTTGAAAATCTCCTTGAATTTGTTTGATCCGGTTTCTTGTTTCCTCACTTGGAACTTTCACCCTTATGATACAAAAGAACTTGTCAGGCGTATCGTTTTTCTGTAGATTTCCTCAGGATCCACCTGAATCCGGGCTTCTCCCGTCTCCATTGCCACCCTGGCCACTTCGGCAGCCACTTTGGCCGCCACACGCGGATCAAATGGCTTCGGAATCACGTAATGGGGAGACAATTCATGTTCTTCAATCAAATCAGCAATGGCGTAAGCAGCCGCAATCTTCATCTCTTCATTAATGCCTTTGGCTCTCACATCGAGAGCACCTCGAAAAATACCCGGAAAAGCCAGCACATTGTTAACCTGATTGGCGTAGTCCGAACGGCCGGTTCCAACTACCGCAGCGCCCGCTTCCATTGCTTCTTCCGGCATGATCTCGGGAACCGGGTTGGCCATCGCGAAGATAATCGGATCATTGTTCATCGAGCGGACCATTTCCGGGGTGACGGCCCCTGCCACGGATACCCCGATAAAGACGTCGCTTCCTTTAATCGCTTCCGCCAGATCACCGGTAATCCTCGTGCGGTTGGTTACTTTTGCGATCTCTTCCTTGATCGGATTCATCCCGAAGGATCGTCCTTCATAGATGGCTCCCTTGCTGTCGCACATGATCACGTCTTTGACGCCCATGCGCCGCAGCAACTTGATGATCGCAATCCCCGCTGCACCGGCTCCGCTCATGACAACGCGAATCTCATCCATCTTTTTGCCCACGACTTTCAGGGCATTGATCAATCCGGCCAATGTGACGATCGCCGTACCGTGCTGGTCATCATGAAAGACAGGGATATCGAGTTCCTTTTTCAGCCGTTCTTCGATCATGAAACAAGCCGGAGCGGCAATATCTTCCAGATTGATCCCCCCAAATGTCGGGGAAAGCAACTTTACAGTCTCCACAATTTTATCGATATCGGTTGTATCCAGACAGAGCGGAAAGGCATCGACACCTGCAAACGCTTTAAATAATACGGCTTTGCCTTCCATCACCGGAATGGCTGCGTGCGGACCGATATTTCCCAGCCCCAGTACTGCGGTTCCGTCCGACACAACTGCCACCAGATTTCCTTTCGCTGTGTAATCGTAAACGGTTTGAGGGTTGGTATGAATCTCCCGGCAAGGCTCAGCCACTCCCGGAGAATAAGCCAGGCTCAAATCGTGGGCCGATCCCACCGGAACTTTGGATTGAACGGTGAGTTTTCCGCGCTTCTCACCATGCAGCTTCAAAGCTTCTTCCCGCAAACTTGACAAAAAAATCGCTCCCTTTCCCGACTGTTGGTGGTCAGACCACCAGCATGTCCCATTATATCAAATTTAGGCAACTTAAAAAACGGAACGAACATGCGCTTTTTCGCTTTCTACATACGATTCCTCCGTCCGATGCCGGATCCCTGCTTCGTTCACTTTATCTTCCAAAAAAAAGAACACAGCGAAACCGGCTGTGTTCTGTCGAGGAGCAAGCTTATTTCAGAGTCACGGTCTCCGTTTGGTTGTTCCATTCCAGCTGCAGCTTCAACTCCTGAGGCTTGTCCTCCGCTTGTTGCGCAAAACTGACCGCTTCATATTGCCCGTTATCCCCCAAGACAAAATTTCTTGTATCGGCCACTTTTCCATTTTTCAATAGTTTGTATGTAACATTGCCAACCATCACCGCGTCGGAGCCCAGATAGCGAATGATCAGTTTCTTCTCAAAGACGGAGTCCTTCATCTGATATTGGAATACGGCAGACCAATGCTCACTTTTTCCGGACAAACTCCCCTTGCCCCCCTGTCCGGAACAAGCGTTCAACAACATGAAACAAAAGATCAACAGGAACCAAGCCACTCTCCATCGTAATATCATGTCATCAACCTCTGCTTTCCCATTAGCCGCCTTAATCCAAATTCCGGTTATATTAGCAAATCCTTAATTAAATTTATCATCTCCGCCAGATCGGTTCTATCATTTCTTCTCAAACTTCCATACGGCAAATTTTGCCACCCGCCCGATCGGTCGACGCTATTGTTCCGGTACAGGGCTCGTCCAACGATAGTTCTGACGCGCTGGAGATTATTTTTTCATCATGGCGACCATGGCATCATGGAATTTCATCAATTCCTTTTCCAGCCAGGAGTCAAATTCGAATATAAGTCCGCGAACATAGGCCGCTGCCTCTTCCTCGTCCCGGGTACGAAAACCCAGATCTTGATCCATCCAGATTTCCCACGCGCCGTCGGCCCATTTTACGGAGATCTGCACTCCATAGGCAACATCAAAAAAACGCCAAACCCCTCCTTCCTTGCGCACATGCTCCAGATAAGAAGAGAGCCGGGTGCGAAAGCGTTCATATACTTCTTCCAGAACCTGTTTCATTTTTGCTTCCTCTTCAATACGCTCTTCCATCTCCTCTTCCCCGCCTGAGATGATGAGATCGCTCTTTTCCTTCGCAAACCGCACCAGATACCGGCAACCTCCAAGCGGATCAACCAGTTCCCGCTTTCCTTCTTTTCGCATCAGCGATGACCATGCTCCATTCATGATGCAATCCTCCTCTTTCTATTTTCAGATAATAAGGAATGATACAAAATTAATCAATCCTCTTTATTATAAACAAGTAAGGATCACGAAAAAACAGACATCTTCTTGCACTTGGTTTAAAAACAAGTCGTTTTCAATTGAGTTGATCTCAATCTTCCCGCCTTTGATCTCTGCTGTTCTCCGCATCTTTTTTCTTCAGCAGCAAACTGGCATCGTACCTTTTGATATTCGGATTCTGGTGCGCAATCCGGGCTGCGGCAGCAGCGGCGATCCCTGCAACCAGATCATCGAGAAAGACATGAATCTGCTCCCCGTGATTATTCAGCTTTTTCATAATGCCGACCTTATTTTTATCAAGGTATCCGAAACTGGTCAAGCCGATTGTTCCATAAACATTGGTAATGCTTAAAGCCAGAATTTCATCGATTCCGTAAAGAGGTTCGTCCGCTTCCATAATCGTTTGAAACGGTTCGGGCAGCTGCTTTTGCTCTGCCAGCATATCAAGGGAAACCCCGGTGATAATCGCATGCTGAACTTCTCTTTTGTGCAAAACGGCATCAACATTATCCACGCATTCGTCCAATGTCAGGTTCTTATTGTATGGCCGCTGCAAATCGTAGACGATCCGTGCGATATCTTCCGTCGTCACTCCGCGTTTTTCCAGCAATACAACTGAGTGTTCATAAAACACAGTTTCTCACCTTCTCAGAAAAAGGCCCTTTGTCTCCTTGAAGAGCCGGTTTAAACCAATATATGCAGGCCGGATTTGGAACTTGCCCGGACAATTCCTTCCCTGACCGGCTGTCTGATGACCTTTTTTACCTCCGACCGTTTTTTCGCAGAATCAGGTCGTGGTGCCTCCCGGATCCCTCCTGCATTTCCAACCGTCGCTCCGCGGGGCACCACTTCCCTTCATCGCTCGCTTAACTTTCATCCCTTTTCGCGATGCGGACGCTTCCTTCTCCCAAAAGCTGTTCCAACTTGGCCAGGCTCCCCTTGTTCACCGAAAGGCCATAGCGATCCGGTGGCAATGACAAAACCTTTTTGCTCCGCTCATAATACAAATAGACAGGCATTGTCCCGCGATACTGGCCAAGGATCTTTTTCAACTGATGAAGTGACTGCGGATCTTCCCTTTCTTGAGAAATCCTGAGATAAACGACCTGCTGCTTCGGCAGGCGACCGTCAGACAAATCTGCGATTTTAGCGGCGATCACTTTGACAGACTCATCCTGGCGGTCAACGCTTCCCCACACCAAAACCGGCTGATCTTCCTTCAGCCAGGAGCGCCATTCGGCAAACCGCTGCGGAAAAATAACGATCTCCGCCCTGCCGCTGCGATCTTCCACTGTGAGGAAAGCCATCATCTCTTTCCGTTTGGTCTGGACCAGCTTCAGATGTGTAATCCATCCGGCCACTGTCACTGATTGGCGATCCCGGCATTCCGGCAATTCATTTAAACGATGGGTGATCGTCCGTTCAATCATCGGTTGCCAGCGGTCAAGCGGATGGCCTGACAGATAGATTCCGAGCAGTTCGCGTTCCGCCTCCAGCTTTTCTTTTTCCGTGTAGGGAGAAACGGACTGAACCTCCGACAGCAATTGCTCGAAGGTAATCTGATTCCCATCCTGAAACAAGCTGATCTGATCCTTGCCCTGCCTCTTTCCGTCACGGCTGGCTATTTCGATCACATCATCCAGTGCCGCCAGTTTGTGCGCGCGGTCACCAGGCAGGCAATCGAGCGCACCGCAACGGATCAGCGCATCCATCACCCGTCGGTTGCATAAGCGCAAATCGACCCGGCGGCAAAGATCGAGCAAATCGGCAAATGGCTTTTCTTCCCGTTCCTTCAAGATATTCTCGATCGCCAGCGTCCCCACGTTTTTGACGGCCGCTAGTCCGAAGCGAATCGCCCCGTTTTCCACGGTAAACGAAACGCCGCTTTTCTGTATGTCCGGCGGCAAAACGGGAATGCCCATTCTCCGGGTCTCATCGATGTATTCTGCCAGCTTGCTCTGATTCCCGACGACTGTCGCCAACAGCGCCGCCATAAATTCGAGCGGATAGTGCCTTTTTAAATAAGCCGTCTGATAAGCCAATACGCCATAGGCGGCGGAGTGGCTGCGGTTAAACCCGTAATCGGCAAAGCGGACGATCAGGTCATAAACGCGATGACCGACTTCTTCGCTGTATCCCCGATTGATACAGCCTTCGACAAATGCCTTTCGCTGCGCGGCCAGGAGATCTTTCTTTTTCTTGGAGACAGCCCGGCGCAAAAGATCGGCCTGCCCCAGGGAAAATCCGGCCATCTTGGCGGCAATTTGCATAATTTGCTCCTGATACACAATAATCCCGTACGTATTTTTGAGAATCGCTTCCAGATCCGGGTGAGGGTAATCCACTTTTTCCAGTCCTTGTTTGGCACGGATAAAGCGCGGAATCTGCTCCATCGGACCCGGCCGGTACAGTGCCAAAACAGCGATCAGGTCTTCAAAGTTGGACGGTTTCAGTTCCCGGAGCACTTTGCGCATGCCGGCCGATTCCAATTGGAAAACACCGGTGGTCTCCCCGCTGGCCAGCAATTCATAGGTTGCCGGGTCATCATATTCCGTTTGCGCGAAATTCACCTCTGTCCCGCGACCGGTCCGAATCAGCTGCAACGCTTTTTCAATGACCGTCAGATTGCGCAGCCCCAGAAAATCCACTTTCAACAGCCCGATCCCTTCGAGGACTTCCATCGGATACTGGGTCAGCGGGATGCCGTCCGTTCCTTCCTGCAAGGGAACATGGTTGGTTAACGGCTCATTGGAAATCACCACTCCCGCGGCATGAGTGGAGACATGCCGGGGCATTCCTTCAATTTTGCGCACGACAGAAAAAAGCTCGCGTATTTCGGACTGCTGTACCATTCGCTTTAACTCCGGCTCCATGGCAAACGCGCGCTTCAGCGTCATGCCCGGTTGGGCGGGGATCAGCTTGGCAGCCTGATCGACCGCCTTGTACGGCAACCCCATCACCCGTCCCGCATCGCGTACTGCTGCCCTCGGTGCCATCGTTCCAAAGGTGATGATCTGCGCCACCCGGTCAGCTCCGTATTTGTCGACAACATAGCGAATGACCTCATCGCGGCGTTCATAATTAAAGTCGAGGTCAATATCCGGCATCGTCACCCGCTCCGGATTGAGAAAACGCTCAAACAGCAACTGATACCGGATCGGATCGATATCTGTAATTCTCAGCACATAGGCTACCAGGCTGCCCGCCGCCGAACCGCGCCCCGGCCCGACAGCTATTCCCGCTTCATGCGCAAACCGGACGAAATCCCACACGACCAGAAAGTAGTCATTAAATCCCATCCGGTCGATGATCTCCAGCTCATAATCCAGTCTCGCTTTCGCTTCCTCCGTAACCTCCCCATACCGCTCACGCAATCCGTCGAGACAAAGCATCCGCAAATAGTCTTTTGCCGTCATGTCCCCGGGTACTGGAAAACGCGGCACCAGGCGCATTCCCAGTGGAATTTCCACCTGACAGCGTTCGGCGATCCGGGCCGTGTTTTCCAGCGCTTCCGGTACATGAGAGAAAAAGCGTTTCATTTCTTCTCCTGATTTCAAATAAAAGGAATCACTGGGAAACCGCAACCGGGATTCATCGGCCAATTTCCGTCCGGTGCCGATGCAGAGCAAACAATCGTGCATGGCATGATCTTCCCGGCGGACATAATGGACATCATTGGTGGCAACGAGCGGAATCCCCATTTCCCTTGACCAGGCGATCAATTGCCGGTTTACTTTCTGCTGTTCCGGCAGTCCGTGATCTTGAAGTTCAAAGAAAAAGCGGTCCCGGCCAAAAATATCCACATACTCCTCGATCAGAAGACGTGCTTTTGTCAGGTCTCCCTCCAAAATCGCCCGGGGAATTTCCCCGCTCAGGCAGGAACTGGTGGCAATCAGTCCCTCGGAAAACCGGCGCAACAATTTTTTATCGATTCGCGGTTTATAATGAAATCCATGCAGATGAGCCTCCGTGGTCAAACGTAAAAGATTGCGGTAACCCTCCGTCGTTTCCGCCAGCAACAGCTGGTGACAGATTTTTTGTTCCCGCGGCGAAGGACGATCGCGATAGTCTCCGGATGCCATGTACATCTCACAACCGATAATCGGCTTGATTCCTTGGTTGAGACACGCTTGATAGAAAGGAACCACTCCGTACATCGCACCATGATCCGTAATCGCCAGTGCGCTCATTCCCAATTTTTTCGCTTCGCCGACCAGTTCCTCGATCCGTCCGGCACCGTCCAGCAAGCTGTATTCCGTATGAACGTGCAAATGCACAAATGGATCCATTGCCCCGACCTCCCATCTTCCTTCTATTATAATGGATCTCCATCTGCGAACGTATGTTTTATTCCTCCCATATTGAACCCGGTCAGAGTCATCAATCTCCAACTCTCCTCATACGATTTTAAAAGAATCCAGAGAAGGACGGGTTGCTTATGGAACAGGAATTTTGGGCCACCACGATACTCGATTTCCTGATTGCCCTCGGAGTCGTGCTCGGCGGCGTGATCCTTGGGGGGATCGGCGCCTTTATCACCGACGAATATCCGATGTTTCGAATGGTCCGCCTGGCTGAACAGCTGAAAATCTGGGCGATGGTGGCGGCAATCGGCGGAACGTTTGATACGATCAAAAACTTTGAGATCACGATTATGGGCGGTCAGCTCAACCTCGCTTTTCAACAATTAATCTTCATCATCAGTGCTTTTTTGGGCGCACATGCCGGCACGCTCCTGGTGCGTTGGCTGATTCAGGGCTGATGGGTGAGTGAGACAATGGCACGCGAAATCTATCGCGGAATTGTCAAAAACAAACGTTCATGGGTGATGTTTTTCATCGGTATCATCTTTGGCGGAAGTATTTTTCTTTTCCTCTACGGACAGAAAATCGACAGTCTGTTATCCGAACGCAATGCCATCTACTATGCCAACAATCAAAAATACAAAGAAATCCTGAAGCTGCAGGAAGAGATCGAGAATCTGACACGAAAAGGCGAAAAAAGGGAGGAAAAAGAAGACCGCATTGAAAAAATCATCGTCGAAGTCAACAGCGATCAGCCCTATATCACCGATGCCGTCAAGACACAGGTGGAGGAAAAACTTTCTCCGTTTCTCAATAAATCAATGCAATGGATCAGCAACAATCCGGACATCATCGAGCTGATTCTGGACAAACAGCCGATCGTGATCGATGGCGCCCAGAAAAGCAAAGTGGAAATTCACTTGAAATATATCTCTTTTTACCGCTCTACGTTGAAGATATGGATTACTGCTTCGGATCTTTCCGGAGAAGAGATCCCGGAAACGGACGGTTGATACCATGCGGGTCTTCCCCCTTCAGTCGTCCGGCCTGTTCAAAATCTTTTTTTTGCGGTAATATTAAATGACAGGAAAGGGGGGGACCACCATGATCATAAGTCCAAAAGCGCTCGCCAGAGCCAAAGCGGAAAAGCTGAAAAAAGGCTACACTGCATTTGTTGAAACCGAAACCGTTGCACATTTCCTCAAAAAAGAAATCGAAAAACAAAACCTCCGTGTCGTTGTCGATCGAACCCCTCATGGATGCTGGTTTACCCCGCTTGAGCGAGAAGAGTAACACCGGTCACTGCTTATGGGGCGCATGAGCAGTTGCCATGCTCCCCAAACTGTTTTTCCATACGCTTTTTTGGGAGGTTATCCTCATGCAAGTAGTCGGAATTTTGCTCATTTGCCTGATCCTCATCACGATTTTCGGCACTTTTTTCAACAGCATCCTGCAACGGCGCAATGAAGGAATGATCAAGCGCCTGTACCAAGCACGCATGAATATCAACATGGGTGTCATGTTCATCTCCATCGCCGCGTTGCAATTAACATTGCCCGGCTCTTCCTTCCTACGTTATTTCCTGCTTTTTCTTGTCATCGCAGCAGGCCTGATCAACCTCTACTACGGAATCAAATACCGCCGCTACTATACCGAAATGATCAACAAGCAATCCGAAGCCGCTCAATGAAAAAGCGCAAAAAGAAAAGCCGCTCTCAAGCAGCCTGAGAAGCCGGCTTATTTTATCTTTCAATCGTATGGGCCGTAATCAGCGCTTTGGCGACGATCTGGTGATCCAAAACCATTTCCACATCGAGTTTGGCCTGTTTTCTCCCCAAATCGAGGATGCGCGGCACCAGTTCAACTATGCTGTCGATCTGTACTGGTTTGAGAAAATACAAGGTGAGATTGTGAACAGACAAGTCCCCCCGCCTCTGTTTGCGCAGGGTCCGAAGCGCCGTTTCCGTAATGAGGGCAGTGCAAACCCCCGAGCTCAAGGTTCCCAGCGAATCGGTCATCTGCGGGGTGATTTTCCCCCGATACACCGGCTGGCCGTTTTTCATCAGTTCCTCAAACGAACGAAAGCTGAGTTCCTGAAATGTTTCACCCACCTGCGGCTGTTTTTGCATATATTGGAGCGATTTGATCACATCCTGGCGGCTGATCACACCCAAGAGACGACGCTGATCATTCACCACCGGCAACAGTTCGATCCCTTCCCACACCATTTCATGTGCGGCCGAAGCGAGCGATGTCTTTGGATTGGCCACAATCGGGTTCCGGGTCATCACTTTTTCCACTTTATCATCTGAAACAAAACCCATCACATCTTTGGCCGTGACCATACCGACCACACGCATCGATTCATCGACCACGGGGTAACGGCTGTGACCGGTTTCCCGCACCAACTGATGAAACCGTTCAACATTGTCATGCACCGTCAGGTAAACCGGAGACGGCTCTTTGCTCATAACATCCTCGACCACCAGGATCTCCTTTTTGATCAGCCGGTCGTAAATGGCCCGATTAATCATCGCAGCCACCGTAAACGTGTCATAACTGCTGGATATGACCGGAAGTTCCAGTTTATCGGCCAATGCTTTCACTTCATCCGTGGCATCAAAACCGCCGGTGATGAGAACGGCTGCTCCGCGTTCCAGGGAAATGCGATGAACGTTATCCCGGTTTCCCACGATTAACAGATTGCCCGATTCCACATACCGCATCATTGCTTCCAGCTTCATCGCCCCGATGACAAAGCGGTTCAGTGTTTTGTGGAGTCCGGCTCTCCCTCCCACAACCGTGCCGTCAACGATGTTCACCACTTCTGCAAACGTGAGTCGTTCAATGTCGGAGCGCTGCTTTTTTTCAATTCGCACCGTCCCGACCCGTTCGATTGTATTGACCAATCCCTGCGCCTCGGCATCCTTGATCGCTCTGTAAGCAGTTCCGTCGCTTACGCCCAAATCCTTGGCGATGCTTCGCACCGAGATTTTTTCCCCGACTTCCAAATTGGCAATGTATTGCAAAATCTGCTCATGCTTGGTCGTCACATTCTCCCCTTCTTTCCTCCGCCTTCGTTGGTCTGTTATACCATATTATATAACAAACGGAGGGACAGGAAAAAGAAAAGGAGCTGACCCGTTGGTCACTCCCGATAATTCTTTTTAAAACAGATGTTTTTATTGTAAAGAAACAGATTTGACCCGCCTCATTTTCATCTGCTCCTTTTTCCACTTCCGCTCCGCAGCCAGCCATTCCAACCGTCTCTCCGCTTCCATCCTCTTCCTTCTTTGTTCTTGCATCCTGCGCATCTGCCGGGCATTGGCTATGATATAGAAAAGCATTAAAATAACCCATGTCAACGCAAATGCATCCGCCAGCGGCGATCCGGACCCCATGGTCAATTGGGAAATGCCGAACAAAAGCAGCAGAATCCCGCTCACCACAAGCACGCCGTGCTTCATAACCACCCTTTCCTCCTCCCTTGTGACAAGCTCTTTTTAAACATGTACGCAGGAAACTTCTGTTTCATGCAAAAAATGGCTGCAATTGCAGATATGATTACTAAAAACCACAATGCCGATGAAACACATGCGGCATTGTGGAGTGGAAAAACTGAACAAGAATAGAAGGATTCAGGATTGACCGGTCTTTTTCAAATATGCTTACAAAAAAGCCCTGTCGTCCTCATCCTCGGGAACCAGTCTTAAATACTGATACTCCCAAATAATTTGCTGTTGATGCGGATTTGCTCCCGAAAGATCGGTATAGTCAAAATCAATCTTGAATTTTCCGGAGTTATCAAGGATGAAGGTCAGATTGGTCCATGGTTCATGTCCTTGTGACTGATATTCAGTCCACAGTTCTTCCAATTCATCAAGCAACTGATGTTTTAATTCGGCAAATTTCTCTTCAGACACGTGAAAAAGCTCCGGGATATCCAGACTATAAACCGGTTCCCTGCGTTCACTCGGATAGTAGAAGAAAAACGATTTGCTGAATCCATCTGCGACTTCCCCGTACAAATAAACCTTTTCCCATTCCTCCGGGATCATTTCGATTACCGTTTCCGCCATTTGCTGATATAATTTCCCCAAACGGGTGTCATCCATCTCATTTTCCTCCCGGTGTATTTTTAAACCTGGCTTCAACCCATCTGCCAATCAGTCCATAAATTATCCATTTTTTTCATTCTGCTTATTCAATCATTCATTGGAACCGCTTTATCAACACTGTCGGAACTTCTGAGGATTCGCCGGCGATGCACGCCTCGCACAGGCCGGGCAATCCGCCGGTGTTGTTGCACTTTGTTAAATAAAAAATGACCCCGAAAGCGCCGGACAGGTTCATGCCCTTCTCCCTGCCCAGGCACTTTGAGGTCGTGAGCGAAGCTAAATCCGGCTCAAAATTTCCGACCGCTTGATCTTTTTGTCACTGCCTGCCGGATAATTTTCGAGCAAATGCTTTTTCAACCGTTCAGCCCACTCTTCTTGATATCCATCCACTTCTCTTATTCTTTCCATAAACTGATCAATGGATTGATCACTTTCGCTTTCCAAGAGTTGGGGAACATACTCTGTCTTTTCATATTGATAAGCTTGCCAGATCACGTAACATACCGCTTCAATGATCGAAAACAGGACGGATTTGGCTTGCGGATTTTCTTTTACCCCGGGATATCCTTCAATCAAAATTAATCCGTCATCTTCATCATCAAATCTCTCATAAAGGTCATCTGCACCGTACTTCTTCTCTTCAACCCATTCCCAGCACATGTCTGTCATTTCTCTTACCAGAGGGTACCATTCGTATTTTTTGGTTTGATCAATGATTTTTTCAGTCAAGGTCAATACATAAGCAGCTTTGGCATCTTCATTGATCTTCTCGTACCACCCCATCATAACTCCCCCTTTACTACGGCTTGTACGGATATTGTTTACCATTTTTCACTATAAAGAAATGCTTTTTTGTCACTTTTGCTCCTTGATTAACTTCACTTGAAACAACAATCTCAAGATTTGGATACCGCTTGCTGAGTTGACTCAGAATTCCGTCCATCGCATTCGGATTCTTCCCGAGTCCCGATTTGCACGAAGAGCATACTCCCGTTGGATTGGATTGATGAATATAGAGTTTCCCTTTCACATCAAGCCGATTTGGAAACTTCGCATCAACCTTTTGAACAAAATCATTGATGACCATCTCTTCAGCATGATTTTTGGCCTTATCCAGTCCAAACGGTGATTTAATCGGTCGGTTTGGCATTAACGTATCCAGATCCGGCAAACCAGCCTCTTTCAGTACTTGAGGAGAAGCACCTTCAAATACTTCTTTTTCCAATCCTTTAATATCGGTTCTGCCTACTGCGACGGTCTCTGTTTTAGGCACATTTAATTTGTTTCGATAGGCGGCCAGATCATTTTCCAGCAGTTTCGTATTAATGCATGATGTTGCTACGGCAAAATAGCCACGCTCCTGATTCAGTGCCACACAATTGGTCGCACTTTTAAAGAGGTTTTTTACAATCGGCGTTTTGGCCAGCAATGGTTCCAGTGAGGAGGCCGCCTTATTGACCGCCGGTTCGGCAAAATGGAAAAGTCCCAGCATTCCGGCTCCGAAGACCCCGGAGAAGATCATCATTTTCCAGTTGATCTTCCGGCCGTGCAGGAGATCGTCGGCCATACTGGTTCCTGCACCTTCAACTGCATTGACAAATCCGGCCCGGGTAAAGATTTTTTGCATCGGCCCGGGAAGTTTCCCGATCAGTTTGCTTCCCCCGCGCATCAGCGGACCCATAAATCGGGATTCAGCCAGTCCGGTCAGCAGTTTCTGCCCAACTCCTGTGGCCAGGGCTCTTGATGCTCCGCCGGCGATGCCCGCCCCGCACAGTCCAAGCAATCCGCCGATGGCCGCATCCATAAAAGTGTGTTTATCGATTTTCCCGCCATTCAGCCCGGCGCTGATCAAAAATGATAAAGCTGCACCGCTCAATACGGCAGCTCCCAGCGGCGGGGCGACAAAGCACAAGACCACCCCGACAATCACCACGGCCGCACAAGCGATGTACTCTTTATACTTGACAATCCAATTCCAGGTGGCGGATAACGCATCCACTACAACTTTGGCGATCTTGTCACACACCTTGCAAATCCAGTCCCAAAGCTGTGAGGCCTTGTCTTTCGTCCAGTTCCAGGCATCGGAAGCCTTGTCCGAGGCCCAATTCCACGCGCTCTTAAAAGGTTTGGTCACCGAATGCCAAAATCCTCCCTCATCTTTCTTTTCAGGCTGGGGAGGCAGCTGCGTCTTCGACGGCGGCGGATCTTCCTTTCCTTTATCAAAATGGTCATTTACCTGCGGAACCTGAAAGCTTCCGGCGGCATATGCCTGACTGCTGTAACATCCTGCACCGACAATGAAGACCAGAAGGAGCAGCAGGAACCCGTAAAAAAATTTACTCCTTCTGATGTAATTAACATTTTTCAAAATGATATCCACCACCTGAAGGGTTATTTATTTATATGAATATATTATGTCAACAGCCAATTGATGGAAAGGTCTAATAATATGATAAAATAATAAATTTCTATCCTCTTTGAACAAAAATACTTTTTCACCCATCATTCCAGGGATTCAATTCAGGAAAGCTCATTTTTCATCCTTAAATTTCTGTTCACATATGGCAAAAATCCTCGCTATTCTGCGCCAAGTGTTAAATACAAAATAACCCCGAAAAGCGCCGGACAGGTTTATGCTCTCCCTGCCTCGTCTCTTTTCGGGGATCATGATCGAAATTAAATCTGACTCAAGAGTTCCGACCGCTTGATCTTTTTGTCACTGCCTGCCGGAACATTTTCGAGCAAATACTTTTTCAACCGTTCAGCCCACTCTTCCCGATATCCGTCCACTTCTCTTATTTTTTCCATAAACCCGCTGTTTGTATATTCGTCATTTACCCCCTCAATAGGTTGCGGAACTTTATGTTTCTTACGTTCAAACACATATGCTTGCTTGATTGTATAAGAGGCTGCATGAAATACACACCAATAAACGAACTCGTTTTGCCGGTCACCTGTGAAAGGATCCTCTTCACAGGAAATAACGAACAGCCCCTCATCTTCATCGTCGATCGTTATGTAAAGGTCATATCCCTCATGCTTCTTTTCCTCTACCCATTCCCAGCACAGGTCGATGGATTCCCTGACCGTTGGATACCAATCATAATCGGTTAATTTATCCAATACTTTTTCGGATAATGCTAAAAAATAAGCAACTTTTGCATCAGCATTGACATTCTGATACCATTTTTCCAAAATCGATTGCCTCCCTGTTAAGCACGGTACTTGTTCTCACGACAGCGATCGTATTCATATCAGCATTCACCTTCAAAAATGACAAGGGTGTACCACTACTGCTCCCGGCAGCAGGGAGAAAAATAAACATAAAAAAAAGAGACGGTTTCCGGGGCCGTCTCTACCAAAGGGGGTTTTCATCCTGTATTTATTTTAGTCGATGATTTTTACAGGATGATTACAGGAGATTTACAATTCCATATCTTATAGTTCGAGGGATTCTCCGGCTTTCAGCGCCGCGCCTTTGATTCCTTTTTGCTCCAATTTTTTCACGAATGCCTCTCCATCCTGCTGAATCGCCGGGAACGTATTGTAGTGCATGGGAATCACTTGTTTTGCCCCGACCCATTCAGCGGCAATCAAGGCATCATCGGGGTCCATGGTGAAGTTGCCGCCAATCGGAAGCATGGCCAGATCAATCGGCTTTTGCATCCCGATCAGTTTCATGTCGGAATACAATGCGGTATCCCCGGCGTGATAAATCGTTTTGTCTCCGAGCGTCAGCACAAACCCGGAAGCAGGCCCCATGTAAATGATTTCTTTTTTCTCATCCAACACCAGCCCGCTGCCATGCAGGGCATTGATCAACTTGACGCTTCCAAATTCAAAGGAGAAGGTTCCGCCGGTTCCCATCCCATGGGTATTTAATCCCTGCCAGCCGAGCCAGACGGAAAGTTCGTGCGGGGCGATGACCGTGGCACCGGAGGCCTTGGCAATCTCGACTGTATCGCCGACATGATCATTGTGGCCGTGTGTCAGCAGGATATAATCCGGTTTCAAGTTCTCCGGTTTTACTTTCGCCAAGGGATTCCCGGTAATAAAAGGATCAATCAGCAGACGGTAACCGTTGTGTTCGATTTCAAAACAAGCATGACCATGGTATGTAACTCTCATTTTCTTACTCTCCTTATTTCATTTCTTTGCCAAAAATATCTTCTACAGGCTCCATGATAATGCGCTGCAAATCCTGAAGCAAGATCATCAGTCTTTCCTCCGCCTGGAGATAGGCAGTAATGGCGGGCACTCCCTGGATGGCAGTCGACAACTTTTCCATTTCTTCCGACTGCTCCGGAGACG
The DNA here is from genome assembly GCF_016055105.1 of Thermoactinomyces sp. CICC 10523. NCBI lineage: Bacteria > Bacillati > Bacillota > Bacilli > Caryophanales > Thermoactinomycetaceae > Thermoactinomyces > Thermoactinomyces sp. CICC 10523. Next base: position 138,438 of record NZ_JAECVX010000003.1, read on the forward strand.
GTTGTTTCCCCTGAAGATAAAGGGTTTGCATCTGAAGGCGTTTCTCCGTAAATTTGTCCAGCATCTCGCGAAACTTGGGATTCTCCTCCAATTTCCGCTTTGCTTCCTTCACTTCCAGATACTGCTGTGAAGCCCGGATGCTCCGCGCCAACTGATGGGCGTGGTCGTACGGATTAACCATGTGCATTCCCCCCTTTCTCTCATCCTACCATTTTCTTATCCCAGATTCATCCGTGAATGCCAAGCCTGTTTTTTTCACCCTGCCAAACATGCCTACATACGATGAATTAGTCATTTCAGGCGGAAGGGGATAGTCATGGGGGGCCAAAAAGTACAAATTCAAATTGTTCCCGAAAGCCAATTTCCAAGGAATATCAATATGGTTATGAGCCGAATGCTGGCAAAAAAGCTGAAAATAGAAACCAACCCTTTTTGGGTGACGTTTGGTTCCGCAACAGCCAAAGGAGCGATTGCCTTTACCAACAAAACAAACAATTTGGTACGGATGAGTTCCCGGCTGGCCTCACAATTGAAAATGATCAACCAACCACTGATTCAAGCACGGTTTGACTCCCGCTCTTTCCGCTTGCGGTTTGGCCCTTTATTTGGAATTTTAATCAATGCCGAACCACAGGGCAAACAGGATCAATTATTCGGACTGATGACTCGCTTTTTGGAAGAATGCTGCGCCGCGGGGCAATCGCAAGGCGTCCGCGTCGCCATCTTTTCCCCGGAACAGCTAGATCTCAAATCTTGGGAAACCGGCGCTTGGGTTCGCGAGAAAGGACGATGGATCTTCACCAGGCTTCCTCTTCCCGACGTGATCTACAACCGGATTACCTCCCGCAAGCTGGAGCAGCAGGATCAGATTCAAAATAAACTGTACCAGCTGAAAACGCATTTTCATATTCCGGTCTTCAACGAAAAATTCCTTAACAAATACCAAGTATATCAAATCCTGATCAAAGATGAACGCACCCGGGAGATGCTTCCGGAAACCTATCCATTTCGCGTTTCCAGATTTAAAGAACTGCTTCAGCGCTATCCGACTGTTTATCTCAAGCCAAATAACGGCAGCTTGGGCAGCGGGATCATCAAGGTGAGCAGATCCGGCGGCAAGTGGATTTGCCAATCCTCCACGCCCGGCGGTACATTGACGCGCACGACCAAAACTTTAGCCGAGATGTGCAAACTGATGGCCCAAAGGATCGGACGTCAACCCTATCTCGTGCAGCAAGGGCTGTCCCTGGTGAAATATGATCAGCGGCAAATGGATTTTCGCGTTTTGGTGCAAAAAAACAGAACCGGAGACTGGCGGGTCACTTCTTCCGTCGCGAGAATCGCCAACAGCCAGCATATTGTCTCCAATCTCGCACGCGGAGGTACCGTGCGCAAAGCAGCGGATGTGCTGAAAGAGCTGAACCATATTCCCGGCAAACCGACAGACAGGGAGATTAAAGCGACAGCACTGGAAATCGCCAAAACATTTGAGTACCTGGCGGAAGGGCACTTCGCCGAACTGGGAATTGACCTGGCCCTCGACACAAAAGGAAAAATTTGGCTGATCGAGATCAATTCCAAACCTTCCAAAACCGATGACACCATGGTCAATCCTACGGCCAATACCCGACCTTCTGTTTTGCGCCTGATCGAGTATGTGCACTTTTTGACGGAAACCGCGGGCGGACCCCATTCCCCTCCTTTTTCTCCGAAACCGGTACGAAAAATACGCGGGAGGGGTCCGACATGAAAATGGACATAAGCAAAAAGGTGTTAGGAATCATCGTATGTTATGGAAAAACGGAAAAGATGCCGCCCTTTTCAGAAGCTCCTTTTTTTTCGCAACTGGCAGTGGAAGGTGAGTCTCTGGGAATTGAGGTTTGCGTCTTCAATCCCCAGCTGGTTCATTGGAAGACGCGGACCGTTCCCTGCTGGATTGTGGAAAACGGCAGATGGAAAATGGCGGTCAAACCGCTCCCATCCCTGATCTATGACCGATGTTACTACCATACGACCGAACATTATTTAAGATATAAACCCTATGTTCTGAAGCTGGCAAATGACCCGCATATCCGCTTATTGGGGAGGGCGCTCGGCGGCAAATGGCAGACATATGAAATATTGAAACAGCATAAGGAAATCGCTCCGTATCTCCCGCACACGATTTTTTACCGATCAAGCCATGATGTGCTCGCTTTTCTGCAAAATCAGCCAAGCGCCCTGATCAAACCGAACGGCGGCAGTCACGGGCGGGGAGTCGTGGCGATCACGAAGCATCCCCCGGGCTATTTGATTCAGGGACGCACGCAGGCCAATAAATTGTTTTACCGCCAGTTGAAAACCGTGCAGGAACTGGAAACCTGGATCCAAAACTTCATCGGCCGCACCCGGTATATCATCCAACCGCTTCTGCCGCTGATGACACCGGATCAAAGACCGTTTGATGTCCGGATCTTAGTGCAAAAGAACGAGGAACGGAACTGGGAAACAACGGGAATGGCAGTTCGGACGGGCAAACCGAATTCCATCACCTCCAATCTTCACGGAGGAGGGCAAGCTGTCGCATTCAGACCCTTCCTCCAAAAACACTATGCACAAGAAACCATTTTTAAAATTCAAGAAACCATTCAATTTTTGAGCTCGATCGTCCCCCGTTTTATCGAACAACAACACGGGCCGCTTGTCGAGCTGGGAATCGATGTCGGAATCGAACCAAGCGGGCGCATTTGGATCTTGGAGGTGAATTCAAAACCCGGCCGCGCTGTTTTCCTCAGAACCGGCGAAATCAACATTCGCCGTCGCGCTGTCCAACTCCCTATTCGTTATGCCCATTCTTTACTTAAGAACACCTAGGAGGGTCACTATGAAATCAATCATATGCCAAACCCGAATCCATTCCAAAACACCTGCAAAAGCGATCGTGATCAGCCAGGCTCTGATGGAGCAATGGGGTTGTATCAATGGGCAGTCCATTAAGGTGGAAGTAGGCAATAAAACGGTTATTACCCGTGTGGCAAGAGGGAAAATGAGTGGGCAGCAAATTATTTTCTCGCCCGCTCTTGCCAAACAACTCACTCTCCCTTACCCCGGACAAACCCGGGCCCTTTTTTACAACAGAACCCTGAAAATCGGCCCGGTGATCGGCATCCTGACAACCGGATTCACCGGGAACGCCGCCCAGCCATTTGGCGGACGATCACAACTTTTCCTCAGTTTCATTCGAGCGGGTGCAAAGGAAAAACCTTTCATCTATGTGTTTACCCCCGATATGGTCGACTGGCAAAACCGGACCGTTTCCGGATGGTATTGCATTCCGAATAAAAGCGGGGGCATGCGCTGGATTCGCCTGCTTTCGCCTTTTCCCGATGTTGTCTATGAGCGTGTTCCCAACAGGAAAGCAGAGTCTCTTTCCCATGTCCAATCCTGTCTCTCCCGCCTGAGGGAAACCAATCAGAGCAAGATTTTCAACCAGGGCTTCTTCAATAAATGGTTCATTCATCAATGTTTGAGCACCCATCCGGAGAGTTCCCAGTATATTCCGGAAACCTATCTCTCCCCTTCGATTCAAACCATTAAAAAGATGCTGGAAAAACATCAGATGATTTATTTAAAGCCGAGCGGAGGAAGTTTGGGGCTCGGAATTTTTCGCATCACCTATCATCCGCGGGAAGGTTACTTTTGCCGCTTTCATCAGGGAACCAAAAATGTGCTCCACCGCTTCAACTCATTGGAAAAACTGATTCGCCACTACTTTGGCAGCAACGAGTCTGAACGGTTTAAACGATACCTCGTACAGCAAGGCATTCGCCTGATCAAACATAACGACCGTCCCGTTGATTTTCGCGTGCACATGCATAAAGACGGGTCCGGAGAATGGAAGGTGGTGGCGATCGGTTCCAAAGCGGCGGGCTTTGGCTGTGTAACCACCCATGTACGAACAGGCGGTTCGATCATCCCCACCGATGAACTGTTAAAGAAAGTTTTTCACGAAAATGCAAGCTATATCGAAATGTCGATTAAAGAATCGGCGATTTTGATCGCCAAGGTTCTTGAAGATCAGATCAATGGTCCGCTCGGCGAATTGGGGATGGATATCGGAGTCGACCGCAGCGGAAGAGTATGGCTTTTTGAAATCAACGCCAAACCCGGCCGCCATATCTTTCTCCATCCGTCTCTCAGGGAAGCAGGGCGCCAATCTGCCAAGTATATAACGGATTACTGTCTAAAGTTAGCCAATTTTATCTGAGAAGGAGGGGGCATAAGTGAAGGTGCCAGAAGCAGGTTGGTTATCCATCCAACATAATCGCGGACAATATTTTTTCATTCCGCTGAAAGGTCACCAAACTTCGGAGTTAAAAAGTCCGCTTCCCGCCATTGTCGGAGCAAAGACACCCGGGCAACTCATCATCAGAAATTGGTCTTCCAAGCAGCACCTTCCCGTCTTCACCCCGGCAAGAGTGAAGAAAACATCCGATCATCGCTACCAAGTGGGACCGTTTGTCGCCATTCTGGCTGCTGACGGAAAACAGCCCTTTTACGGAAATCAGAATAACTTTGCCGACATTATCCGAACCGGACGCACAATGGGCGTCAGCGTTTATGTCATGACCCCCGCCGGGTTCAGGCACAACCAACAGAATCCCCATACCGTCAGAGGATTTCTGTTGGATCATCGCAGCCGCAACCTGCGCTGGATTCCGGCCGAACTTCCGATGCCCAATGTCGTTTACAACCGCATTCCCACGCGGACCGAGGAGCAGAAACCGGAAGTGCAGCAAGTTGTAAAACAATTGATGAACACACCCGGCATCCATTTTTTCAACCCCGGTTTTTTTGACAAATGGTCACTCTACCGGTTGCTCTCCGCCTCTCCGCGGCTGCGCCAGTTCCTGCCGGAAACAGCCATGCTGGAAAATCCGGCCGGTCTGAAACAGATGCTCGAACGCTATCCTTCCATTTATTTAAAACCGGCCAACGGCAAAGCGGGAATCAAAATGATGCGCGTCAATAAAAAGCCGGACGGCTTTGAACTCCACTATCAGTCGGTGTCGGCGAAAAAACGTTTTTCAATCGCATCGCTGCCTGCACTTTGGAATCATGTGCAACAGTTGAAAAAACCCGGCAACTATATCCTGCAGCAGGGAATTCCCCTGGCACAGTATCATGGCAGGCCTTTTGACGTGCGCATGCTGCTGCAAAAAGACGGTCAGGGAAACTGGGGATTAAGCGGCGCCGGCATTCGCGTGGCCGGTGCAACGGCGATCTCCACCCATGTTCCGATGGGCGGGAAAATCGAATCACTTGATCAGGTATTCCAGGCCGCATTTGGCGACAGGAAAAAAGAAATGAGGGAAAAGATCGAAAATATCGGTTTGGAGTTGGCTTCTTTCATCGAGACGAAACAGGCCGGCCCGCTCGGAGAGATGTCGATCGACCTCGGGATCGAGCCGAATGGGAGAATGTGGTTTTTCGAAGCGAATTCCAAACCGATGAAATTTGATGAACCGGATATCCGCATCCGCTCCCTGCGCCGAATCATCCAATATTCCCTGTATCTGAGTGAGTTTTCACAGGCAGTGAAAGGAGGAAGATGATGATTATCCGCCAGTTTGAACCACAGGATATCGAAACGGCCAAGGTTCCCGTCATCCGGTTTATGAAACGGTACGGAGATGGGCGAATTACCCATCGCGCTTTGCGCTGGTTTCAACGTTTATCCAAGCAAAACATCCCGGAAGGCACATATGTGGCGGCTGCGCTGGACAAAAAGAAATTGATCGGCGTGATCGTGTTCGGTCATTACGGACTTCAGGAATCCTTCATCGCAGTGCATCCGCAGTATCGCAAACGCGGTGTCGGGGAAGTTCTGCTCAAAAGCGCGCTGGCCAAACTCCCCAAAATTTACACGCGGGTCGCCTGTGATAATATCCCCAGTCTCAAGCTGTGTTTTTCCTGCGGATTAATCGCTTTTAAACTGATCAAAGGGCCGACGGGAAAACCGACGCTCTGGCTTGCCGGCGGGGACTATTCGACGGAAGACGTCATTCGGATGGAATATATCGCCAAAATCTCCCCCAGAGCAGAAGAAAAAAGAAGCGGATCGTAATGTCCGCTTCTTTTTCCATTCATTTCAAGCTTACTTATCCGGGATGACGCGTTTGGCTGTAATATATCCTTTATCCAGCCACGGTGTGCTCAGACTGTCAAAGCGAACGCCGCCCGGACCCCAAGTATGCAGGATTTTATTGTCTCCCACATAAATGGCCACGTGTCCAATTTTGCCGTGGGAGTGGCTTGTGGAAAAGAACAGCAAGTCCCCTTTTTGAATTTGGGAACGCGGAATGGTTTTTCCCACGTGTGCCTGTTCACGGGAAGTACGCGGCAAATGAATTCCGTTTTTCCCGTAAACGTATTGAACAAAGGAAGAACAATCAAACGTGGAGGTTACTCCGGAAGGAGACCCTAATCTGTAAGGGGTGCCCAAATATTGTTTACCCAATTTAATAATGTTGTCCGCCACTTGCAGACGATGGCCATTTGATTGTTCTTTCTCTGTTCCTTGTACCGGCTTGTTTTGCACCGGCGCCTGCACAGGAGTTTGTGCAGATTCGTTATTGGATACAGGTGTAAACGTTTTATCTTTAACTTCCGAAGAATTGGAAATTGCTCGGCTATTATCGAATACCCACTCTAAACCGACTTTGCTGAAAACAGAGCTGAGAAAACTGGAATTTTCCGATGTTGCATTCAACGTGGCAGCATGGGAAATCCCCGTCGGAATCAATCCGGTAACCATTAAAGATGCAGCAACTGTCCAAACTGTTTTCTTTATGCCTTTATTATTTCGCATCAAATCCCCCTCTGCAAATAAAATTTTTATTTGTTAACGGCATGTCCTATGGTAACATAGATCAACACGAGATGATTATGTAAAAACTTCCATTGTCAGGAAAATCCGATAACGGCGTTTGTCGCGAAAAATGTCCCATTTTTTTCTATTGACATGTTTCCATCTCCCCGCCCGGTGAATATACCTAGAAGAGGAATTTGCATAAGAAAGGGGCCTGGAAATTGAAAAAGCGAAGATCATCCTCATCCAGGAAAACAGGGACAACATCCCCTCACCTGCGCGATGAAATCATTCTGGAAGAGCTGATCCGGCTCGAACAGGAAGAACTCAGGAAAAAAAAGGCGTCAGCCCGGCCAACGCAGCAACCGGCAGAATCAAATGAACCGGAAGAGAGTTTGAAGAAGCCCGAATATAATGAACCGCCGTCCCCATCGATTAAAGAGACGCGCAATGTGACCGGATCCGAATCCTTTATTTACACGGATGATCTGACCAATTATTCCGTAACGAGAGAAAAAATCGCCAATCAGGCTGTCGATGGCAGTAAAATCAAAAAAGGTTCCATCAGCGCGGACCATATCGAACAAGATGCAATCATCGAGGCCAAGATTGCCGCAGGAGCCGTTACCGCTCCCAAAATCGCGGAAAAAAACATCAAGTCATCCCATCTCGACGATGATATCATCGGGGAAGAAAAAATCAGAAAAGAAGCCATCACTGCGAGACACATCAAAGACAATTCAATTCCCGGCACAAAACTGGAAGACCAGAGTATTGGTGAAAGCAAAATCAAAGACCGGGCGATTCTGGGCAAGCACATCGGACTCGGCCACATTCAGAGCGAACATCTGGCCGACCAGTCGGTCAGCGGAGAAAAGATCAAAAGCGGTGCGATCAGTACGAATCACTTGATGAATCAAATTATCAACAATCCCAAAATCGCCGATGGGGCGATCACGGAAGCCAAGATACAAAACGGCAGCATCAGCTCCGACAAGATCGCCGGCGAAGCAATCACCTCCGACAAAGTAGCCAAAGCGGCCATCCGTTCCCACCACATTGCCGATGAAACCATCCAATCCCACCATCTGCAAAACAAAGCGATCACCAGCAATAAATTGGCCAATTCTGTCATTATGTCAGACCATTTGCGCGATCAAATCATCGGGTCTCATCATATCGGGCCAAGTGTGATTCAAGGGAAGCATTTGGCTGATGATTCCATCACCAGGGATAAAATCGCCCCGGCAAGCATCGACGCCCATCGGATTCAGGATCAGGCGATCAAATCGAATCACCTGGCTCCTCGCAGCATTTCAGAACAGCATTTGCAAGAAAACAGTGTCAACAAAACGCACATCAAAGAGGCGAGCATCGGGGAGCAACATATTGCCAACAATTCGATTCCCGGCACAAAACTGTTGGATCATTCCATCACGACCTCGAAGCTCTCACCCGAGTCGATCTCCTCGGATAAAATTATCGATCAGGCGATCAGCACCAATAAAATAGCAGATCGAGCCGTAAACTCAGGCAAGCTCGCCCCGAAAAGCATTCAAAGCGAACACATCGAAGAGCGGGCGATTTTGCATAAGCATATTGGCGCGGAGCAGGTAAAAACCGAACATCTCTGCGACGAAGCAATCACTTCAAACAAGCTGGCACGGGAAGCGATACTGGGCAAACACATCGCCGCCGACACCATCACCGCATCCCACATTTCACCGTATGAAATTACGGAAAATCATCTCGCCGACCACTGCGTCACCTCGTCAAAAATAGCTCCGCAATCGGTGGAAGGCGGGCACTTGGCTGAAAACGCCATCCAGAGCCGTCATATTCAAAACGGGCAAATTTTAACAAACCATCTCGCACCCAAAGCAGTCAATTCCGAGCAACTGGAAGAAAGATCGGTGGGATCAGGGCATATCAAAGAACAAGCGATCTTATCCATGCATCTCGCTCCGGAACAAATTGAGGAAGAACATCTGAAACGGCAAACCATTACCTCCGCCGTCATTCAGGATCAGGCGGTCACCGGGGATAAAATCGCCCCTGCCGCCATTAAAGCAGAGCATGTACAGGAACAAGCCATCCGCTCCTCTCATCTTGCATCCGAACAAATACAAAAAAGACATTTGTCCCCCGGAGCAATTCAATCCAAACACTTGGAAGCAGAGGCGATCCAAAGCCGGCACCTCGGAAAACAGATAATCCGGGGAGAGCATATCGACATCCAGCAAATTAAAACACACCATTTGGAAGCGGAATCAGTGACGTCGGAAACACTGTCACCGGAGTCAGTCCAGTCAGTGCATCTTGCAGAAAACGCGGTCAGGTCAAAACATATCGGAGAAGAACAAATCCATGCACATCATTTGGCGAAAAACATCATCCATCAGGATCATATTCAGGAACAGGCGATCACCGGAGATAAAATCGCCAGTCATTCAATACAGGCAAAACATTTGGATGAAAAAACGATCCTCTCCCATCACATCGGAGACGGACAGGTGCAAAGCCATCACCTTGAACCCCGGGTAATCGGCTCCGATCAACTGGCAAACGAAGCGGTACAACCAAAACACATCACAGAAAAAGCCATTCTTTCCACTCATATCGCGGAGCAGCAAATTCAAAGCCACCATCTGGAAAAAGATTCGATCACCTCGGAATTACTCGCATCCGGAGCAGTCGAAACGAGACATCTCGTGGAAAATATCATCAGCAAGGAGCATATTGCCCCGGGTCAAATCGACGGGCAGCATCTAAAACCTGAAATCATCACCAATGTTCACCTGCAAAACCATTCGATCAATTCAGACAAAATTGCTCCAAACAGCATCCAAGCAAATCACTTAACGGAGCAGGTAATCAACGCTTCCCACATCGGGGACGAACAGGTGCAGAGCCATCACATTAAACCCCAGGCAATCGGCTCCGGCCAACTAGCAAACAAAGCGGTACAACCAAAACACATCACAGAAAAAGCCATTCTTTCCACTCACATCGCGGAGCGGCAAATTCAAAGCCACCATCTGGAAAAAGATTCGATCACCTCGGAATTACTCGCATCCGGAGCAGTCGAAACGAGACATCTCGTGGAAAATATCATCAGCAAGGAGCATATTGCCCCGGGTCAAATCGACGGGCAGCATCTAAAACCTGAAATCATCACCAATGTTCACCTGCAAAACCATTCGATCAATTCGGACAAAATCGCTCCAAACAGCATCCAAGCAAATCACTTAACGGAGCAGGTAATCAACGCTTCCCACATCGGGGACGAACAGGTGCAGAGCCATCACATTAAACCACAGGCAATCGGCTCCGGCCAACTGGCAAACGAAGCAGTGCAACCAAAACACATCACAGAAAAAGCCATTCTTTCCACGCACATCGCAGAGCGGCAAGTACAAAGCCACCATCTGGAAAAAGATTCAATCACTTCGGAATTACTTGCATCAGGAGCAGTCGAAGCCAGACACCTCAGGGAAAATCTCATCGGCGAGGAGCATATCGCCCCAGGTCAAATCGACGGGCAGCATCTTAAACCTGAAACTATTACCAACGTTCATCTGCAAAACCATGCAATCAATGCAGACAAAATTGCTCCAAACAGCATCCGGGCAAATCATTTAACAGAGCAGGCAATCAACGCTTCCCACATCGGAGATGAACAAGTGCACAGCCGCCATCTCGGCGCACATTCGGTTACCTCTGCCCATATTCAAAACGAAGCCATAACTGCGGAAAAAATTGCTCCCCTTTCAATTGGAACCCTGCACTTTAGCGAACAATCAATTCAATCCGCCCACATCGGCCAACGCCAGATCGAAGGACACCACATCGCAAAACAAGCGATTTCACCGGAACATTTACAAGAAGAAGCGATCCGTGCCGGACACCTGACTTCCCAATGCGTCACCTCCCGCCATATCGATTATGAACAAATCAAAACGAAACATCTGGAGGATGAAGCGATAACCGCCCAAAAAATCCGCTCCCAGGCAGTGGAATCGCATCATATCGCCAAGCAAGCCGTTCAATCGGATGCCATCGCTGACGGAGCTGTTACGGCTGAGAAGATTGCCGACGGGGCAATCGGTCCGGAAAAACTGAGTTTTGCTTTGCCCGGGCCTGCTGCCGCCATTTCCGGATCTGCTCCGTTTGAGATTGCGGCCGGGAAACCGGAACAAACCGTACACATCCATCTTAACGGTCATATTCCCTCGCCCTACATTGTGGTGGCCATGACAAACCAGCCCTATTGCTTTGCGACTCTCTCCGATTTGCAGGAAGACAGCTTTGTGCTTCGCGTGCACCAAATCAAGGAAACACAAGAACAAATTAGAGGCACGGTCTTTTGGATCGCCAATCCGGTACAATCCTTTTCCGGCTCTCCCGCTGAGATCCCGATTGAACAGGTTGAAACAAAAACAGAAGACACACTGCAGATCGCTTCTTGCCGAAAAACGGATTCTCCCGCCTCAACCCATGATGAAAACCCGTGGGACTAAACAAAAAAACTGCTGATCAAAAACACGATCAGCAGTTTTTTGTGTGCTCCGCTTAAACGAACCGCCTGGTGCACTTTTTCCCGTTATAGCAAAATATGACCCGGCGTTCGTCAATCACCGTTTCCAGATGAACCGGCCGCCCCCAGAGAGCATAAACATGGGGCAGTGTTTTTTCCAGATATTTAATGTCCAGCTCAATTCCTTCATACCGGTGAATCAGATATAATTCGCCATTTTGCAGATAATCCCCATCCTGCACCAGAATCACGGGATATCCTCCGTTAATCCGGCTTGCCACCAATTGATCCCGTACATTTTCCCAATCCTTATCCGTGACCTTCCATTCATTCCCCTGACGGCTGAAAACATAGAGATCCAGGTCTTCCACCAAATCCTTGGTCAGGTAATTGCGCAAGAACGATTGATCGGACTCCAGTTCACGCACTTCAAAAATCTTTTGACGCCCTTGTCCCGGTTTGCGTCCCAATTGCTTCTGTTCCTGTTCCGTCGGATTGTCCCAGCGCCTTTCAATGTCCTCAAACAACTTGAGTCCCAAATGATAGGGATTAATTGAGGTTTTCGATGGCGAAAGGACGGAAGCATTCAACTTGGCGAACTCAATTGCTTCTTCCTCATCCAGATCCAGTTCCCGCATGATGCGAATATGCCAGTAGGAGGCCCAGCCTTCATTCATGATCTTCGTTTCCAATTGCGGCCAAAAATAGAGCATTTCTTGACGCAAAATCGTCAGAATGTCCTGGTGCCAATCCTCAAGGATTTTGCTGTTTTCCATGATAAAGAGCAGCAGATCTTTTTCCGGTTCCTCGGGGAAACGCTTTTTGCGGGGCTTCGGCTTGGCAGGAGGTTCGGCGATATGGTCCAACTTCCACAGATCATCGTAAGGGGAGGTGCGGTTTGGCTTCGGGGTATCAGGCGTTGATTTTCGTTTTCCTTTCCGGTGCAACCTGGCATCGATCAGGCTGGGATTGATATGCTCCTGAATGGCCAGTACGTGATCCAGAAATTCCTCCACCACTTCTTTCCCATACTCAATCTCATACTGGCGAATGCGCTCGGCACTGGCAGCCATCGTTTCAACCATGTCACGGGAGGTATTGGAAAAGCGGATATTATTTTTGAAGAAATCGCAGTGAGCAAGAACATGAGCCACAATCAGCTTGTTTTGCGTCAAACTGTTCCCCTTCAACAAAAAAGCGTAACAGGGATCGGAGTTGATCACCAGCTCATAGATTTTGCTCAGATTCAGGTCATACTGCAATTTCATCTTGTAAAAAGTTTTGCCAAAGCTCCAGTGGGAGAAGCGCGTCGGCATTCCATATGCTCCAAATGTATAGATAATATCGGCAGGACAGATTTCATAACGCATGGGGAAGAAATCGAGGCCAAATCCTTTTGCGATCTCCGTAATTTCTTCAATCGCCCGCTCCAGCTTTTTCAGATCCTCTTTCACTCGGCATCCCTTCCTTCCCTTGAAATGACCTTTCCCCGAGCCCGTGAAACTATCATCGGAAATCGGATCTGTTGGTGCGGTAACGAGAAAGATCTACACCCTAAGGAAACAGCCTTTGATAATGAGTGTCAACAACGAATCCTTAAAACTATTTCATTCAAAAGGGAAAGGTTTTGGAACAGCATCTTACACAGGATGAAACCTAAAATCGGGTATAGAAACGCTTAGTTTAATTATAAAGAATATTTGTCCATTTATCAAATTTCACATGCGCATTGAGGCCGATATTTACATAAAATAAATTGACAATCTCCGGTATCAGACGTTATACTAACTTCGATTCAACAGCATATGGAAAGCTCTTATCTCTATTAGGTGAGGTTCCTGTTCGGAGATACGCTACTGCCCAAAAATGTCGAGAGACACCAATGGGTCAGCAGGAAAGATCGGAATGAAGGTCTTTTCTAATGTAGCTGGTTTCGCGCAAACCTATGCCGTTCAGTGCCAAAGCTCAATGAGGGGGATAAGCGATCGGGCCTGGAAAGTGCGGGCTCAATTTGTGTTGAAACCCTCTCCGCCAAGAGTAAGGGTTATTTTTTATATTCGCAAAAAGGAGGGATTCACATGGATAACGCTTTGCTGAAACAGCATGAGCCTCAATCCGTGCTGGCAAATGCAGATCCGCCGGCAGAATTGTTGCACCAGCTGCAACCCTATGATCTGTCAGAAATGCTCAGGGAAATGGATGAAAAGAAAAGGCTCAAATGGATTGCCGCCCTTCCATTAACTCTAGCTGCCGAGGCGTTGGAATATCTGGAACCGGAGTTGCAGTATGAAACGCTCAACCACCTGGACGGCAATCTGGCTTCCATGCTGCTGAAGCAGATGTCGAGTGACATGATCGTAGACATGCTGCTTGCCGTCCATCCATTGCAGGCGGAAAAGATGCTCAAAATGCTGCCGGAGGACTACCGGGAAAAAATCAATGCTCTGATGCGCTATCCGGAATATACAGCAGGGAGCCTGATGACCGTCGACTACGTGTCCGCCCGGGCACATTGGACCGGAGAACAAACGCTCCGCCACATTCGCAAGGTGGGAGGAGAAGCCGAGATCATCTCCTATATCTATGTAACGGGAATGCGCGGCGAACTGGTGGGAATCGTTTCGCTTAAAGAAATGATCCTCGCCCATCCGCAGACCAAGCTGGCGGATATCGCCAAAAAGGATGTCATTTCCGTTCCGGCGGATATGGAGCAGGAAGAGGTTGCAGCCATCCTTTCCCGCTATGGTTTCTACGCACTTCCCGTCGTTGACCGGCAAAACCGCCTGATCGGGATCATCACCTATGACGATGTCGTCGAGGTAATTCAAGAGGAAGCGACAGAAGATATCCAAAAACTAGGAGGAAGCCAGCCGCTCAGCGAACCTTACTTTAAAACATCCGTCTGGAGCCTGTACCGCAAACGGATCGTCTGGCTGTTTATCCTCTTTGTCGGCGGGGCCTATACTTCGACCGTCCTGGAATCGTACCAAAGCACACTGGATAAAGTGGTTTCCCTTTCCTTCTTTATTCCCTTGCTGATCGGTACCGGCGGAAATACAGGGTCACAAATCATCTCCACCCTGATCCGCGCACTGGGAACGGAAGAAGTAAAGTTTCGCGACTTGTTTCGCGTGATCCGCAAAGAACTGGTCACCGGATTGCTGTTAGGCATTTCCTTGGGAATCATCGGCTTCTTCAGGGCCGAACTGATGGATGTGTCCGTTGCCATCAGCATGGTGGTCTCTCTGGCAGCCCTGTTTATCGTTTTGTGGTCTTCCTTGGTTTCCGCAGCATTGCCGCTTGTGCTGCACCGCCTCAAAATCGATCCGGCCGTTGTATCGGGACCGCTCATCAGCACATTGGTCGACGGAACCGGTTTGATTATCTATATGAGCATAGCAAAAGCGGTTTTGCATCTCTAAACTTCTAAGGAATCGAGGTTGATGAATCCTTGAGTACTGAGCAGAAGATGAAGGCAGGTACGGCTTGACATCTCCCGCTGGAACAACGGAGCATGTTCAAGGAGTATCTGCCTTCTTAATTATTTCCCCCGATCCGTCTCCTTCTTCAGAATGCCTCATCTTCGATCTGAAACACGATCTCCTTTCACCATTTAAACTCCGCATCCGGCAATTCCGGTTCCAACAGTGCATTACGCCGTTTTTTTCAAAATTGCGCGCACAGGACTGCCGTCTGCCCCCTCGAGCTTAAGCGGCAGGGCGATCAGCTCATAATCCCCGGCATCCGCACGACTGAGATCGACGCTTTCCAAAATATGAATGCCCGAGAGACAGAGAGCGTGGTGGGCCGGAAGCTCCTTGCTGTCAATGGGATCAACGGAAGGAACATCGATGCCGAGCAGTTTCACCCCTTTTTCAGCGAGCAACGGAGCCGCATCAGGGCGCAGGCAGCAAAAGGAATCGGGAAAACGGTCCGGATCTTCCCAGGAATCCGTCCGAATCAGCAACCGTTCAACTCCCGTCAGATCATGGGCCGCCAATTCTTCCGCACCAATGCTCTCATACCCCGGCAAATGAAGCACTCTGGCCTTTCCCACAAAGATATCGGGTTCCAATTCATGCACCTTTTTGCCTGCTTCGGAAAAATGATACGGGGCATCAACATGGGTTCCCGCATGGGTGCTGAACACCACTTTGCCCACATTGACAGAACCGCTCTGTTCCTTGGTCCATTCCAGATTGAAAGAAAAAGGGGTATCCCCCGGCCAAACCGGCATGCCACCCCGCAACGTCCGCGATATATCAATCCATTTCATCTATGCGACTACTCCCCTCTCCTGTTGGAATCGTTCGTATGTTCGCTCCTCCATAATCCGCTTCAAGCGGTCAACCACATCCCATACATCGGCAAATGAAGTATATAAGGCAACGGGAGCAAGGCGAATCACATTGGGGGATCGGAAATCAGGAATCACTTTTTCCGCCTTCAACGCCTTGGCGATGCGCACCGCTTCCACATGTTCCAGAGCGACATGACCGCCGCGGCGCTCCTCCTCGACGGGGTTGCCGATGGTAAAGCCCATGCCGTCGAGTCTCACCCGAATCAGCTGCATCAAGTACTCCGTCAAAGCGAGCGATTTTTTCCGGATCCGCTCCATTCCCGCTTCAGCAAACATTTCCAGCGAACCAGACAGCGGTGCCATGCTCAGAATATGCGGTGTCCCCGTTTGGTACGCACCTGCACTCCCGGCAGGTTCAAATGTGTGATCCATGTCGAACTGCCGGTCCTTTCGCGAACCAAACCAACCGGCCAAACCGGGAGAGTGTGAATGATGCTTCTCATGCACATAAAGTCCGGCCACCCCTCCCGGGCCGCTGTTCAGATATTTATAGGTGCACCAAACGGCAAAATCAACCTGCCACGCATGAAATTGATGCAAAACGGCGCCAATTGAATGGCAAGCGTCAAATCCGATCAAAATCCCCTTTTCACGGGCCGCTTCTGTCAATTGCTTCACATTCAGCAATTGCCCGCTGCGATATAAAACGGTCGGGAGCAAAACCAACGCCACTTCCTCCGTCATGGCGGAGATGATCTCCTCTTCGCGCAAATACCGCCCGTCCTCGCTTTTGATACGGATCAGATTCTGTTCAGGATCCAATCCTTTTAACCTGATTATACTTTTTATAGCATAAATATCGGTGGGAAAATCAAGTTCATTCGCGACGATTTTTGTCCTGTTTCCGCACGGACGGTAAAAAGTGGCCAGCAATTGGTGCAGATTGGTCGTGGTCGAACCGGCCGCCACCACCTCGTGCGGCTTTGCCCCGACCAGCGGCGCCATTTGTCCTCCCAATTGCTCGGCCAAATAAAACCAAGGCTTGTCACCTTCTGTCCAGCCATCGATACCAAACTGCTTCCAGGCTTCAACCATGTGCATAACCGCCCGTTCCGCCCGTTTCGACAAAAGCCCGAGTGAATTCCCATCCATATACAACACGCCCTCAGGGATATAAAATTCCCTCCGGTAGGAGCGAAGCTCATCACGCTGATCCCGTTCCTCCGCATACTCCCTCGTCTGGGAAAATGACAGTTCCATACGGCTCCTCCTCACTATAATTTGGTTCTGACATCCCATAGTTCGGGAAAAAACCGGTGATCCAACACTTTTTTCAAATAAGGAACCCCGGATGACCCGCCCGTACCCGGTTTATGGCCGATAATCCGTTCCACCGTCTTCATGTGCCGGAACCGCCACTGCTGCAACCAGTCTTCGAGATCAACCAGCTTTTCCGCCAGTTCGTAGAGATCCCAATAGCGATCCACATGGCGGTACACTTCCAGCCAGGCAGCCTCAACATCAGGGCTCGGCTGGTAAGGCTGGCTGAAATCACGTTCAAGCACACGGGACGGAATGTCCAATCCCTCTCTGGCCAGCGCCTGAATAGACACATCGTACAAACTCGGGGAATAAAGGGCACGGGTAAGTGTGTCCAACAGCTCGGGGGAATTTTGATAAATTTGCAAAATGCGCTGATCCTTACGGCCCAAAGAAAATTCAATCAGGCGATACTGGTAAGATTGAAACCCGGACGCCCGCCCCAAATGATGGCGAAATTCCATATACTCGGCAGGAGTCAGTGTAGACAAAACATCCCAGGATTGAATAATCTGTGACTGAATCTTGGACACGCGCGCCAGCATTTTAAAAGCGGAAGATAAATCCCCCCGCTGAATATTCACAATCGCCGCTTTCAATTCATGCAGGATCAGCTTCATCCATAACTCGCTCACCTGATGGATAATGACAAACAACATTTCATCGTGGTGGCCGGATAACAATTTTTGGCTGGACAATAAAGACTGAAGCTGGAGGTAATCGCCGTAAGTCATATGTTCACGAAAATCAAGATGAATCTGTTCGGCATCAGGGTGTTGTTCGGGCATTTTCTCCCTCCGTCCGCTTTTTCTCGAATTTTTTTGCAAATCAAGTGAATGCTTTCCTGATATTTCGTATGAAAGCGCTCCCGAAACCTATTATAATAAAAAACATTACCCCTTGAAAAAATAAATTGAATAATGGGAATCATATCCATTAAAATAGGGATGGACACTCATTTATTCCGAAAGTTGGGACGGAGACATATGAACAAACTGCTGCTGTACACCACATGGGATTACTGGAAAAGCTGGAACGAAACCGGGCATGCCATCCCTGCGTGGACCGAAGATCACACCGGAGAATTCGAAATTTTGGTTGAATTCGACTGGAGTTCAATCGGGGAAATAACCGACAACGGCATGTTCATCATCAGCAAAAAGAAACCGGACATGTTCAGCCGGATTTATCTTTATACCAAATGGGAACTGTTCTGCCTGTGGCAACACGGACAAATACTTGAACTCGATCTCTGGACAAAAGATCACGTGACCAACTTTGAAGTGCTTTGTAGTTTCGCCTTTGACGAAATTCATGAACATACATATGGGGGCATGTTTATTGCCAAGAGAAAGGAAAACCCCTATTACTATCCCATTGTAAAAGAGGTTTGATATGTCTGTCAGCCGTTTTATTCAAGAAATCGATGCGATCAAAAGGGACTTGAAGGAATGCGAATGGCAAATTTATTATCACCAGGATGAGATGCAGCGGGCCCACCGTCAGGGAGAAAGCGAGATCGAACGCTACCACCGGCAGGAACAATTGCGCTGGGAACGAAAGATGCGCACATACATAAGCGAATTAATCCGGGCTGAACAGAAACTGGATGAGGCCAAAGCGGAAGAACGGGAGCGGCTGGAACTGGAAAACCAGGCAAAAAGGGAAGGAAAAAGCCGTAATTCCTGGTATTAGGCAGCACCGGGCCCGCATCCTCTTCGCATCAGGGGCTTTTCGAACTTTGTTTTTCCTTTTGGGTTAGGAAAAGAGCAGATGGTGGAATATTATTTATGACTTGTGCCAATATCCACATAATGAACCAATCATCCAGGGAGTGAGCTTATGAAGCGGGTGCCTTACGTTGCGAAATGGTGTTTATGCATCTTGTTAACCTTATCATTTGTGGCTGCCACCGGTTTTGTTTCACCCTCGGCTGATCCCGTTCCCCAAAAAGCGGCAAAGAAGTCGGACGGTTGTCCGAATATTGCTGATCTGGTCAAACCCGGGCCGGATGCGGCAGATGAAATTCAGGCGGCTCTGCCGAAATTGATCCGCAAAACCTATGGCAAAGACCCCCATTACAAGGTATGGGAAGCCAAACGGATCATCTCCCTCGCCGATCCTGATTCGTCTCCCTATTCTGACATAGCCAAACAGCAATGCGGAGAAGAGGTCGCGAACCAATCCTGGCTGGTCGATCTTTTCTTTCCCGAGTTTCTTCCGAGCGCAAGCCTCTCTCAAGGGCAAATCTTTGTGGCCAAAACAAAAAAAGGCTGGGTCGCTTGGTATCGCTATCATTAAACAAAAGAGCCGGTGGGAAGTTTTTCCCGCCGGCTCTTTTGATCTTGACCGAATGATCGGAATCGTTCTGTGCAAACTAAATCTGGAAACATTCACCTACAGGAGGAAAAAACATGTTTCGGAAAACAGCCGGAGAAACACTCGTCGATCTGCTCATCGAATGGGGAGTGGATCACATTTACGGGATGCCCGGAGATTCGATCAACTCGGTCATCGAGCCGCTCAGAAAAGCGCGTGACAAGATAAAATTCATTCAGGTTCGCCATGAAGAAGCGGGTGCCCTTGCTGCGGCAGCTTACGCCAAATTGACGGGAAAGCTCGGTGTTTGCCTGTCGATCGCCGGTCCGGGAGCCATCCATTTGCTCAACGGATTGTATGACGCCAAATTGGATCGCGTTCCCGTCCTGGCCATTACCGGCCAGGTAGAATCGGATCTGCTCGGAACAGACTATTTTCAGGAAGTGAATCTTGACCGCCTCTTTGATGATGTCGCCGTCTACAATCAGCGAATCATGTCAGCGGAACAGCTTCCAGCCGTCGTCAATCAGGCGATCCGCACCGCATATGTGAAAAAAGGCGTGTCCGTGCTGACCATTCCCGATGATATTCCCACTTTTGAATTGGAAAAAAAGGCGCTGGTCACCAGTACCTCTTATTCCGTTTCTGAAATCAGCCCTCCGTTGTCCGAATTGGAAAAGGCGAGGGAAATTCTGGATCAGGCCAAGCGGCCGGTAATATTGGCGGGAAAAGGCGCACAACATGCCAGTGATGCCTTGATCTCCTTTGCCGACAAACTCGCCTCCCCGATCGTTCTGTCCCTTCCGGCAAAAGGAACCATTCCCGATGAACATCCTCTGTGTCTGGGGGGATTGGGGCTGATCGGCACATCTCCCGCTTATCATGCCATGCAGACCGCAGATACACTGATCATGGTCGGCACTTCTTTTCCTTTTACCGGTTTTTTGCCGGAAGATGCCAATACGATTCAAATCGATATCGATCCGGCACAGATCGGCAAACGGTATCCGGTTGATCTCGGACTTGCCGGCGAAGCAGGAAAAACTCTCTCCTGGCTGACGGAAAAAATCAAGCGTCATGAAGATCGCTCTTATCTCGAAGAGCATCAAAAGATGATGAAGGAATGGTGGGAACGGCTAAAAAAACAGGAAGAGCAGGAAGCATCTCCGATGAAACCGCAAACGGTGATCAAAGCATTGCAGAAGATCGCCCACGATGATGCAATTCTGTCCGTCGATGTCGGGAACGTCACCGTCTGGGTGGCCCGCCATTTTCGCATGACCAGGCAAAAGTTCATCATCTCCAGCTGGCTGGCAACGCTCGGATGCGGACTGCCGGGGGCCATCGCCGCCAAAATTGCCCATCCCGAGCGCCAAGTGTTTGCCATCTGCGGCGACGGCGGCTTCGGGATGACCATGAACGATTTTGTCACTGCTGTAAAATACGACCTGCCCATCATCGTCGTTGTGTTAAACAACCATAAAATCGCAATGATCAAGTTTGAGCAGGAAGTAAAAGGAAACCTGGAATACGGAACCGATCTCCACAATCCGAACTTTGCGCGATACGCGGAAGCTTGCGGCGGTGTCGGATTCCGGGTGGAGAAGAGCGAAGATCTGCTCCCTGCCTTTATGCAGGCGAAAGAACTGAACAAACCCTGTATCATCGATGTCGTTGTCGATCCGGACGAAGCACCGATGCCCTCTCATATCACTTATGCCCAAATGTCCGGTTATGCCCGACACATGATTAAAGCCCTGTTTGAACAAGGAAAACTGGAACTTCCTCCTCTTTGAAAAACAGAATCTGCTTGAGACTGTTGCAAAAGATGACAGTCTCAAGCTCAATATCCTGCAACCTTTCCCGTCCTGCCGCTCATCATTGAAGTTCTTTGGCCAGTAGTTGCAATAATCCGACAAGTGTTACACTTTTCTCTTTCCCCATTCGCAAAAATGCTTGCGCCACCGCATCGTTCTTGATATCTGAACGCATTCTGCTGATGAGCTCATTTCCGCGCTCTGTCACCTGAAGCAACTTGCGGCGCCGGTCTTTCAAATCCGGAATCCGCACCACCAAATTTCTTCGTTCCAACAGGTCGATAATCGGAATCAGGGTTGGCGGTTCAATCGAAAAACTTTCCCCTAATTCCTTTACTGTCAAGTTCCCCTTGCTCAAACGAACCAAAATGGCATATTGGTGAGCCGTGATCTCTTCTCCCTGTTCCCTGAGCCGTTTCTCCAACTGTTGCTTGCTCATTTTGATAATCGTTCCAATACTCGCCAGGAAGGGCTCCGTAAGTTCCAACAACTCCTTTTCTTCCATCTGCTTGCTCCTTTCCACTTTATTAGCTATACGAATTATTCGCCTGTAAAAAGTATCACAAGCCGGAACGGCGGGGACACCAATCCCCTCCCGCTCTAAGTACTTCCCGTTCCCAGGTAGTTCCCGAAACGAGGTGATCGGTTTCTGTCCGTGATCTTGCATCCATATAAAAAGATAATGACACCAGTTTTAAAATACCATATCTTCGCCCGGATCACTATGTACGAACCAAAAAAAGGGGCAACATCACTTTTGATGTGCCCTGTCCTCAAGATATCTCCTCAGAAAATAATCAAAAACGGAACAAAAAACCCGAACGGGATAAAAAATGGTACAAAGAGTCTCACTTCTGCCTGACCGGAAGAACCCCTGGAACCGACGCGGGCCGGCAGAAACATGATTCCATTTTTGCGGACCTCGTCAATCGTCCCATAGAGTTTCTTTCCGTTCTTCAGCCGCAACATGATCGGTTTGCCAATGGCCTGGGTTAACTGATCATTGGGAATATACCGGTAACGAACCATCAGAAACCCTCCTTAACTCCAAAAAATTCAAGCAACCTATTCTATGAATGATTTGGAAAAACGGTAACGGCAAATGAAATAAATCACGATATAAGCAAAAGAGAATCATTGATATAATTCAACCCGGCTCTTTCTTCATATTTCTTCCTGTCTGGAACAATAGAGTCAATACTCAAAAACGCACAAAAAAACAGCGGCATCATCAGCCGCCAGCTTTTTGACAAGATCCCAAAACATGAATCCGCCGGGTAAGGGTGTTTTTCTTTGCTTCCGGTTCCTCCGTCACAAAGGTTGCTGCAAATAAACACCCATCCCTTCCTATTCGGTTTGTCAACATCCTCATTGTCATCATCAGTTGCTGTTTTTCAGTATGTTTAATGGAAGATAGCTTAAATCGAGAGGAAAACTTAACAAGCCGGCGGCTCTCCACCGCTTAAGAAACGCAACATTCCTTTCACCTCCCTTCAAGTCTGCTGTCTCATCCTCCTTCGATGGCTGCACTGAGCTGTGTATGCGCAAAATGGCAATGGCCGATGATTGGCAATCCGGGGCGAAAACGAGCTGTAAACAAAAGCATGATCCTTATTTTTATAAAACGGATAAGATTCAGCGGAGACAACTCCCCTTGTTCCTTGCCCGATCTGGTCTGCCAGTTTCATACCGCCATTTCTATGTTTAATAATTTTTAAAATAATTATACAAATGCCCTTTCGCTTTGGCAATACTTTTTATTTTAAAAAAACAAAAAACACCGACATCTTTAACCCTGAAACGGTTTGATTATTGACAGCCGTTTTATTGAAAAAAGAGGATTTACTCTGATATCCATCTGATATTGACATTATTTTTTTAAAAGATAAGAGTTTTCTCATCTATTTTGAGAAAAAGCGCCGGGCAACCACCCGAGCGCTTTTTGTGCGGAAACAAAAGGTTATTCGTCGAGAAACATCGCCCGAAACTCCGGGTCGCTCTTCACCGCGTCAAATTCCATCACCTGGTATTCAGCCACCCCGTTTTTAAAGAAGGGATCTTGTTCAATAATTTGTTCCACTTCTTCCCGTTTCTTCACCCTGAACAGGATCAGCCCGCCTGTTGGCGGAACCATCGGACCCGATGCGATCAATTGCTTCTTCCGATAGCATGTATCAAGATAATCCCGATGTGCCTGCCGATGCTTTGCCACCTCTTCCGTCGTCAGCAAATAGTGAAGAATGGCGAGAAACATATTTCATCCTCTCCGTTCGCCTGTCGAAATTTAAAAAAGTGACTCAAGTACTATATTGCCAGATTTGAAGGGGTATTTGTATTCTTATATAGAAATTTAAATCAAAATCATTAACATTGTCACCAGGAATCGTGGAAAGGAAGGAAGGAATTTGGGAATCGCACTGATCACCGGAGCCTCAGAGGGGATCGGAAAAGAACTCGCTTATCTCTTCGCCAAAGACGGGCATGATCTGGTGTTGGTCGCGCGCAATGTCGATCAGCTCAACAGGGTCGCCACCGAGATCGAAGAGCGTTATCAGCGAACGATCCACATCATCACCCAAGATTTAAGTCAGCCGGATGCTCCGCGCCAAATCCGCAATACGTGCGTAAGCCTCGGTCTGCAAATCGATTATCTCGTCAACAATGCCGGATTTGGATTGTATGGTCCGTTCGCCGAGCAACCGCTTGAAGACCTGATGCAGATGATCAATCTGAATATCAAGGCGCTGACGGCATTAACCCATTATTTTCTGCCTGATCTGCTCACCAGCAAAAGCGGCGGCATTTTAAATGTCGGTTCGATGGCCTCCTTTGTGCCCGGGCCATTGATGGCCGTTTACTACGCCAGTAAAGCCTATACGCTCTCTTTTACTGAAGCGCTGGCCCATGAGCTGAAAGAGAGCGGAGTCAAGGTAACCGCCTTGTGCCCCGGGCCGGTTAAAACCCGTTTTGCCATGCGGGCAAAGATGCACCAATCCCGGCTGACGGAGAAAAACGCCCTTGACGCTTTTACCGTCGCCAAGGCGGGATATGAAGGTTTGCTAAGCGGAAAGCCAGTCGTGGTTCCGGGAGCGGTGTTCCGGTCTCTGTTGTTCGGAACGCGCTTTTTGCCGCGAAACTGGATCGCATCATCCGTCATGCGCATCCAGCAGGATCGAACACCGCTCCGTTAATCTCTTTTCAGCGACATCGCTTTGAACCAGCGTTGTCGCTGTTATTTACCGTATTTTTTCACATAGTGGGCCAAAGTTTTTAACGGCCACACATAGGGATAGCTGTGATAATAAACATAAAATTGCCCGGCAAGCCCGGCCCCGACAGGGTATGTCCACTCCCTTCCGCGCCGTTCCAAAAGGGCGAACATCCTTTCCATCCCTTTTTCGATCTCAGGAGTCGGCCGGTCATGGCAAGCGATCAGCGCATCCAGTGCCCAGGCCGTTTGCACCGCAGTCGAATAGGGAAGGGAAACGAATCTGCCTTTCACATCGCTCGCACACGATTCTCCCCATCCTCCATCCTCTTTTTGCTTGCTCAAAAGCCAGTTTTTCCCTTTTTGAATCATCCGGTGCTCGGGTGGCACGCCAACGGAGGTGAGCCCGGTGATGGCCGCCCACGTTCCGTAAATAAAGGTGACACCCCAGCGCCCAAACCAGGAGCCGTCTCTCTTTTGATTGTGATAAAACCAACTCCAGGCACGCCTTGCTTCGGGCCGGTCAATCGTCCATCCGAGCTCCTGTCCGAAAAATCGCAGAGTGCGTCCGGTCAGATCCGCACTGGACGGGTCTCCCCAGACTGTCTTCCCGTCAGGATAAGGCATGAGCCGGAGCCACCTTTTATTCGTATTTTTTTCAAACGCCGGCCATCCTCCGTCATTGTTCTGCATAGAAATGAGCCACCTGACCCCGCGATCCCATTCTGTGCGGTAACGGCCGGACCGAACGGAAGGCGCGAGCGCACTTAAACTGGAGGAAGTATCATCGACATCGGGATTGATTGTGTTGAGATCGGAGAACCCCCATCCCCCCGGGGCCGCGTACGGGTTTTTGATTGACCAGTCTCCCGGGGATGTCTGCTGTCTGGATTTGAGATAATGAAGGCCTCGCTTAATGGCGGGATGGCTGATTCCCACCCCTGCTTCCTGAAGGACATGCAGGATCAGTGATGTATCCCAGACCGTCGAAGTCGTTTCCTGCAAATGGGTCCCATCCCCGAGCGGGAAGGCAAACTGCGCCAAACCGTTCATCGCTTTTTGAATCACCGGATGACGCCGGGAGTAACCCAGCGACAGAAGGGCAAAAATCATTAAAAACGTCGTGGTCATATAACTGTACAGAGTTCCGTCTTTTTCAACCCGGCTGAGCATAAAGGACTCACCCCAGCGCAAGGCTCTTTCATGCAACCGCCGGCGCAGTTCCGAACTAATCGAACTTTCGGGGAACAGCTGCTCCGCAGTCCAAACATATTCCGCTTTTCTCCCTGAACGGCGTTGAACCGGAAGCCATTCTTCCACTTCGTCAAACCCGTCGAGTCTTGTCGCATATTCGCGGTCTGCGGCGATGAGAATCGGTGCCAAATGCACCCGGGTATATCCGACAAAATCAAAAAAGGAAATCGGTCCCGAGGGTGGAAGCAAGAAAAATTCAACAGGCAACTTGATAAAATTGTTCCAACTGAAGTGCGACAACAGGGCCAGAACAACTTTGGTCAGGGAACCGGCGTTCCCCGCTCCCCCATTTTCCATTATATACTCCCGTGCTTTGCGCATCGCCGGATCATCCGGCTGTTTCACTTTCGCATACAGAAGGGCCAAACAGGCATCCACCGTGGTCGAAAGGTTTCCCTCCGGCTCATCTTCGTACAGTTTCCAGGTTCCATCCCCCGTTTGCCGGGAGAGAATACGTTCAATCAATAACGGTTCGAGCGGATCTCCCCTTCTTTTAAGCACCCGGTTTAACAACAAATAAAATGAATCGCACATCACCCCGCTTTCAAAACAGAAACGCCAGCTTCCGTCCGGACTCTGCTTGCGGAGCAATTCATCTGACAAGCGCCCGATCCATTTTTTTGCGCGATCGATATGCTCTCCGTGCATCCGCCAAAACTCCTTTTAAAAACGAATTTCAGGCATGTTGATTTGTATCAGATCGGAAGGAGAAACGAGGAGATTTTTGAGTCCCGGGCTCTTCTTTCGCTGACTCAGCAGCGATAAACCGCTCTGTTTCAAAAATCCCGCCATGAAACCATACATTGGTTGATCAACATACCTGACGTGATTTCTTTACAAAGATATTCATGGAATCAAATCACATGATCCCAACTGAATAAACCGGCAAAGAGAGCACAAAATATCATTGGGCAAGTTGAAAGGAGGGGAATCCAGATGACGGTAGGTACAAAAATCAAGCAAACGATCGCCAGCGCGGAATCGGTAGCAGCCAACCTGCGTTCTTTTGCCCTTGACACCAACAACCAACAAGCAAAGCAAACATACAACCAATTGGCGCAAAACGTTGACACAGTGGTTCAACAACTGAAAGCGCGCGAACAGGAAATTATGAGCGAAGAGCCGCAATACAACCAACAATAATAAAAAATCGGAACCGAACACGCTTTTTCGGTTCCGATTTCCTGCTTCATCCACGCGGCTTAAACAGGAGCGCCGCCAAAAAGCCAAAAATGATTGCCGCTGAAATTCCGGCACTTGTCACTTCAAAAATTCCCGTGATGACACCGACCAAACCATACTTATTCGCTTCCATCATCGCACCGTGAACCAATGCGTTTCCAAAGCTCGTGATCGGCACTGTCGCCCCGGCGCCGGCAAACTTGATCAGCGGCTCATATAGACCCAAGCCGTCCAGAATCGCTCCGACTACCACCAGCGTACTCGTCGTATGGGCGGGGGTCAGTTTTAATCCATCCATCATCAATTGACCGATCACGCAAATAATCCCCCCGACCACAAATGCCCAGAAAAAGATCATTTTTTCGGGTCTCCTCCCTTTTCAATCGCCACAGCGTGAGCGATACAAGGTATCGTTTCTTTTTGCTGATAACTGATCGGAGACAACAGAGCTCCGGTTGCCACGATCAACACTTTGCGCAGTTCTCCGTTCTTCATGCGGTTGAGGACATGTCCGTAAGTGACGCAAGCGGAACAGGCACAACCGCTCCCCCCCGCCTGAACGGGCTGTTGCTCATCGTAAATCATCAAACCGCAATCCCCAAACTTCTCTTCCGGCAGTTTAAGGCCATGCTTCACCAACAAATCCCCGGCAATGCGATGACCGATCTTCCCAAGGTCGCCGGTTAAAATCAAATCGTATTCGTCTTCGGAAAGCCCCAGATCACGAAAATGGCCCTCGATCGTATCGACAGCCGCCGGAGCCATCGCCGCCCCCATATTGAACGGGTCACTGATCCCCATATCAACGACACGGCCAACTGTTGCCGCTGCCACGTAGATTTCATCTTTGGTCTTTTTGGAAGTGAGGACAGCCGCACCTGCTCCTGTCACCGTCCATTGTGCGGTCTGAGGTTTTTGCCCTCCGTATTCCGTCGGGTAACGGAATTGCTTTTCAACCGCAGCATTGTGACTGGCTGTGCCCACCAGAACTTTGTCGCCAAACCCGCTGCTGACAATCAACGCGCCGAGCGCCAAACTCTCCATCGAAGTGGAACAGGCCCCAAACAAACCGAGATAAGGCACAGCCAAAGTCCTTGCCGCAAAGCTGCTGGAGATCACTTGGTTCATCAAATCCCCGGACAAAAAAAACTGGATGTCGTCCGCTTTCATCCCCGCCTTGTCCACAGCTTTCTTACACGCCTGTTCCAACAACATCTTTTCCGCTTTTTCAAAACTGTCCTGCCCCAGCCACAGATCGCCGTGCAAAAAATCAAAGTCCTCTGCCAGCGGTCCGTTCGCTTCAAACGGGCCCCCGACAGCGCTGCTTGCTGCAATATAGGGCCGGTTCTCAAACACCCATGTTCTTCCCTGAATCACTCAGAATCCTCCCAAACTTTTTATGATCACTTTGATTGTGCTGATCACAAATGCGGAAAATACCCCAAATACAATTACCGACCCTGCCAGTTTAAACATATTGCCCCCGACCCCCAGAACGTATCCTTCGGAACGATGTTCGATCGCCGCTGAAGAGATCGCGTTGGCAAATCCGGTCACCGGAATGATGGTTCCCGCCCCGGCCACTTGTGCAATATGGTCATAAACCCCGAATCCTGTCAAAAGGACTGAAATAAAAATCAAGGTTGCTACAGTCGGATCTCCGGCTGTTTTTTCGTTAAACCCGAAAAAATGAATGTAAAAAGTGGAAATCAATTGTCCGAGCAAACAAATTGCCCCGCCAATAAAAAAAGCACACAGGCAATTCTTTAAAATAGGGCGTTTGGGTTCGCGTCCTTTCACAAACTGATGATATTCCTGTTGAACAGGGGTTAGCTTTTTTCTCGTTTCTTTTAACACTGCGCTCACCTCATCTTAACGTTCCCTTTATCTATTAAGTAATTTTTGGTAAAAACCAAAACGTTTTATACCTGCATTGGCAAACCAGGACATAAAATACGCAAAAAAAGTCCAAAACACAGTCCTGGTAAAGATTCTTTCCTGTCGGCCCATTCCGATGATAAAACGAAGCAAGATTGCGCGAATTGCGTGGAACCACGACCTGATCAACATGGACTTTCAGGGAAAAATAAAAGAAGACCCGAACAAGGCCTTCTCTTGAAACGCTCATATTTGGCAAGGGCATGCAATCCTGTTGGTTTTTGTGGTAGAATGTTGCTCTCCGTTTGCCTCCAACTTCCCAGTTATTTTAATTTTAATTAAAAACGTTGTATTAAAGAATATTTTTCTTCTTTATCTCAAGCAAATATATCATAAGAACGGCCGGCCAAAATGCGAACCCCTTTTTCCATCTCGACCTCGATTAAATCCATCAAAGGAAGCTGAATCTGTGTTCCGTCCGCCAGGTGCAGTTTGATCGTTTTTACCCTTCGCTCCGGTTTATGATCAACATAGCAGACAACCCGGATGCCTTCGTTAACCTCCATTTGGTTCTCTTTGATTTCGTTTTTGAGCAATTCGATTTGCGAACGTTGCTTCAAATCTGACAAAAACGGTTGCACCTGTTCCATTTGTCCTTCCACCAGTACCTTTAACATTTGCTTGTCCCCTCCCAAAAGTCGCGTGAGCTTTTATGAAATAGGCAAGGAATTGTTGGCTAAAACCTCTTGATTACAGTTTATAAATCTAAATACTCATTTGCAAATTAATAAAAAATCACGCTGAAAAGAAGGTATTTTGAACATATGTGCCAAAATAGATAAATATCTGAACAAAACAACGAATATGTTCATCCATTTTTTGCACATATGTACAAAAACGGTATGATTTCCCTCTCAATCAACCAAAAAAATTTTTTAAATTGGGAGGTGAACCTTTTGTTACCGCTGGATCATGAGAATGCGGGCAAAGTGATTCGCAAGAGAAGAAAGGAACTGGGGTTAAGGCAGAGCGATCTGGTCGATGATGTGGTCAAATTGCACTCCATCCGCAAAGCGGAAAAAGGGGAAGTCGTCAACGATGACATCTACATGCGCATTTGCGAAAAGCTGGACATCGATTTGCAGCAACTCCTGGAAACTTATGAAGATGAATGCGACAAAGAAGAGCGCCTGCGGTTTCTCTTATTTGCGATTGAACATGATATCGATCTCGTCGGCCCCGAGGAAGGTTTGGAGCAGCTGAGAAATATCGAAATCGCAAAAGATTCACCGCTTCAAACCTTTGTCTATTTTCTGAAAGGAAAATGTTATGACCGCAAAACGCAGTGGAAAAAAGCGCAAGCCCAATACATGAAAACGCTCAGTCTCTTGAACCAGTTTCCCGAACTGGAAGACAGCAATCTGAAAGCCTCAACGTACAACGAATTGGGACGGTGCTGTTATTATCAGAACAATCTGGAACAGGCGCTCAATTATATTGAAAAAGGACTGGAATCGTATAATAAAAATGGTGAACGCGACTATATTATCTACCATTTGATGATCAGCAAAACGATTTATCTGGAAAAGATGAGCCGCAACGAGGATGCTTTTCGCACATTGGAATTTTTATGGGATCATATCGGCGAAATCGACAGCATGGAAATCCGCTTGTCGATGTACGAAGTTCACTCCGTGCTGCTGGCCAAGCAGGAACTGTACGAAAAAGCTGCGCAAGCGGCCACCCGCGGCATTCAACTCGCGCGAATCGACCAGAATGTGGATCGTTCGTTTGAGCTTTGGACGGCGTTGGGTGAGAGCTATAAAAACCGCGGTGATTTCTTTAAAGCCGAGATTTGTTTTCGCACCGCGCTGAAATTGGAGAAAAAAATCAGAAAAAAGAACATGCTGGTCTCTACCTATACACAACTCGGCATGCTGTACTTAAAGTCAAAAAAAATCTCCTCTGCGCAAAGCGCATTGCTGAAAGCGGTGCAAATCGGGCAAAAAACCAATGACGCCCTTAAGTATTGCAACGCACTGGTCGCTTTGGGCGATTGCTATATGAAACAGGGCAAGGATCTGGATGCCCGCTCCTGTTTCCAACAAGCGCTTTCCTTTGCGGAAAAGCATGGTTTGAAAATCCATCTGCCCGATATCCTGGTCAAATTGGCAAAATGTTGCGAGAGAGAAGACCCGGCTACTTATGAAAAGTACAAAAACCGCTTCTTCCAGTATTACGTGCAAATGATGTTTGAGAAAGGAGGCGAAAAAAGTTGAAACACCTCTTTGACGGCGAACCGCCAGCCTGCTGACTCGTTGATTCCAATGAAACCGTGAACGGGATGCAGCGTTTTGCGCTGCATTTTTTATTTTTTCGACAAAAACCGCCAAAACCGGTTGGAATTTGCCCTTACTTTTCAATCTTATCCACAACTTTTGTAGAAAGTTTATAACTAAATGACAGAAATGTCAATCTCCTCAGGCGATTTTTTGGGACATGTTTCGATTTTGTTCGACAACCAGAAAACCTTCGTAATTTCTTCTCCATTCCTGCCTATATTATATACAGGCAAGGTTTCTCATTTGCCCAAAAAGAGGTGAAAAACAATGTTAAACATTTATATTTCCGGAGAAGATGGCGTATTACAGGAAATAAACGAATTTGCCAAAGGTGCATGGGTTCACCTCACCGCTCCCGATGAGGAAGAAATTCAAAAAGTGGTGCAGTCGCTGGGAATTCCCGCCGATTTTATCCGTGATCCCCTGGACGAGGAGGAGCGGTCACGCATCGACAAGGAAGGAGACAATCTCCTGATCATAGTGGATATTCCCATCCTTGAAAATGAAGGAAGCAGGGATGAACAATATATTACGATCCCCCTCGGAATGATTGTAACCCCGGACCTGTTCATCACTGTCTGTCTGAAAGAAACACCCATTGTCCAGCAATTTATCACCAACAAGATCAAAAATTTCTATACTTATATGAAGACACGGTTCATCCTGCAACTTCTTTACCGGATTTCAACCTATTATTTAACCTATTTGAAACAGATAAACCGCAAAACGAGCAAACTTGAGAACAAATTGCAGGAATCGATGCAGAATCAAGAGCTGTTCTCCATGTTAAGCCTGGAAAAGAGCCTGGTCTACTTTACCACCTCGCTCAAAACAAACAATCTCGTCACCGAAAAACTGTTAAAAAACCAGTACCTGAAGATGTATGAAGAAGATCAGCATCTGTTGGAAGATGTCATCATCGAAAACAAACAGGCGATGGAGATGACGGAGATCTACAGCCATATTTTAAGCGGAATGATGGATGCGTTTGCCTCGGTCATCTCCAACAACGTGAACCATGTGATGAAGGTTCTCACCTCGTTTACCATCGTGCTCACCTTCCCGACGATGGTGGCCAGTTTATTCGGAATGAATGTCCCTTTGCCCTTTGAACATTATCGCCATGCTTTTTTGATCATTTTGCTGTTATCTTTATTGTTGTCATGTATTACGGCGATGATCTTCTGGAAAAAGAAATACTTCTAACTGACAAAAAACGGGATCATACCGCCTTTTTCGTGAACATAAACTAGGAGGAGAAATTCAAGGAGGTCAAAGCATGATTCCTTTTGACCCGGCTCATTACTCCTATCAATATCAGATTTATCCGTATGTACCTTACTGCCGCCTGAAGGAACTCCCACATTTCCGTGTTCCCCATTCCAATCCACATCGGGGTCGTCCTCCCCGTCCCAATCCCATTTTCCCCCGGCGTCCTTCGCGTCCGATCCGGCCGCCTCGTCCCATTCCGCCGGGTAATCCGCCTCCTTTCACTCCCTATCCATATTGGGATCTGTATTGATCGCCCAGGCTCTGGGCTTTTTTATCTTCCCTCTGTTGCGAAAGCAAAAGTAGTCGAGATCATCCACGTCAAAGTAACTGTTCCTTTCATGGACGGAATCGGCGACAAGTTCCTGTTTCATCATTGCCAAGACATCCAATCGGTTTTCGCGAACATTTCGCGAAGCAGTCCAAATTCTGCCGATGTCAAATTGGAAAAATATATTTTGATTCGGCATCGCCATCCTCCTATCGTCAATCTTTTTATGATCAAGCGATATGTAACTACATGCTTCCACTCCGGGGGTAAACTCCGGTTATATGGCCACCCGGATTCCAACGTTGTCTCTTTTTCCCTCAATGGAGTGCAAGCAAGTAGAAAAAATTCATTCTCGATGATGCCGTTAACAAATGACATTTCAGACAATACTCCTTGATGAATCTTAAAAAGTAAGTTTGCGTTGCGTCATCGGCGTATCAAATACATCAGTGTCGAATGTAGGCGTGCAAAACAGATTGACGGCAAAGTCGCCATTGTTGAAACTAGCTGTGTTGTTTGTTTGCAAGCTGTCATTCTGGACCAACAGATTCAGCAGGTTATTCAGATTCAGTTCTCCGCTCGAAGAGGTGCTGTTAAATTTCATCAACGGTAAAAACAACATTGTGCATCCACCCTTTGATTTCCTTTTGCTCCCCATTAAATATACGTGCAGGCCGGGGGCGGGACAGATTCCGATCCGGTTGACACAATGGACGGTTACCAACATCATCTTCGGCAAAGCCGCCTACATACATTTCTCCTGAAACTCCTGCATGGTTTTAAAGAGTAACTTTTGATTGGGTGATCGGCGTATCAAATACATCAGTGTCGAACGTGGGCGTCCAAAACAGATTCACGGCAAAATCGCCATTGTTGAAACTAGCTGTGTTGTTTGTTTGCAAGCTGTCATTCTGGATCAGCAGATTCAGCAGGTTATTCAGATTCAGCTCTCCGCTCGAAGAGGTGTTGTTAAATTTCATTCTCGGTAAAAACAGCATCATCCATCATCCTTTGTTTTATTTTCAGTTGAAACGAAGCATTTCCCGCTCTGACCCGCAGGCCTAAATAAGCTTGACTTCCGCTATCGGCGTGTCAATCAGATCCTGATCACAGATTGGTGCATTAACCACTTGAATCGGTGCATCCCCCGTGTGGCTATTGACCGAATTGCTCTTATTGAAGCTGTGATGATAGGCCAGAAAATTCAAGCCATAAGACAAATTCACCTTGGCGGTTGCCGACACGTTATTTACTTTAAACGGTCCAACAATAATCGGCTGGATCATCGTGATCTTCCTTTCGCAAACTAGACGATCTTGATCTGGGAAATGGGAGTATCCATAAAATCCTGATCATAAATCGGCCCGTACATCAGGGACAATACCAGATCACCCAGGTTGTTACTGGAGATATTGTTCTTCTGAAAACTTTCCTGGTTCAGCAAGAGATTGACCGGAGACATATTAAGCTGTCCCGAACTGGAAATATTGTTCAATTTGATCAAAAAGGGCATCCCTGACCCTCCCCATTTTTTAGTAAGGCTTTACTTCTCCCATCACTGAATCCAGCACATCCGGGTCTATGATCGCTCCGATGTGGGTAATCCGCAGCGCATCACCAACTGTCGAACTGGCTCCGTTACTTTTCGCGGAACTCTCGGAAAAGAGAGACACCGTGCAAGGAGCCACATTGATATTGGCTGTTGACGTAACAGAGATGATCTCCGCACTTCCAACGTAAATCGCCATTACTTTACCTCCCAATCATTCATTTATCGGTGGATCAGTACAGGGTGGTCATTCGTATCCGGATCAATGACCGGGTTTGCCGCTTTAATCACTGCACCATCTCCCGCCGTCGAAACCCCTGTATTTGCTTTTTGAAAGCTGAGTGGCAAAACGGATATGTGCGTACCGATCGTCACTGACGATGTCATGGAGACCGAGTTTATTTTTAATACGCCAACCTTGATGTTCAAAATACTTCCTCCTTAATCATTTGCCACAAGCCTACTTTAATGTATGAGTAATCCGGGCATGAGTGACTCAATCCCGTAAAAATTACAGGGGTTGCTCTTTTTCCGAAGCCCTGAAATTGCGGGATTACACTTGCTCCCATAAAAAATAATGACCCCTTTCTGACTGCCAGTCACACTGCATGGCCGCCTGCTGTTCACCCAGGGGTCGGTCTCCGTTGTTCTCTCTGATGATCGGCTTATGCCCAGTATATTCACGACGAAAATCATGTGTCACCAATGAGAATCGATTCTTTTCACGAAAAATCAATTCACCTTCATTCACCTATTGAATACGGTATTAAAAACGAAATGAGGTGCTTGTTATGTATTATTATTCATATTCTTCTTTCCCTGCCTTGCCCCCGCACACTCCCGCTTATGATGATGGCTACTTCCAACCGGCTGCCCACACCAGTTTATTCCCGTTTTTCTTTCCCTTCTTCGGGTTTCCCTTTTTCGGCCCGTTCATTTGGAGAACCTGGTGGTGGTAGGAATCCATTGGGGCAGGGGGCTTCTCTCTGTCCCCGGTTCCTTCGGCGCAAAGGCGGCCCGCTGAAAAAGCACCCATCCCCTGCCAAATGAAGTTGGCCGACAGCCCCAAACCACTTCTGAATGCTTTTTTTCAGAAGAGGTTTTTCTGCCTTCTTTATTTATAAAAATAAATATTGTATCATAAATAAAAACTGATTATTGACAAGTCCGGCGGGGCCGGGTGGACGAAAAAACCACCATCCCTTGCCGCTCAATTTTCCCAACAGCCGGATAAATGAAAATTTTTATTTTCCAATTCTCGTTCGTTCTGCGGGAGGAACCATGACAAGAGAGAAATTAAAAGCCGCAGCCTTGAAGCATTTTGCCAAAAGCGGATACGAAGGGACATCCCTCGCGGCAATCGCCAAAGAGGTCGGAATCAAGCCCCCGTCCGTTTATGCTTTTTTCTCAGGCAAAGATGATTTGTTGCTGACCGTCTTCGATGAAGCGATGGAGGAACTTCAACATGAACTGCTCCGGGCTGGCGGGCATTTGCATGGTCACAACATGAAAGAAAAATTGTTTTCCCTTCTTAAAAGCTTTGTCCACTTTCAGATGCACAATGAACAGAAGATCACATTTATTCGCCGGACTCTCCTGTTTCCACCCGAGCACCTGAAAGAGCGACTGAGCGCCAAATATTCGGAAATGAACAACCTTCTTTCCAAAACCGTTCACACCATTTTTGCAGAAGATCCCTGCGGAGGACATGACCCGGATATCCGGATGCAAACCTATCTCTGTCTGCTGGATGGAATTTTCCTTCATATGTTTTTGAATGACGATCACAACCAACTCTGCGACAGAATACATAATATTTGGAAAACAGCGTGGAGCGGATTGGCCGCCAGCGGAGACCTTTGACGCCGGCAGCAAAAACCGCTATACTGTTCAGAAAAAAATCAAAACTTCTCAGGGAGAATGTCCATGGAAAGCGGAACTTCTTTAAAAGAACATTTGCGTCAGCTTGAGGAAAAATTATTACTGCCCGAGGTCCGCAGATCCCGGGAGGAACTTTCCAAATTGCTCGCTGATGAATTTTTTGAGTTTGGAAGCTCAGGCACAGTCTGGTCCAAAGAGGAGATTGGAAGCGAAGGGCTGAGTGTAAGGAAAATGAGTTTGTCCCATTTTGAAGTGCATCTTTTGGCTCCGGATGTAGCTTTAACGACTTACCGCGTGAAAGATGAAACGCGAAAAATGGATACACTGCGCAGCTCTGTCTGGAAACTGAAAGAGGGAAGATGGCAAATGATCTTCCATCAAGGAACACCGACAAGCCCTATGAGTGATGAACCGTAAACCCCGTCATGACAAGTCGATTCTTTTGCTCCCCTCCATCTCCGATGGCCGGTCAGGGGGGGCCAGCTTGCCCGGGCTTTTATGCCAGGGTGTGCCGGCAGGTCATGATCGCTTTGATGCACCTTTTTGGGGAGCTAGCTCTTCCCATTTAAGCACCGGCTTCGGCGGGCGGTAAGAAAACAGTTTTTTTACCAACGGTTCTGCATCGCTCTCACAGACAAACAAATCGAGATATTCCGGCCTGATAAAACCGTCATCAATCCCTTTCTCCACCAACTGTAAAAGCGGATTAAAATATCCGGCCGCATTTAACAGTCCGATCGGTTTTTGATGAATTCCCAATTGTGCCCAGCTCAACACCTCAAAAATCTCCTCAAAAGTGCCGTACCCGCCGGGAAGAGCGACAAAAGCATCGGAGAGTTCCCCCATTTTCGCTTTGCGCTCATGCATGCCTTCAGTCTCGTAAAAATGGGTCAGATGGTGATGCTTCAATTCTTTCCGCGATAAAAAAGCGGGCATCACTCCGATTGCGATACCGCCATTTTCCAAAACGGCATCTGCGACAATGCCCATCAATCCCTTACTGGAACCTCCATAAACCAAGCTCAAACCCGATTTGGCCATCACGAGCCCGAGTGATTTTGCTGCATCCCTGTACTCGGGATTCCTGCCGGGATTGGAACCGGCGAAGACACAGATATTTTTCACCTTTGTCCCTCCTGTTTTTATTCCCATCTGTTCATTTCCCTTTTTTCAACACTTTTTGCAACTGCTCCCGCAGCAGTTCTTCCGTCATCGGGCCCGAATGATGATAAAAGATCCTGTGTTCCCGATCCAGAATAAAGGTTTGCGGAAAAGCCTTGGCAAAATAGGAATTGCCGACATCTCCGCTTTGGTCCAGCAAAACCGGAAGTGTGATGTGATTTCTCTTCACAAACCGGCCGATGGCAGCTTCATGCTCGGTATATGCGGCGTCGATCATATAAAAGTTTACTTGATCTCCCATCTGCGCATACACTCGTTGAAAAGCGGCCATCTCCTCCTGGCAATAATCACAGTAGGTCGCCCAGAAGTTGATCACCACCGGTTTCCCCTTGCTCTGGCCGAGTCCCGCTTCGCCACCTCCCCATTTGGGAAGGGTAAAATCAGGCGCTTTTGTACCTGTTTTCGGGACATGATCCTGAATGTAGTCGCTGACAGTATAAACAGGGGTCTGACGGCTTTTCGCTTCCCCCGTCTCTTTTTTTTCTATGTAATGCCAAAAAGCTCCGCCCAATAAGGCTACCAGCAGAACCCACGCAAACACGCGCACGCTTTTCATCTCTCTCACCTTTTGCCAAGTTGATCCGTTCCGTTCTTTCATTCTACCAAATTCTTCACTTTTTTCGGAATCGGAAACTGAAATCCCCGGGCTTGATTCATAACAAAATAATCAAATTATTCATAATAAACATGAATTTTATATTATAATAAAACTATCATCCCTGGAAAGGAGGATTCCTTATGCTGATCCGTTCCAAATGTTCGGTTTGCGGCAAAGACGATTGTGAGTGCAAATAATCATGAGCGCGAAATGAAAAGAGCGCCCCGGGATCTTGGGGCGCTCCGCTTGTTTGCCATGTTTCAGGATCTTGGTGCTTCTCTTTGCTTCTATCAAAGTGCATTGGAGATCAGGCCGCGAGGCACCCATCTTGCCGGATGACTCAATAGCCGGACACGGTCCCTCACTCCCCGGCCCGGATTTTCTCCTGTCAGCAATCAACCTGCTGCAACCTCTTTTTTCGGTTCCATCTTTTCCGTTTCGAGGGCAACATCTTCCTTCGTCGCTTTTTTCAGATGATCCTTGCGCACGTCACGCAGGAAAATACTTAAGACAAATCCGACCACGGCAAAACCCATCGACCAGAAAAAGGCGTCATTGACTCCCATTACAGCTGCTTGCTGGTTAATTTGCCCGAACAAGAGCGTCGCCAGCGTCTGTTTTGCTTGCGCCATCGGAATTCCAAGGGCATCCGTCAATTTCATCACATGCTCCTGAAAAGTTTGTGCAAATCCGGGGTCCATCAGGTTTGCCGATTCCGTCATTTTACCGAGGTGGAATGTCGTGCGCGTACTGAAAATGGTCGTAACCACACTGATCCCAATCGAACCGGAAATTTGGCGCAAGGTATTGGACATCGCCGTTCCGTGCGCATTTTTTTCCGCGGGCAATTGGTTCAATCCCGCTGTCATGATCGTCATCATCAAAAGCGACATTCCAAAGGAACGAATCATGAACAAGATGAGAATATGGAAATAATCCGTATCCAAT
Source organism: Thermoactinomyces sp. CICC 10523 (assembly GCF_016055105.1). NCBI lineage: Bacteria > Bacillati > Bacillota > Bacilli > Caryophanales > Thermoactinomycetaceae > Thermoactinomyces > Thermoactinomyces sp. CICC 10523. The sequence continues at coordinate 177,143 of NZ_JAECVX010000003.1, forward strand.
GTCAGCTGGGTAAATCCATAGGTGGTCAGAGCCGTAATCAGCATGCCAACAATCGCCAGCGGACGCGGACCGATCTTGTCAAACAAACTCCCGGAAATCGGGGACATAATCCCCATGATCACCGCCCCCGGCAACATGAGCAGGCCGGATTCGAGCGGAGTAAAACCGCGCAAGTTTTGCAGATAGATCGGAGTCAGAAACATCCCGGCGTACATGCAGATCGTTACCAGCGCGCTGATGACACTGGACAGTGAAAAGGCATCGTATTTAAAGACGCGGAAATCCAGCATCGGATGTTTGGAGCTGAGCTGCAAAATAACGAACAGGGCGATCAAGACGATCCCGACGATGACCGAGACGTCGACCACCGTATCATCCCAGCCTTTGCTTCCCGCTTCGCTCAACCCATACAGGAGCAGTCCGAAGCCGGCGGTGGAGATAATCGTTCCCCACAAATCAAACGGCGGTTTGGACCGCGGCTTTGTATCTTTTAGCAAGAACGAAGCAAAGATGGTGACAAACAAACTGAGCGGCACGATGCCGTTAAACAACACGCGCCAACTGTAATGCTCCATGACCCATCCCGACAGAGTGGGACCGACGGCGGGAGCAAACATCATCCCGAGACCAAAGATCCCCATTCCTTTCCCGCGCATTTCCGGCGGAAAGATCGACAAGATGATCGTCATAACGAGCGGCATCAGGATTCCTCCGCCGACTGCCTGAATCAGGCGGCCGATCAGCATCACACTGAAGGTAGGCGCGATTCCGCACAGGAACGATCCAACTGTAAAGAAGATCATGGCTCCCAGGAATAAGGTCCTTACCCCAAACCGTTCAATCAGGTAAGCAGACATCGGAATCAAGATCCCGTTAATCAGCATGTAGCCTGTGAGGAGCCATTCCGCTGTTGTCGCGCTGACGTTAAATTCATTGATCAAGTGAGGAATGGCGACATTGAGCAAGGTTTGGTTCAAGATCGCCAGAAATACCCCCAACATCAAGATGGACAACAAGGGAATATGACGGGCAATCCCTCCCTGGGCCTCCGCTTCATTTCGCTGAGTCACAAGTGCCCCTCCTTTCTGTTTCTGCCAACGATCATTTATGAATCTTCACTTCTGCGTTCATCCCGGGAACAAGCCCGTTTGGATAATTGTCCATCGAAATTTTCACAGGAATCCGCTGTACCACTTTCGTATAATCGCCACTGGCATTGTTTTGCGGAATCAAAGAGAAAACAGAGTTGGTCGCCTGACCGATCTGCTCGACCTTCCCTTTGATCCGGGTATCAGAATTTGCATCAACAGTAATATCCACTTCTTGACCGACACTGATATCTTTGATCTCCGTTTCTTCGACATTGGCAAGGATATACAACTTGCTAAAATCAACGACATCAGCCAACGCTTGACCCGGAGCGACCATTTGCCCGACCAGTCCTTTGTTTTGCACAATCGTTCCGTCAATCGGAGCTTGAATATCGACCGTGTTCGACCCAATGTTAACTTTTCCGAGCGCCTGTCCTTTGGTCACTTGATCTCCTTCATTCACTTTCCATTCGGTCAACTTTCCTGCGCTGTCAGCAGCAACAGGTACAATATCTCCCATCACTTTCGCATCATCGGTTTGAATGAAATTGGTTTCGTTGTAATAGTAGTAGTATCCGCCGATCCCAAGTCCGACAATGATAATAAAAATAACCGCATTGATCAACAATAACTTTCCTGTCTTCATGAAAGTTCTCCTCTCACCGGAAAATTTTCTGCTCTCCTATTTGTGTATTTGTACGGACGCATTCATTCCAAGAGCGATGTATTTCCCATTCAAATCATCAATCGAAATTTTGACCGGAACACGTTGCACTTCCGGCGAATCCGTCGTTTTCGCCGTCAATGCAGATGACGCCTGAAGGACATTTCCGGCAGAATTGCCGATTTCCACCACTTTTCCGTGGAAAGAATCACCAGGATAAGAATCCAGTGAAATGTCGACGTCTTTGCCTTTGCTCACATCGTTAATCTCCTGTTCATCGATATAAGCGGTAATGTAAGCATTGGACAAATCGGCAATCATGGCGAGCGGCTGTCCTTGTGCCACCACTTCTCCCGGCACGACATCGGTTTGCAAAATCACCCCGTTGATCGGAGACGTAATCTTATCAACTGCCGGTTGCTCTGCCATCTTTGCCTGATCCAGACCGGAGAGCTTGACAGCATCGGCCGAGCTCGTTGGATCGATGGCCATCTGTTCGTCTCCCAGCAATTGATCCGCTGAGACCTTATCTCCAGATGACAGCTTCCAGTCTGTAATCCTTCCTGTCTGTTTGGCATATACGGTGGTGAGGTCTGCCTGGACTTGCGCATTATCAGTGCTGACATATAAGGAATTTTGATACCAATAATAAGCCCCGGCTCCGACCGCCGCCACCAGAAAGACGATCACGATGATACTGATTGCAATACGCTTCATGCGGCTTACTCCTTCTTATAAATTTGGCTCGCTTTCAATTATGGTCGCCAGCTTTAACAATGTATCCGTTAAACTGGCAACCTCTTTTGGTTTTAAGCGGTCGACATATCGACGCAACTGGCGAATCTGGTTCGACGAAAACTGTTGAAACATTTCCTGATCCTTTTCCGTCAGGCTGATCCAGACGATACGCCGGTCATGTTCATCCCGCTCGCGCTTGACCCATCCGCTTTTTTCCAAACGATCGACAATCCCGGTGATCGAACTGGTCGATGTTTCCAATTTCTTGCTCAACTCGCCGAACGATTGCCGGCCGTCCTCCCGCAAAACCTGGATCACCCGAGCCTGAGGTATCGTCAAATGGCAAGTTTTTAACTCTTCTTGCAAGATCTTGCGATAAGCCTGAAAACAACTGTGCATGGCATTGATGAGTTCTTGAATCTGTTCGTCGCTTACCAAAGATGGTCACTCCCGTTAACATTTAGGGATCGAAAATATTCCTCATACGAACGATTAATATAATAAAATTTAATGAGGTTAAATGTCAACACCAAAAACAATTAGGTTTGTGAAATATTTTTTAAAGCTTTCATAATAAAATTTCATTCGGTTTATTTTTTAGCATACAAAAAAGGACTCTGAAATGAAAAACTCGTTCCAAAGTCCCATGGTCTTTCCGCTGATAATCTCTTGTATCCTCTTTCCGATTGAAAATTCGTTTGCTCAGGCGTGCGGGAATGTTTTTCCCCTTTCGCAGACTGACCGTTTTTTCAGGATAGCAGCAGCCCTTTGAAAACTGAAGATGCAGGGCTGTTAAAATGAAACGACCTGCAACGTAAAAATCTCCAACCATTCCGTTCATTGAAGTTGCGAAAAGCAGCGAAAGCCGTCAATGTCTAAGAGGGATAAATATAGGGATTTTTGGGAGGAGATACAAACTTCACAGACTCTACTTTAATCACGGGCGTTATTTCCCCCTCAATCTTTTCCGTCTTCAGCGTTCCCTCCACTTCAACCCAACGGTCCTTTTTCAGAGAATCGGCATGATTGTCTTCAGCCAAGATTCCCACAACCGCCGCGTCGGCCACGCAACAGCTAACCGCCATCCGTCCGGGAACAAACTGGTTGGATTTAAACGATTCGTCCCGGTAGACAAAACCCATGGTCCGGATTTTCTTTCCTTTGAATTTCTCGGGATACAGCAAAATCACGTTCAGCCGTTCAAAATAATTTTGATCGTTGAAAGTAATTACCGGCATTTTTACCAATTCAGCCGCTTCCTTTTTGTATTGCGCCTCCCAGCTCTCCTGGCCGTCGGAGAGAGTCTCGCTTTGGCCTTTGTCGGTGCTATTTTTCCCATCGTTATTCTGATCAGACTGGCTTTTGGTTAACACTTTCTGATCCGGTTGCGAAGATAAGTAGGTAAACATTTTATGATTGGCAATGCTCCCATCCAAAACCTTCGGCGGAAACAGGAAAAACATAAAAAGGGGAAAAATGACGAATCCATATCCCCAAAATCCTGTTCTATGTATATCTTTCTCTTTCAGATTCCATAATTGAATCAAACCCAGGACAAGCAATAAAAAGATACTGATCGCCACCAACCACTTCAACCGCGGGTTAATAAACAGGTCGATGTTTTTCGTGACGAGAAGGTATAAAAGCATGATCGCATTCCCGATGAGAATGGCAGTGCGAAGGATTGCGGTCATTCATCCGGTCTCCTTTCATTTAGACAAACAGCAAGATTGACAGAATGGTCAGGAGCGTGGTTCCGCCCCAAAAAAACCAAACGACAGAAGAGCGAAAGCTCCCGATCATCATCAGTAAATTTTTCAAATCCATCATCGGCCCGTATACGAGGAAACTGAACAGGGGAGCGTTTCCTAAAATTCCCCGAAAAGAAGCGGCCACAAACGCATCCGATGATGAACAAATGGACAGTCCGAATGCGATTCCCATCATCACGATCACAGCGATCCCCTCATGTGCAGCAACCGATTTCATCACTGACAATCCAATAAACGTTTGAAAGCAGGCTGCGATGAAAGCGCCGGCCACAAAATACTTTCCCATGTCAATAAATTCAAAGATCGCATGATAGAACGCATGACACAATCGCGCTTCCAAACCCCGATGGTCATGGCAGTGATCATGTGGATGAGCATGATCGTGATGGCAGGAATGATGGCAGTCTGCTTTTTGCAGATTTCCTTTTAAAACATCGGTCTTACTGAAAAAAAGCAAAAACATAATCCCCATCGCCACGGCAATCCCCGCCCCCAATCCGAGACGCAGGAAAACCATATCCCAGTTGTTTCGGAAAGCAATATAGGTAGAAACGGCGGTAACAGGGTTCACAATCGGAGCTGCCAGTAAAAACGTAAATGCGGTATGAGCCGGAAGCCCTTTTTGGATCAAACGACGGGCGACTGGCACAATTCCGCATTCGCAGATCGGAAGAAAGATTCCAAGACACGCCGCCAGAGGGATTGATAAGAGCGGGTTTTTGGGGATCCACTTCCAGATGACCTCTTCATCCACAAACTCATGGATCAAGACGGAGACAAATACCCCCATCAAAATAAATGGCAAACCTTCAATAAAAATGCTGAGAAAAATGGTGGACAGGTTTTGCAACTGAACGTTATCCGTAATTGCAAATTTCGCCATCAAACTTCCGAGTTCCATGATCTGACCGGAAGTTAAAAAGTAAAACAGGGCGATAAAAACGAGAACTCCCGTAATCTCAATGTAGTAATTTTTCAGCCACATTCTGATTGTTCCTCCAGTCTGAACGCGATCCGGCATGTTGATTTGTCATCATATTGGAATTTTATGATGAGCTAAATCAAAATTATTACGATTTAATTCCCGCTTTCAATATCATATCAAAACATCAACCCTTTATAAATCAATAATTGTTTCAAAATCAGGATAAATTCAACCGAAGAAAAAATCAGGCTGATTCTGATTTCTGCCCCGCTCAAAACAAACACGATCCAAAGATGAACTCTTTCCCGCTCGCAAAAAAATATAAAAAAAGACGGTAACGTCCTTTGCGTCACCGACTTTTTATATCACGTCAGGCTGTTAAGGTTATTCTTTCACAGGCCGCTTGGAGGGCTCTGCCACCTTGACCAGCTGTTTGCCCAGATTTTCCCCTTTGAACAATCCGAGAAAAGCATCAATGGTATTCTCAAAACCTTCCACAATATTTTCTTCATATTTCAATTTGCCCTGCTTCAACCATTCAGCCAACTGGTTGGTTCCTTCATCGAATCGGGCTGCATAATCGGATACGATAAACCCTTTCATCAGCGCCTTATTGATCAGCAGCAAGGGTTGTATCCTCGGCCCGATATCGGCCTTTTCCAGGTTGTACAAGGAAATTTGGCCACAGACCGGAATACGGGCGTGGGGATTCAACAGTCGCATGACCGCATCGGAGATTTCGCCCCCGACATTGTCAAAATAGATATCCACACCCTCCGGGCAAGCTTCTGCCAACGCTTTTTTCAACTCTTTCGTCGTCTTGTAGTTAATGGCGGCATCAAATCCAAGCTCGTCGAGCAGGTATTGAATCTTCCTGTCTGAACCGGCAATCCCCACAACACGGCACCCTTTAATTTTGGCAATTTGGCCAACCGTCATACCAACCGCCCCTGCCGCACCGGACACAACAACGGTTTCCCCCGGTTTCGGCCGGCCGATATCAAGCAACCCGAAATACGCGGTCAGCCCAGTCATGCCCAGAATCCCCAAGGCCGTGGTAACCGGGGCGATCGTTTCATCGATCTTTCGCAATTGCGCACTATCCACCGTTTGCATCGTTTGCCAGCCATAATTGCCGATCACGAGATCCCCTTCATCCAGTTCGCTTGCCCTGGACTGGATAACCTCGCCGATCACCCCTCCGGTAATCACTTCATTGAGCGGATATGGAGGAACATACGATTTTTGGTCATTCATCCGTCCCCGCATATAGGGATCAACCGATAAGTATAAGGTGCGAACCAATACTTCACCCGTTTTCGGCTCCGGCACAGTCCCTTCAACCATTTTGAAATCGTCTTTTGCCGGCAGTCCTTTCGGCCTTTTTACCAATAAGATCTTTTTGTTTGCCAACGCTTCGGCCATACTTTCGCCTCCATCGCAAATTTGGTTCAAGAAAACATCATTTTTTCGGCACATTTTTTCACAAAAGCAAACCTGTTAACCCTTTTCCCGGTCCACTTTTGATCTCAAACCAAATTTCCGGCCTCAAACAGTAATATCTCTTTTTGCAAATGCCCACCATGAGATTATGTGGAAAAGAATAAAATAGACCAGTAAAACGATGACGGAAAAAGTGGCGCTCATGCCCGGATAAGGCGGTTGTCCCCCTGAGAGATACTGTGTGAAATCCATATTGGCAAAGAGGAGATATTTTCCCCAGGCAAAGCCGAACATATTTAAAAACTCAATCAGAACGGCCCCGGCAAACACCAGAAAAACCGAGAGGCCGATCGCCACTGAACTGCTGCGCGTCCAAGCGGATAGCATAAAAGCGAGTGTCGCCATCATCACAATTTCCACAAAATAAAGGGAATATGTGGTGATCAGCTCCTTGATCAGGGGAACCGGACTTCCGTAAGCGGAGGTGACGCCGAAAAAGACCGCTCCAAACAAAAAGGAGCAGACGATGAGCGTTACCACGAAAATCACGGAAAACAGCAACACGGTAACATACTTGGCCCAAAGGATTTTTATACGTCGCGCCGGACGGATCAGCAGCATTTTCACCGTTCCCCAGTTAAACTCGCTCGACACGATGTCTCCGGCAATCACCACGGTCAAGATTTGCGCGATCGGCAACAGGTGTGAGTCAAACTCGAAAAATCCCCATAGATCCTCCGGCCTTCCCGAAGCCTTTTCCATATACTTCAAGACGAAAGCGGAACAAAAACTGACCACGATATAGAATCCGAGCATTACATAGGTTCTCGTCCGCTCAAATTGTTTCATCATTTCATTTTGAATCAAGCGAAAAAAATCAGGCAATCTCATCACCTTCTGTCATTTCCAGATACTTGTCCTCCAGCGATTGATCCATGGTCCGAATTCCGTAAACTTTTATTCCCGCTTCCGTCATTCTGGCGTTCAGTTCGGCGATCTGCTCCCGTTTCAGCTCGATCTCAAACCCTCCCGGCACTTGAGCCCATTCTTTGTTCCAGCTTTTCTTTTTAAGCAGCTCAGGAATTTTTTCAACCGAATCAACTTCAAAGTGAACCTTGAACATCCCGGCCTTCTGATTTTCAAGTTTTCCAACCGATCTTATGCCTGCCAGTTTCCCCTGGCGAATGATTCCCACCCGGTCACACATCAGCTCCATCTCGGACAGAAGATGACTGGACACAAGAACGGCGACATTTTCCTTCTTGGCCAGTTCGCGCAAATAATCGCGCAGTTCGCGGATTCCGGCAGGGTCCAGACCGTTAGTCGGCTCATCCAGGATCAACAACGAAGGGCGGTGCAGAATCGCTTGTGCCAGACCCAAGCGCTGGCGCATCCCCAGGGAGTACGTCTTGACCGGATCATGAATGCGATTTTCCAACCGGACCAGGGAAACAACTTCATCGATCCGCTCCTGGTCTACACCCGGTGTCATCCTGGCAAAATGAACCAAATTCTTGTACCCCGACATGAATTGATATAACTCCGGATTTTCGACCACCGCTCCAATCCCGCGGACCGCTTGTTCAAATTGCGTTTTAATGCTGAAATCATGAATCATAATATCTCCCTCGGTGATTCCCATCAATCCGACGATCATCCGGATGAGGGTCGTTTTTCCGGCACCGTTGGGACCGAGGAGCCCAAATACTTCTCCGGCATAAACCTTAAAGGAGAGGTTTTCGACAATCGTTTTATTATGTATTTTTTTCGTGACATTGTTCACCTTCAAAACCGGTATCCGTTTCATAACGCCCTCCCAAGACAGCATCAACCTTACATCAGGTGTTTATCATAAAACATTATTGACTGAAAGCCTTGCCACCAGACAAAACTCTCCATCCAATTGTAACAGATTTGTGCTGTCCGGCCCAAAGTCTTTCACATTGATTGTATCAGGGACTCCTTTTTAAAAAAGAACCATTTTCCTGCGTCATTGTCCCCGTTTTTCGCTTCCGTCAACAATAAAAAAAGATGATGATTGTCTGCGCGTTCATGTGAATTTCCGGTTTCCGTTCATGAAAACAAGGGAATTGCTGTATGATGGCGAACACACAAGTTTAAGTTGCCTATTCCCAAAAGCAGGAGTTGATGGATATGAAAATCGTCGCCCTTTACGGCAGTTCCCGAGAAAGTGGAAATTCGGAACAACTGGCCGATTATGCCCTGGACGGGCTTCAGGCGACCAAGATTTACTTGCGGCATAAAAAAATCCTTCCCGTTGCTGACGGCCGCCACTCGCCCGAAGGATTTCACCCTGTTGACGATGACTATGAAAGCATCATCACCCAGGTAATAAATCATGATGTTATTTTCTTTATTACTCCGCTGTATTGGTACGGAATGTCCGGGTTGATGAAAAATTTCATCGATCGCTGGTCGCAAAGCCTGCGCAACACGAACTACGATTTCAAAGGAAGCATGAAGGATAAACAGGCATTTGTCATTGTCACCGGAGGAGATTCGATAAACGTGAAGGGACTTCCTCTCATTCAGCAATTCCAGCTGATTTTTGACTTTATGTCGATGAAATTCGGCGGATATATCCTCGGTGTCGGAAATAAGCCGGGCGAAGTGATGAATGATCAGCACGCCTTACATCAGGCGCGGCTATTGAACCAACAACTGCAAGCTGTGCAGTCTTAAGCGGCAAACGCCACCCCTTCCCTGCAAAGAGGTGGCGCTTCGCCATTTATTTTGTTTTTGACTCCTGCTTGCGCAGATCCTTCACGATTTTCCCGCCTTTAATAACCATCACGATCTGATCCTGATTTTCAAGTGCACGGATATTTTTCAGCGGATCAACCCCGGTCAAAACAAAATCCGCCCATTTTCCTTTTTCAATTGTGCCCACCTCTTCCTCCCATTGCAAACAAGCTGCAGCCATCTGCGTCGCAGCCACAATCGCTTCCATCGGGGACATGCCGATCTCGCAGAGAAGTCCCAATTCGCGCAGATTCTGGCCGTGGGCCATCACCCCGGCATCGGTGCCCATCGCGATTTTCACGCCGGCGCGAAAAGCCTGTCTGATGCTCTCCCGATGAATTTCAATCACTTCTTTTGATTTGCGGATGGCATGTTCCGGCATGGTTCCCTCCTGCTCCGCCATCTCCAGAACAGCCAGCGGGGCGAGCAGCGTGGGAACGAGATACGTCCCCTGTTTCAGCATGAGCTCAATGGCTTCATCATCCAAGAAAATCCCGTGCTCAATCGAATGAACACCGGCACGGACGGCATTTTTAATCCCCTCGTTCCCCTGGGCGTGAGCCATCACTTTGATTCCCCGGCGAAACGCCGCTTCCTCAACCATCACTTCCAGCTCCGCCTGGGTAAATTGGGTAAATTCCGGATGGTCAGTGGGGCTCATCACCCCTCCGGTGCTGCAAACTTTGATGAAATCGGCCCCTGCCCGCAACACTTCGCGCACTTTTTTGCGAACCTCATCGGGCCCGTCGCAGACCCCCAGCGGGTTTCCCGGATATCCGCCAAAAAGGGCCGGCGTTACATCCACACCCGAACGCTGCCAAAAATCGAGGTGTCCCCCCGTTATGCTTAAGGGAGTTATGCTGATTTTCATCCGCGGGCCGAGAACCAGCCCGTTTTCCACAGCCATCTTCACCCCGGCATCGGCGCCGCCTGCATCCCGCACAGTGGTCACACCCGCCGCAACCGTGGCTTTCATATTCCGGATCGAATCATAAAATTTATAAGAAAAAGGGGTGTTCAAACTATTAGCGAAATTGACCGGGGACATCATAACATGAACATGGGCATCGATAAATCCCGGCAATAAAGTAAACCCATCCGCATCAATCGTCCGCACCGGCACATCGGGAATCCGAATGCGATTCACATGCCCGACCTCAGCAATGCGTCCATCCCGGACCAGCACGGCCATCTCTTTCTTCGGTTCACCCCCTTTTCCATCAATTAAGGTCACATTTTTAATCAGGATAGCCTCCACGTTGATCCTTCCTTTCTGCTCAGCCGGAATCACGGATAATTTACCCTAATAGAAAGAAAATAAAATATAATAATTCAATTAATAAATAACACCTCTCCAAACTGGAAGAGGCGTGCCTTATTATTGAAAAAATTCAATTTTTCCTGTTGGTCTTGGTGCTTTTCAGCTTCTGTCTTCTTTCTCACAAAGTGCTGCAATAGAGCATCAATCCCGCTTCACCCTATTTGGCAACAGCCTTGTACATATCTGCTGCTCCAAATCAGCATGTCTGGCTCGGGCTTTTCGGTGGCCGATTGCGTTCAACCAGGCATACCGCAGGCAAATGGCATCCGGCAAAAGCGGGGGCACTGGTCAGGCAGGGAAACGGGCGGCTGGATGGCGGCTTGCTTTCCCCGCCGGCGATCCTTGGTCGCGGCCAGTACATGAAGGATCGCGTCAGCCTACCCCCCGGCGGAGACTTCGGATCAGCGGTGACGGCAAGAACTTTGCAGCCGATCCGTCTCGCTTTTTCCTCGATCATCAGTACTGATTGTGTCTTCCCGGAAACAGTGATGACGAGATCCTCTGCGGCAATGGCGGGAGCAATCGTCTCTCCGACGACATAGACGTTCAATCGACATGCCATCTTCTTGATCAGTGAAGTCCCCGCTTCAATCCAATCCGTTTCCGCTTCCACCCGGGCAGCGATCCTGACCGCCTCGCCTGCCGTCATTCATCTGATATTCACCTTTCATGTTTCTCCTCTTTTTTGCTTACAGCCAGGGTTAAAACCACCGACAGCAGGAGGGCTGCCGCCATGAAGATATAAGAAGCATTCGGACTGCCGGTCGCACCGTTCAAATACCCGACAACGTATGAACCGACAAAGGAACCGAGCGCTCCCATGCTGTTGATCAACGCCATCGCCCCGCCGGCGACATTGCGCGGCAAAATCTCGGGAACAATTGCAAAAAAAGGACCATATGGCGCATACATCGTACCGCCGGCAATCACGAGCAAAACGTAGGAAAGCCAAAAGTCGGAGTTACCCAAGAGATACGATCCGGAAAAGGCGAGGGCTCCGATGAGCAGAAGCGGCCACACAAATACTTTCCGCTTCATCAGGCGGTCGGAGTAATATGAGACGACCAGCATAAGAATGACAGCGAGCAGATAGGGAACGGAGGAAAGCCATCCTGTCGCGACGATCCCCATTTTTGACGCCGATTTTAAAATCGATGGCAGCCATAACACAAATCCATAAACACCGATGCTCCAGCAAAAATATTGCAGGGAGAGCAGTATCACATTTTTCGATTTAAACGCTTCCCAATAGTTTTTGGCCGGCTGTACTGTCTGCTGCTCTTGCTCCAATGCTCGGGAAATCCCGGCTTTTTCTTCTTTGGTGAGCCATTTGGCCATCTCCGGTTTGTCGTCAACCAGTTTTACCCAAACAAAGGCCCAGATCACCGCCGGAAGCCCTTCAAGGATAAACATCCAGCGCCAATTGAACACATCGACCAAATAGCCCGAAACAACGGACATCCACAAAACCGTCACCGGGTTCCCCAGGATGAGAAACGTGTTGGCGCGGGATCGTTCCTCTTTGGTGAACCAATGGCAGAGAAACACGAGCATGGCCGGCATTACAACGCTTTCGGCAACGCCGAGCACAAAGCGAATTACCAGCAGCGCTTTTACATCAGTCAGAAATCCAGTCGCCGATGCGCACAATCCCCAAAGGATCAGCGTCCAAAAAATCAGCTTTTTCGCACTTCTCTTTTCGGCATAATGCGCACCGGGGATTTGAAAAAAGAAATAACCAAGGAAAAATAAGGCCCCGATCAGCGAGGAAACTTCCTCTGTGATATGCAAATCTTCGGCCATCCCGCCTGCCGCTCCAAACCCGTAGTTGGCGCGGTCGAGGTAGGCCAGGCTGTAAGTGATGAAAACGATCGGAATCAAGCGATACCAGCGGCTTTTGGCCAAACGATTGTTTTCCATCTGATTCACTCCTCAGGTGCGCAGTCATGGTGTGCAGACATAGGACTCCGGCTGCTCCCGTACGGGCAATCCATCCTGGTTCCCCTGACTCATTACTGCCAAGCCCCGATGGCATTTGCCCGCAAAACCGCTTCACGGATCGGCAAACCCTCCAGCATTCCGCTGATGGACACCGACGTCAAATCCGTCTCCCTCTCCTACTGTATCGACCACTTGCGAAACAGGAAATCCTGTAACTTCCCCTTCTTCCGTCACCGTACGATCATCAGCGCCTCTTGCCCCCAACTTGATCACAACCAATTTCACCTCCTTATCAAGATAAAATGCTGCCAGATCACGCGGGCCGGTATAGCCGGTGAGGATCCGGGCAGATCACCCGATTCCGGAAATAAACCACCTCGGGGTCACCGCTGCCCGCCTTGGGTTTCAACTGAAAACCGGTCGGATGGTCCGGATCGCCACCATGGAAATATCCACGTTTTCCCATCACAAACTCTCCTTGATCCATTGTCCAAACGGATCATTCCCCACTTCGCTCACCCGGCCGGCACAATATCCCAACCGGAACAGACCGACGGGGACATTGGTTTCCGCCCCGGCCACCCCCGGCGTAAACTGCTTACCCGATGAAGCGCTCCGGCTTTACCGGCCGCAGACATTCCCATCGCTTCGCCAAAGGTTACGACATCCGGCATAATCCAACTCTCATTCCCACCTTTTTTGAAATCGGTTTCAAAAAAGGGCGAAAACAGGCAATCTTTCTAGTCCCTCACTTCCGGCGTAGAGCCGCGCACCAGCAATTGACCGGAAAAAGCGATATTTTGCGCCGGCGACCGATCCCCGTCAATCCGCTCCAACACTCTTTTCATCGCGGTCACGCCCATTTCATAAGTAGGCTGTGCCAGGGTCGTGATTCCGGGGCCGATCAGCGGTGCCCATTCCATATCATCAAATCCCAAAACGGCCACATCCTTGCCAATCTCGATTCCTTTCTCCTGAATCAGATGGATCGTTTTTAACAGAATCACCCCGTTTGCCGCAAAGACGGCCCGCTTTCCCTTCGGCGCCTTTTGAAAAAACTCATCCAACAGAAGGGAGAATTCGCGCAACTCGCGTAAATCAATCTCATGAACTTCAGCGGAGACTTCACGATCGGACAACATGTTTTGAAATGTGCGCACCCGTTCCTCCCGCGAACTCACGCCGGCAATCGATTCGCTGAAAAGGGCGATGTGCTTATACCCCCGGGCGAGCAAGTGGTTGACACCAGCAGCCATCGCCTGTTCATTGTCAAGCGTCACGGTGTCAAATCCCAATTCAGGCACTTTTCGGTCGACCAGGACGACGGCTGTTTTCTCTGTCGCCAATTCTTGCAAAAACTTGTTGTTGCGTCCGGTCGTATTGATGATCAAACCGTCGATCCGGTGGGATTGCAGCATAAAAATGTATTCACGCTCTTTGGCCGGATCGTTATCCGTATTGCAAACCATCAGGCTGTATCCGCGCTGCTTGCAGACATCCTCGGCCCCGCGCAAAATCGCGGTGGAAAAAGGATTGGTAATATCAGCGATCACCATGCCGATCAGGTAACTGCGATCCCGTTTCAAACCTCTTGCCATTTTGTTGGGACGGTAATTCAGCTCAGCAATGACTTTTTCTATTCGGTTCAAGGTGCTGTCAGACAGCATATGGTACTTTCCGCTTAAATAGCGGGAAATCGTCGTTTTTGACACACCGGCCAGTCTTGCTACATCTGAAATGGTGGCACGGTCCGATTGCTTCTTTTGTCTCTTATTTTCCATCTTTACAGTCCCTCATGCCAACTGCTCATTTATTTTTGAAACCGGTTTCATTATACCAAATTATCTTTCTTTTCACAAGTCCTCGAAAAAAACAGGATATTGATCTGTTAACCACAGGTTGATTTACATCCACTTGGAAAAAGTTTTTTGAATCTCCTTCCTTGCAAGGCAGCAAGGAAGACCAGATCTGCCCGCTTGCAATCCCCTGCATCATATCCCTTTATTTTCCAATTAACACTGCTTATCTATTAAAATACATTCTATTTTATTCGTATACCTCCCCAGGCTGATCAAACTGTTTTTCATCATATGACGCAAAATCCGAACATTATTTTCTACAGCGACCTTTTCTCCTTCTTATGCGTGTTAAATAAAAATAAATCATCACTCAAAAGGGTTAATTTTCGCCTTTAACCCTGGTATATTTCGGTTTTCTAAATAACAATTTTTGTAAATAAAAGGTTTTAATTTGATTTACAATTCATTTTTATGCGATACTATTATCAGTGAATTAATCTACTAGTATATCCTGCTATAGTTGGAGGTAGCCATATGAAAGGGATGAAGAGAAATATTGGAACATTTGCCCTTATGATGACCGGCCTCGGTTCGATTATTGGATCCGGCTGGCTCTTTGGAGCATGGAAAGCGGCCTCAGTTGCCGGACCCGCCGCGATCTGGGCATGGGTCATTGGAATGATCGCCATTATGTTCATCGGCTTGACCTATGCCGAATTGGGCGCGATGTTCCCCGAAGCAGGCGGAATGGTACGTTACGGCCATTATTCACACGGATCATTTCTTGGGTTTATATCCGGCTGGGCCAACTGGATCGCGATTGTTTCCGTCATTCCTGTGGAAGCGGTTGCTTCGATACAATATATGAGTTCCTGGCCTTGGGCATGGGCAAAAGCCCTGTACAACGGAGAAACGCTTTCCCCGGTCGGGCTGGTGCTCGCCGCCTGTTTGGTCGTTGTCTATTTCCTGATCAACTACTGGACGGTCAAGCTGTTTGCCCGTGTTAACACGGCCATCACCGTCTTCAAATTCCTCATTCCCGGACTGACGATTATCGGGCTCATTTACGCCGGTTTTCACGCTAACAACTTCACTCATGCCCCCGGCGGTTTCACTCCGAACGGCTGGGCAGGCGTGCTGACGGCTGTGGCCACATCGGGAATCGTTTTTGCCTTTAACGGATTTCAAAGTCCGATCAATATGGCCGGAGAAGCAAAAAATCCAAGCCGTTCCGTTCCAATCGCAGTCGCCGGTTCGATTCTCCTGGCAGGAATCATCTATGTCTTGTTGCAAACCGCTTACATCGGTGCAGTGCCGGATCATCTGCTGGCCAAAGGCTGGGGTGTCCTGAACTTTAGCTCTCCCTTCGCCGATCTGGCCTTGGCTCTAAACCTGAACTGGCTTGCCCTCCTGCTGTTTGCAGATGCATTCGTTTCTCCGTCCGGTACGGGTATGACCTATACGGCAACCACGGCCCGGATGATTTACGGTATGGAACAAAACGGTTATTTCCCACGTATATTTGGAAAAATCCACCCGGTTTACGGCGTTCCGCGACCGGCGATGTGGTTTAACCTGGCTGTTTCGTTTTTATTCCTGTTCATTTTCCGAGGATGGGGATCACTGGCTGAGGTTATTTCCGTCGCGACGCTGATCTCGTACGTAACCGGCCCGATCTCGGTCATGGCATTCCGCCGCATGAAAGACGTAAATGTTTCACGTCCTCTCAAAATCAAAGGCATGCCGGTAATCGCGCCGCTGGCGTTTATCGTTGCATCGCTGATCCTGTATTGGGCGACCTGGCCGCTGACCGGTCAAGTCACCCTGATCATGATCATCGGATTGCCCGTTTATTTCTACTATCAAGCCAAAAACAACTGGAAAGACTTTGCTGCCAACTTTAAAGCCGGCCTCTGGCTGGTCGTCTATCTGATCGTGATGATGGGAATTTCCTATCTGGGCAGCAGCAAATTCGGCGGAACCAATCACATCCCTTACGGCATGGATATGGTTGTCGTCGTCATCGCAGCTCTGATATTTTATTTCTGGGGCATCCGCAGCGCTTTGCCTTCCTATCAAGGCAAACAGGATGAGCAGAGCAACGAACAGATGAAAATCGCCAACTGATCCTCGTTCTTTAAAAACTGACTGTCCACCTGGCTGGGCAGCAGTTTTTTTATAAACGCAGATTCTGTTCACATTTGAAACCGTCACTGCTTTCGTGATGCAAAGTTCCGTCATGATCTTGAAAGTCTCAAGCATGCAAACCCATGCAGTATCAACACGGACAATAGCCCCTTTCAATGACTTACGTCAGAAAATTACAGTTGACAATTCAAGTCCCAGTTGATGCCGAACCGGTCGGTCAGCTTCCCGTATTTCGCCCCCCAAAAAGTGTCCTGAAGCGGCATAAGAACTTCTCCGCCTTCAGCCAAAGCGTTGTACACCTTTTCAATCACATCCGCTTCTGTCAACTCCAATGTCAGACTCACCTGATTTCCAAAGTTGACAGATTGGTTTCCGATCGCATCTGAGAAATAGATCGCTTGATCCGCCACTTTGAGATGACCGTGCAGAATTTTGTCCCGGTCCTCTTCAGCACAAGGGATATCCGGTACATCTCCATAGCGTCGAAGGGTAACGATTTCCCCGCCAAAAACATCCCTATAAAAATACATCGCTTCCTCACTGTTTCCCCGCAAGTACAAATAGGGATTAATTTTTGCCTGAATCACCTGTCCATTCGACTTCCTTTCCTCATGTAATGTTGGAACGCATTTTCATGAACGGTTATATTTATCCAGTCTTCACCTCTATTCGGGATTATAATCCGGAACATATGTTTCGTAACCCTGTTTTTTGAGGGTGAAGAGCATTGTGAACGATTGAAACTTTCCTGTACTCCTACATACAAAAAGAAGCCGCCCGCAATCCGGACGACCTCTTCTGATCAACCATCCTAACAACGGACGGAAAGAGAAGAAAGGGCTTCTTCATCGGCAATAATGGTCACATGTTGATGCATTTTTAAAACAGATGCCGGCAGTTCTTCGGTCACCTCGCCGTAAATGAGCCGCTGCAACACTTCCGCTTTTCTTTTGCCGACGGCGAGCAGCAAGATCTCTTTACTCTTCATGATCGATGCGATCCCCATCGTGACGGCGAAGGCCGGGACTTCCTCCAGGGAAGAGAAAAATCGGCTGTTGGCGATCCGGGTCGATTCTTCCAATTTAACAACATGCGTAAAGGAGTGAAATGAAGTTCCCGGTTCATTGAAACCGATATGCCCGTTGATGCCAATCCCCAGCAGTTGCAGATCAATTCCGCCGCTTTGGTCGATCATTTGCTCATAACGTCTGCATTCCTCTTCCAGATTTTCCGCCATGCCATCGGGTATATGGACATTTTGCGGGGGTATGTCGATAAAATCAAACAGTTTTTTATTCATATAGGTATGATAGCTTTGCGGATGATCAGGCGGCAGCCCTACATATTCATCCAAATTAAACGTGGTGACGTGCTGGTAGGTAGTGCCGTTTTGCCTCGCCTCTTCCACCAGTATTCGATAAACCCCTTGTGGTGTGCCACCAGTCGCCAGACCCAAAGTCAGCTTTTTCTGCCCTTTGACCTTCCTTAAAATGAGTTCGGCTGCCTTATGGCAGAGATCATGATAATCTTTTGCCTTGATCAGCTGCATCGCGGCCCCTCCTTCCGTTATGAAAACTGCCACTTTCCCCTTTACCTGGTTCAATGTCCGGTTCGATTTGCAACAGACATCATCAGTTTTTGAAAAAATGGATCATTTATATGCAATTGGTTATTTATGGTGGCTATGCTTTCATTTTTATATTATCATTTAGTCATATAGTTGTATATACCAATATGTATGCAATATTTCCCGATAAAAAAGAAGCCCCATTGCGAGCTTCTGTCTTCCCCAACAGCCTTGAGATGAAGCTGATTGCACCGCCTCTTCCGCCAGGCTTCTCCGGGATTCCTCCCGGGGTGTTTAATGCAATTCAGGATGCTGAAGCTGTTCCGTTTCCACCTGAATCGTCGTATGGTGAATCTGAAAATGTTCGGCGATCAGCCGGATTGCCTGTTGCAAAATCTGTTGCTGGTCAAACTGTTCCTCGACCAGCAAGTGGCAGGAGAGCGAATCGAGCTCGGAGGTAATCGTCCAGACATGCAGGTCATGCACATTGATGACCCCGGGAATGCTCCGCAAAATTTTGTCCACCTCATCACAATCGACCGTTACCGGCGTACCTTCCATCAAAATGTGCAACGAATGGGAAATCACACCCCAAGCTCCTTTCAAAATGAGGACCGCAACCAAAATACTGATCAGGGGGTCAGCGTAATACCAAGAAAAAAGGTAGATCAGCACCCCGGCCGCGATCGCTCCCAGAGAACCGAGGGCATCTCCCAGAACATGAAGATAAGCGCTGCGCAAATTCACATTCCCTTTTACATCCCCTTTGCTCAGTAAAGCCCAGGCGCTCAGCAGATTGGCAACAAGCCCGACGGCCGCGATCAGGATCATCGGGCCGCTGGAAACGCGGGCAGGATGGAAAAAGCGCAAAACCGCCTCCCAAATAATCCATCCGGAAATGATGAACAACAACACTCCGTTAAAAAGTGCCGCCAGGATTTCAAACCGGTAATATCCATAAGTTTTGCGCGGGGATGGAGGCCGAACGGCAAACCACAGGGCGGCAAAGCTGAGGAAAAGGGTAGCGGCATCGCTGAGCATATGTCCTGAATCGGACAACAAAGCCAAACTATGAGTAAACAATCCGCCGAAAAATTCGAGCAACATAATGCCAACGGTAATCAGCAGAGCGATGAGCAATCCTTTTTTGTTATCTGCCCGCTGATGGCGATGGTGCAAATGCCCGTGATCGTGGTCTCCATGTGTATGAACATGCATGGCCCAGTTTTCACCTCATTTTCCGTCGCAGGTCGGTAGTTTTTGGCCTCTTCTGCCTCCCTGCGTTCCAAATCGTCTGTAAAAGGACGAGAAACTCCCGCAACAATGTCGGGAGTTTTTTATCTCCGGGTCTGTACCGTCTGGTCACTTTGCTCTTTGCAGTCGCAGCGCGTTTAACACAACGGTTACGGAACTGAACGCCATGGCGCTTCCCGCGATCCAGGGAGCGAGAAATCCAGCCGCGGCAACCGGAATCCCCAGTGCATTATATGCAAAGGCCCAAAACAGGTTTTGTTTGATATTGGAAATGGTCTTTTTGCTCATGCGAATGGCGTCGACGATACCGGTTAAATCCCCACGCATCAGCGTAATCTCTGCGGTTTCCATCGCCACATCGGTTCCCGTTCCGATCGCCATGCCAATATCGGCCGTTGCCAATGCCGGGGCATCGTTAATTCCATCCCCGACCATCGCTACTTTCCGCCCTTGTTTCTGCAAATTTTTCACTTCTGCCGCTTTTCCTTCCGGGAGGACTTCGGCGATAACGTGCTCAATTCCTGCCTGTCGGGCAATGGCTGCGGCCGTCCGTTCATTATCCCCGGTGATCATGATCACATCGAGTCCCATCTCTTTCAAGGCATAAACTGCTTGCCGGGATGTTTCCTTGATCTCATCGGCGACCGCCATCACCCCGCATAATTTCCGGTCAATGGCCGCAAACATCGCCGTTTTCCCTTCCTGCTCCAAACGTTCCGCCAATTTCAGACCATCAGCCATCTCCACTTCGTGCTGATTCATCAGGCGGCGCGTTCCGACCAGCACTTCTCTCCCCTCTACCCGCGCCTTGATGCCAAATCCGGCGATCGCTTCAAAATCAGCAGCTTCCACCAACGCGATTCCGCGTTCGCGCGCCCCGGCAACAATCGCCTCTGCCAGCGGATGCTCGGAGAAGTTTTCCGCGGAAGCGACAAGGCGCAAAAAGTCCCGTTCTCCCACACCAAAGGGGATGACATCGGTCAGCACCGGCTTGCCGACGGTGACGGTCCCGGTTTTATCCAGAATGACGGTGTCGATGAGATGAGTGGTCTCCAGATACTCCCCGCCTTTGAATAAAACTCCCAACTCCGCAGCCCGTCCGGAACCGGCCATGATCGAGGTGGGAGTGGCCAAACCCAATGCGCACGGACAAGCGATGACGAGAACAGCGATCATTTTTTCCAAAGCCGAACCAAAATGGCCGGGAGAGACAAGGAAATACCAGATGAGGAAGGTCAGCAGGGCAATGCCGACGACGATCGGAACAAAGATGCCGGAAATGGTATCGGCCAATCGTTGGATCGGGGCCTTGGAACCCTGCGCTTCTTCCACCACTTTGATAATTTGCGCCAAGGCCGTTTCTTTTCCCACCCGGGACGCCTTGATTTTTAGCAGGCCGTTTTTGTTGATCGTCGCCCCGATCACCTGATCGCCCGGAGCTTTTTCCACGGGGATGCTTTCACCGGTCAACATGGATTCATCAACGGCTGAACGCCCTTCCAGCACTTCACCGTCAACCGGTATTTTTTCACCGGGTCTGACGAGAACAAGATCCCCTGCGGCCACATCTTCCACCGGGATTTGCATCTCTTTCCCGTCACGGATGACCGTTGCCGTTTTTGCTTTCAAGCCCGCCAATTTTTTGATCGCTTCGGAAGAACGCCCCTTGGCTTTCGCCTCAAACAGCTTTCCAAGCAAGATCAGCGTAATCAGGATCGCGCTCGTCTCAAAGTAGAGTTCTACCGTTTTGTGCGGATCAAGTGACCATAAGACCACTTGGTACAAGCTGTAGAAATAAGCTGCCGACGTACCGAGCGCCACCAATACATCCATGTTTGCGCTCTTGTTGCGCAGCGCTTTGTATGCCCCGATATAAAACTGTCTGCCGATGAGAAACTGCACGGGAGTAGCCAAAATCAGCTGAAACCAAGGGTTCATGAACAGATGCGGCATCCATATAAAGGAAAGAAAGCGAAAATGGCTTATCATGCTCCAAATGAGCGGAAGGGATAAGACCGCTGACAGGATAAGCTTCCACGTTTGGCGGCGAATCTCTTTTTGTTTGCGCTCTTCTTGCTCTCCCCCCGTATTCGCTTTTTCTGTTGCATGATAACCGAGCGCCTCGATCTTTTTGATGATGTCGGCAAGTTGGACTTCGGCGGGGTTATATTCGACCGTGGCCAACTCCAAGGCAAGATTGACATTGGCATGGAGGACACCGCTTAAGCGACGCAGCCCTTTTTCAATGCGGGCAGCACAGGCCGCGCAGGTCATTCCGGCAATGGACAACTCCTCTTTTTCCGTCAGAACCTGATAACCGAGATCAACAATCTTCTTCCCCACAGCTTCCGGGGAAACCTTGTGCGGGTCATAGGTGAAATCGACCCGTTCCAGGGCAAAATTCACATTGGCATTTTGGATTCCTTCCAGGCGCCGGATGCCTTTTTCAATCCGGTTCGCACAGGCCGCACAAGTCATTCCGCCAACTGCAAACGAACCCTTTTTTTGTTCTGCCGCTTGATCCCCCACGTCCTTCACCTCCCTCCGCTTGAAGCCGGGGAAATCCCCTTTGGCGCTTACGAACGGACAACATCATATCCTTGATCTTCAATCGTCTCGATCAGTTGCTCCACATTCACGGCACCATCCTCAAATTCTATATCAACCAGACCCTCATTCAAGAGCACCGTGACTTCGCGAACGCCATTCAGTTTCCCGACGCTGGTTTCAACTGCATTGACACAATGGTTGCAGGACATGCCGTTTACTTTCAGTGTAACTTGAGCCATCGCTATTTCCTCCTCATTCAGGTACATTGATTTTAGGTAACGACAAAAGATTTTTGAGTTGCGCACTCATGGTAACTTGCAGACTTAACATTTCCTTTGTCAAAATCCGGCGTTTGGCCAATCAACATACCTGTTCTTTATTAACATTCTTCACATTCAATATACTATACCCCCCTACTGTATTTCAACAGGGAGCGGGGAAAAAGATATCAACGTATACACAGATTTTCCTTCCATTTCCTCTATCTTCATTATTTCTTCATATTTCACTTTTATGATGAAATCACGGGAGCGGATTTGTTCGACATGCTCCGCTCCCATCCCGTCCTTCAACTTCTTTTTATATATTTCGCCAATCACGGCTTTGCTGAAGAAAAGTGGAGGAATTGCTGATGAAGAAAAAAGGAGTTATTCTTCTTTCCGTTTTTGTGGCCGTCGTCGCGATCATCGCCATTGTCGCGGCGGTGACCGTCACCCTTTCCGGGGAAAAAGACAGCGCAAATCCGACTCCGGCACTGGCCGTTCCCAAAGTTTCCAAAGACGCGCAGGGAAGGCCCCTGAAGGAGTTTACCATCACGGCCAAACCGGCGAATTGGACGCTGCAACCGGGGATTCAGGTTGATGCGCTGACTTATGACGGAACCGTTCCCGGAAAAACAATCAAAGTCACTCAGGGAGATCATGTCAAAGTTCAACTGATCAATCAGATGAACGAACCGGTCACTATTCATTGGCATGGTTACCCGGTTCCCAACGGAATGGACGGTGTGGCCGGTCTGACTCAAGCTCCGGTAGCTCCCAAGCACAGCTTTACGTATGATTTCATAGCCAAAGTTCCCGGAACTTATTTTTACCACTCCCACTATAACAGTTCCACCCAGGTGGATCGAGGGTTATATGGAGCCTTCATCGTCCTGCCCAAGAAAGAAACGGTAAAATACGATCACGACTATGTTCTGATTTTGGATGAATGGATGTCCTCGCAAACGAAAATGGAGATGGATTACGCTTCAATGGACATGGAAGGCATGGATCATTCGAAAATGAATATGGATCACGCTTCGGCGGACATGGGAGACATGGATCACTCGGGGATGCACATGGAAGGCACGGATCATTCAAAGATGAATACGGATCACGATGAAATGATGAAAATGATGTACGATCTCTATTCCGTCAACGGAAAGACCGGGTCCGCCATCCGGCCGCTGAGGGTGAAAAAAGGAGAACGGGTTCGGTTGCGCTTCATTAATGCCGGTTATCAGACCCACATGCTGCACCTGCAAGGACAAAACTTCAAAATCGTTGCCGAAGACGGCAATGCGATTCCAAATCCGGCGGAGGTAAAGGATCAGCTGATTCCGGTCGGAGCGTCCGAACGGTATGAAATCAGCTTTGTTGCCGACCACAGTTTTGCCATCGACCTTCATGACAGAACCAAGGGAGCCAAATCCTTCCTGCTTCCCGTCGAAGTGGAAGGCAGCCAGACAACCGTAAAAGCCGATCACGAAAAAAATCTGCCTGTTTGGGATTTGGCCAAATACAATCAGGATCAGACGAAGTCCCCCGTCTCTTTCCGGTCTTCGTACACGCTCCACCTCAACACGAAAACGGAAAACGGGGTGCAAGTCTATACGATCAATGGCAAAACATGGCCAAACACCGATCCTCTGCCGGTCAGGGCCGGGGAACAAGTCGAGGTCACCCTGATAAATGAGGGAAAATCCGTCCACCCGATGCATCTGCACGGTCACAAGTTTCTCGTGCTGTCGGTCAATGGAAAACCCGTTTCCGGCCAGGTTTACAAGGATACAATCCAGGTGAACCCCGGGGAAACGGTTGTGATCACCTTTAAGGCGGACAATCCCGGTGTCTGGATGTTCCACTGCCATGATCTGCACCATGCAGCCATGGGCATGATGACCGATGTAACATACCAGGGCTACAAAGGGACTGATCCGGACAAACGCAAACAAGTGCACGAATAGAAAACCGGCTCCTTTTTCGGAAAATCGGGGAAGAAGACCCATGCAACGCAAAAAGGAGTGGATTCCCCCACTCCTCCGACATGCAACCGAAAATATGGGACGAATCGGTATGTGCCGGTTTGTCCCTTTTTGCTGCTTATTTCGGCAAAGAGAGCACCACCCTCGTTCCACGTCCCTCCTCACTTTCGATGCAAATCTCTCCCTGATGGGCTTCAACCAGCTTCTTTACGATCGTCAAACCGATGCCTGTCCCTTTGCGCCGTCCTCCCGCCCGATCGCCACGATAAAACCGCTCAAACACCTTGGGGATTTCTTCAGCAGGGATCCCCATCCCCGTGTCCTCCACCACCACGATGGCCTGCTCCTCCCTGTTTGTCACCCTGACGGTGACTGTTCCCTCCGGAGGGGTAAAATCAAGGGCGTTGGACAACAGATTGAACAATATTTGCGTGAAGCGGTAGCGATCGACGGACACGACCACCGCCTCCTCCCCGGCAAATTTCAGATTCACCTTCTTCTGCACAAACGGCGTTTCCATCGTTTGCAGGAATTGCCGGATGATCTCCACGAGATTTTCCGGCTGCCGGTTCAATTTGAATTGCGGTGAATCCAGCCCCTGTAATTGTTCCAAGTCGCCGACCAAATGAATCAGCCGTTCAATTTCTTCATAACAAGCATGGAGACGTTCCGGGGTCGGGCTCCAAATCCCGTCCTCAAAAGCTTCCATATGGCTTTTCAGCGTAGCCAGAGGGGTTCTTAACTCATGGGCCAAGTCAGCGGTCAAATTTTTGCGGAATGCCTCCTGTTTTTGCAGTTCCTCCGTCAGGTGATTGAGCGCCTGCCCGAGTTCGGCCAATTCGTCGTTTCCCGAGACGGCGATGCGGGATGTCCACTTGCCCTGTTTCATCCGTTCGGCCACTTCCTTCATCTTGATCAGGGGCGCACTGATGCGCTTGGCCAGATAGAGACTGATCATGACAGCCAGTGCGATCGTGCCGATCATCGTCCACAAGGTTGATTGGACCAATGCCTGCTGCAGATGATAAACAAGCAGCACCGTGCCTGGATCAAGCTCCGGGTACTCACGCAGATACATCGAAAAGTGATAACGGATTTCCAGCAGCAAAAAGAGGATGGCCAAACCGATCATCCCGCAGGCAACACCGATAAACGCTCCGGTCAAACGCCTTTTCATCGGCTTCGCTCCCTTGGCGCAAACCGGTATCCAAATCCGTAAACAGTCTGAATGTATTCCGGCGTCCGCGGGTCGGATTCAATTTTGTGGCGCAAGTTTTTCACATGTTGGTCAATGGTCCGGTCATCTCCGTGGTAATCATAGCCAAAAGCCTTGATCACCAATTCTTCGCGGGAAAAAGGACGGCCGGGGTGACGGGCCATCACGGAAAGAAGTTTGTATTCAGCCGGCGTGAGGTGCACCGTTTTTCCCTGCTTCCACACCGTCTGCGCCCCGGAATCGATGACCAGATCGCCACCGTTGAAGGTGACTCTCGTCGCCAGCAAATCCGGTCCCGACCTGCGCAAGATGGCCTTGACGCGGGCAATCAGCTCCCGGGGGCTGAACGGCTTGATCACATAATCATCCGCCCCGAGCGCCAAGCCTTTGATCCGGTCTTCTTCACCGACCTTCGCCGTCAGCATGATGATCGGCACCGGCGACTGTTCCCTGATTTGTTGACACAACGTTTCTCCCGGCACATCGGGCAGCATCAAATCGAGAATCACAAAATCGATCGCTTTTCCGGCAAACAGCCGCAAACCTTCCGTGCCCGTTGCCGCTTCCCATACAGTAAAACCCTCGTTTTGCAAATATGAGACGATCACATCCCGAATTTTTTGTTCATCCTCGATCACCAAAAACTCTCTCATCTCGATCTCTCCGTTTCGACCGGTTCCGGTCGCTTCTAACCGCCCCGGCTCTTGAATACGTTTTAAAAAGTATGATGTGGACACTGAGGGGTGAGCAAAACCATGCCATTCCGCCGCCGTTTGTTCTACCGAAACCATCTCCGGTTTAAGCGGCCCTTTCACTTTCCGCTGCCATCGATCCGGTTCCCGTCCTTCTCTCTTCCCCGAAGAAACAAAATCAGCAAAAAAACGCCGGCGCCATTTCATTTCCGTTTTCATCCCCATCCGGTGTTTCGCCTGAGGAGAGCATCCATTCCGATCATGATTATCATTCTGTTTTCCTTCTTGATTTTCTCTTTGTGGAATCTCGAGCGGGAATTGGAGCCCATTTTGAGGGCCATCGCCCAGGAGGAAGCGAAAAAAATCGCCCAGCACGCTTTCTCCAACGGCATCGAGCAAATGCAGAAAGCCTTGAACGGCCGTTTGCAACCGATTGCCACCCTGCAGACAGACCATCAGGGAAAAATCGCCGGAGTGAGTTTTAATACGCAAACCGAAGCAGCCATATACAAAATCGTCTCGGAAAAGTTACTTGAAGAGTTGGACAAAACCCGGGAGTACAGCGTAAAGTTATCGCTCGGGGAAATCACGCAAAGCAGCATCCTGTCCGATTACGGCCCCGAACTTCCCTTAAAATTGTGGATTGAAGGTTCTCCGCATGTGACATTTTCATCCGAAATCGTATCACGGGGGATCAATACGGCTCAAGTCAATATCTATCTCAACGCTGACATCGAAGTGAAAACGCTTTTGCCGCTCACTAAGGACCGGCTTCATTTAAAATTCAACCAGCCATTGGCCCAACAAGTGATTGTCGGCGATGTTCCTGATTTTTATCCGATCGGAATCGATACGATAAAAAAATGAATCCCTTTAAAATAATTTTCACTTTGTCAACTGGAAACATTTACTTTATACTAAATTTAGAAGACTTATTTGGGTGAAGGAATTTTTGAAAACGTGCGGCACTTATCACCCGTCGGAAAAATCTTCTCCGACCTCTTCCAAGCCCGTGCAAAAGCTGCCTGATATATCAAAGAGAAATCGTTTGAGGTGATCATATCTTGCGTTTTCGCCATGTTGGCCTGCTCGCAGTACCTTTTTTATTGCTGAGCGGATGTACAACACAAGCGCCGGAACAGGCGGGCAGCGATTCATCGCAGCTCGAGAAAACCACAGTCCCGGTCACGATTCAACTGGTTGACCCGAAAGGGAACCCGCTCACCCAACAACCCGTCGGAATCGAATTGAAGGATACGCCAAAAGGGCGTGTCACTCCGACGATCTCCAATCTCACTGATCAAGCGGGAAAATTCGAAACCGAAGTAACCCCGAACAAAACATACAAACTGGAAATCAATAACCAGGGCAAAATCGTGACCAAAGAGTTTAAAGTGACCCAAGCCAACAAAACTTTGGTCATTTCTGTGGAAAACGGTTCCTGAGGAAAAATGAAAAAAGCCGCTATCTCGCAGGAGATAACGGCTTCTTTTTTATTTCGCATCTATGGATGGATCACATCCACATCCGAAGCCCGGACAAAGGCGAACCGGTGGTTGAAATGAATCCGGTAAAACTCTTGCTGTCCGCAAATCATTTTATGAGTGGCATAGGGATCATCGGTGAAGACCTTTGCGTAATAATAATCGCCTTTCACTTTTTCCTCGGCCACATAGACTTGCCCTGCCGGGATTTTGTACTGCAAGGGAATCAGGGCTGCGGGGGTAATTCCCGCGGGATAAGCGGCATCCTCCGGATAGGCTGCCCCATAGACGGGAATCTCCTGAACTCCTTTTTTCGGCGCAATCAAAGTTCCTCTGCCCGGCACCGTATTTTGATGATGCGGATTATAAAACCAGGCTTTTTGCCCTCCGTACCAGATGGCATCCCAGTCCCCCTTGTGCTCCGCCAAGTAATACGTTTGTCCGGTGACCGCTTTGTCCCCCCAGTCGAGCCCTTCCCGGGTCCCCGGTCCATTCAGCGCCGGATCATCCAGCAACGGTGCATCAAAGCTCGGCTCTGAATAGAGGTAAACGAAGTTGGAAGGCTGCGGGTTCACTCCATCAATCGGGGGCCGGTTGGTTTGGAAATTGGGTTTGATTGTGACCACATTTTTATTTCCGAACTTCGGGATAATCGGGGCCCCCAGAAGCTCCATGTAATGGTTCCAATCCCAAAACGGCCCGGGGTCTTGATGCATGGAAGACTGGTAGTTCGGTGACAGACCGGGAACTTCGTCATGACCGAAGATATGCGCCCGATCGAGCGGAATGCGGTATTTAAGCGCCAAGTAGCGCACCAGTTTGGCCGAAGAGCGGTAAAGCTGTTCGTTATACCAGGCTGCCCCTTCCATGGCATAACCCTCATGTTCAATTCCGATGCTGTGTGAATTGATGTACCAGTTGCCCGCCTGCCAGGCGATATCCTTGTTTTTCACCATTTGGGTCACTTCGCCGTCCTGGGAGCGGATCACGTAGTGGGCGGAAACAAATGCATCCGGATTGGCAAACAGTTTAATCGTATCCAAATAGTTTTCTTCTGTATCATGAATGATGATATAGCGGATTTTCCCGCCGAAATCGGGGCGATCTGCCAGATCATAGTTACTGTAATCTCCGGGAGCTTCACTCCGCTGTATATAAGCGGCCGGAATAAAGCGACAGGAAAGACCGGAGGGGCAGTCAGCTCCCGTCCAATCGGCATTCTGCAAATGAAGGGATTTCACTGTTTGCCGATTCGGCTCAACCTTCTCCGGCCGCAGTTTCACTTGTTGCCCGCTCGTCGTTGTCCGTTCGACACCTTGATTGATGGTATCAAAAACCTGATCGGCAAAATCGAGTGCCACATCCGCCTCTGATGAACCGCTGTACTTCGCCACTGCCCCATACCAATCGCCAATTTCGGACGGAACCTCTCCCGTCGTTTGTCTGGCGTACTGTGCAAGGAGCGCTGCGGCTCCCCGGATGTTTTGCCTGGGATCCTGCTTCAGCCGTTCCGGGCTCTCTCCGAGTAACGCTGCCGCCGTCTTCAGCGTATGCAGCCCCAGGTTTTGGCTCACCTCTTTCACCGTCAGCCGAGCCGCTTCATCTTTGCCGTTACGGCGCAATTTAGCGGGGTCAACATCAGTCAAATGCATAAGTCCGTACCCGCCCGACACACTTGGCTTCCCGTCATGCTGTTCAAAAAGGGAAACATTATAAGAGACGGACAGCAAGATCTCCTCCGGCACTTTAAACTCCCGGGCCGCGCTGGCGAAATCATCCTGAAGTTGACGGTCATTGCCGGTTTGCGCATAGACTTGAAAAGCGGAACTCTTCCCGGCCAAACTGCTTCCCCACGGAACCAGTCCGGCTGTCAGGCCCGCCACTGCCACTACTGCGATCAGCCTTCTGAGACGGCCTTTTTTCTCAATCGACAATCAAATCCCTCCTTGACGCAGGGGACAGATCCGATCAGGCATGCCGGAACACTTTCTCCAAAATCACGCCCATCGAATGCCTGTCACATTCATATGATTAACTATATTTCTTTCTACAACAGGCATAAAAAAACCTACTTTATTTTGCCCACGAAGCGATATGGATTTGGAGGGAGAGATTTTCAGAAGGGGGCCTCATACGCGGCCAAACCCGGGAATTTAGAAAAAACCTCTGCCGGAACAAATGCTCCAACAGAGGTTCGCTCACTCATGAAGAGAAGAAATGGTGATGGTGACGATGATGGCGATGACGGCGGTGAGAAGAAGACGAGTGACTGTGACTGTAGCTGTGACTGTAGCTGTGGCTGTGACTGTGCGAGTGTGAATAAGAGTGATAATGGTAATGGCGGCGATGGCGCCGGTGTTTCTTCCATGAGGAGGAAGAGAAGAATCCGCAGTAATACTTCAGGATCTCCAGGTCCCTTTCCACTTTCTCCTTGAACTGCGCACTGTCACGGGTAAAGAAAAAGCGGCCGGTATCGACAATTCTGATCCGGTTGTCTTGATCCACCATCATATTGTTCAAGTGTAAATCACTTGGAATAATCCCTTTCTTGTAACAATCTTCCGCATATTTTTCCAGTTGCCAGTAATACCGGTCAGGCAGCTTTCCACCCGCTTTCACCATTTCACCCAACGTGTGACCGGACACTTTCTCGACAACCAAAAATCTTCCCTGCCGTTCTTTATAATAAAGCGTGGGAAAAGCAGAATAGCCCCGCATGTAATTCAATACCCGATCGTCATCGTTTTCGCTGTAATTTTCCTTGAACACCTTGACTGCATATCCCTCATAATCATACACTTTGCCGCTTAACCCCTCACCGAGCAACGGGTAACTTTCTTCAATCGCTCCCGACAATACCATCTCGGATAATGTTTCGATTGCCTTGCAATCCAATGAAAACGGCTGCTTCATCCTGTTTCCTCCCTATATGTTTTCCAGAGTCTATTTTCACTTTTTCTCGCAGCTTGAAACCTCTGACAGAAAATATTCATGCTTCCTTTTCTAAAATATTCGCTCCATCGCCAATCATTCCAGGGGCCCAAAGGCATTCTCCCCTGCAAGCTTCTTCCATTCAGTGAGAAATTCTCTGTCTGTTTTCAAGAAAGAGTTGTGAAACGGCAAGATATTGGGATAATATTGGTCGTAGTCTGGAAAAGAGGAGGTGAATGCCGTTACCAACCATCGGTGTAACGGTATCACAGATGAGTGTTCATATTGGAGCAAAACAGGGTGAAATTGCCGAAAACATTCTGCTGCCCGGAGACCCGCTCCGCGCAAAATATATCGCGGAAACTTTTCTTGAGGAACCTTCCTGCTATAATCAGGTGCGCGGGATGCTCGGTTTTACCGGTACATATAAGGGGAAACGAGTCTCCGTACAGGGAACCGGCATGGGAGTGCCCTCCATCTCCATCTATGTAAATGAATTGATTCGCGAATACGGCGTGAAAAAACTGATCCGTGTCGGAACCTGCGGTGCGATCCAAAAAGACGTTAAGGTTCGTGACGTGATTTTGGCCATGACATCCTGCACCGACTCCGCTGTCAACCGGCAAACGTTTCCCGGATTTGACTTTGCCCCTTGCGCCGACTTTGATTTGCTGAACAAGGCTTATCAGGCTGGTGTGGAAAAAGGGTTGCACGTTCGCGTCGGAAATGTGTTAACCTCGGATACCTTCTACCGTGACAGCATGGAGCCGGTCAAAAAACTGGCTGATTACGGTGTATTGGCTGTCGAAATGGAAACGACCGCCCTCTATACTCTGGCCGCCAAATACGGCGTTCACGCCCTGTCCGTCCTTACCGTCAGCGATCATATTTTTACCGGTGAAGAGACGACGGCGGAAGAGAGACAAACAACTTTCCACGATATGATGTTGATGGCGCTTGAGGCCATAACCAGAGACTGACTGATTCCCTGCCGAAAGGCGGGGTTTTTTATATGCTCTGCCAGTTCCGTCAAAAAAGGGAGCATTATTGCGGAAGAAAGGATTGATCGCGCCAATCGGGCTGAAACGCCTCCAGAACGCTGTTGATGACATTCGACAAAATGAGAGAAACGGCGAAAAATGAAATAAATACTCCGTTGCGAATATTTAATGGAGTATATATTACAAACGAGGTGGAAATCATGGATCATCACGCCCTCCTTCTCTCCAAAACCAAACGCTCTGCTGAAGCCTATCGGGAGGCGGCAAGATGGATTCCGGGCGGAGTAACGGCAAACATCAAATACTTTGAACCGTATCCGATCATCATGGAATCTGCTGACGGCCCCTATCTGTACGATGTTGACGAAAATCGCTATATTGATTACAACTTATGTTACGGAGCGTTAATCCTGGGACATGGCCATCCCAACGTCAAAAACGCGCTGCAAACACAACTGGAGAAAATCGGAACCACGATCTTCGGCACTCCCCATCAGCTGGAAACGGAGATGGCCCGCACGCTGGCCGGCCTTTACCCGGGGATCGACCAGGTTCGCTTTACCAATTCGGGCCTGGAGGCGACTTTGTTGGCCATTCGTCTAGCCATGGCCTGGACAGGCCGAAAAAAACTGGCCAAATTTGAAGGCCACTATCACGGCGCTTACGATCAGGTTTTGATCAGCGTCAATCCGCATAAACGGAACCGGCATGAACCCCCTTCCCCGGCTCCCGACTCAAGGGGCCTGCCGGAATATTATACAAAAAACACCATCATTCTGCCTTTTAACGATTTGGAACAAACGGCGGAAATCCTCAGCAGACACCGGCATGAAATTGCCGCCGTGATTCTCGAACCGATTCAGGGAGGATTCATTCCGCCGGAGCTTCCGTTTTTGCAAGGGCTGAGAAAATTAACCGGTGAGTACGGGATTGTGCTCATCTTTGACGAGGTAAAAACCGGGTTTCGCATCGGCATATCCGGAGCGCAGGGATTATACGGGGTTGTGCCCGATTTAACCGCCCTCGGAAAAGTGCTGGGAGGCGGTTTTCCGGTCGGAGCCGTCGGCGGCCGGCGGGAAATCATGGAATTATGCTCACCTGCAGGCGGCACTGACATTTTGACCACCCAGTCTGCCGGCGCTGCTTCTCAGGGCAAACCCTTGTTTCACAGCGGTACGTATAACGGCCATCCATTAGTCCTCAGCGCCGGGCTTGCGACCATTCAGACATTGGCCGAGCCCGAACTTTACCGGCAGCTGGAGGAGAACACCGCGCGGCTTAAAGCCGGATTTGAGGAAATTGCCGTTCGCCATGGAATCACCGCCCGGACAGTCGGTGTCGGGAGCATCTTCAACCTGGTGTTCACCGACCGCCCGGTGCGCCAAATTCAGGACGTATTGGCCTCAAATCTGTCGCTGCGCAAAAAACTGGATCAGTATTTGCTGGAGAACGGGATTTTTATCAAACCCCTCAATCGCTTCTCCATGTCGGTTGTCCATACCGAAAAAGTGGTGGATGATACACTGGAACGATTTGAAAACGGGGTGAAAAAACTGAAAGGAAAGGCGTGATCGTTTGCCGGAACACAGCGACATCTTTGCCAGAATCCGTGCGCAAAGCGGCCGGATGAGCAAAGCCCAGCGGCGGATCGCAGCATATCTTGAAGCCCATCCGGATACCGTTCCTTTTTTAACCACGGCCAAATTGGCAAAGCAAGCGGGGGTCGGCGAGGCGACGGTCGTTCGCTTCGCCTCTGCCCTCGGCTTTTCGGGCTTCACGGAAATGCAGCAGCATTTGCAGGAGCAGCTCCGCAGACGGGTGACAACGGTGGAGCGGCTGGATTTGAATGCGGACCTCTATCCTGAAGAACAACGGATTGCCTACGAAGTGCTCACCGATGATATCGCCAACCTGAAACAAACGATGCAGATGCTGGATGCGGAAACCTTCAGCGAAGCGGTAAAACGGATCCATCAGGCCGCATCGGTCACCATTGTCGCCCTGAGAAGCTCGCATTCACTCGGTTCCTTTCTCGCATTTTACTTCCAGTTACTGCGAAAAAACACGCAGTTCATCACTGATTCCGATACCATGTTTGAAAAGCTGGCCCACCTGAACAAGGAAGATCTGGTGATCGGCATCAGCTTTTCCCGGTATACAGCCAGAACGGTGGAAGCGATGCGCTTTGTGCGGGAACGCGGGGTTCAGACTCTGGCCATCACTGATGCCCATCATTCCCCCCTCGCCGCGGTCTCCGATCTTAGTCTCATCGCCTCGAGCAGCCTGCCGTCCTTTCTCGATTCTTTCGTCGCTCCGCTCAGCCTGATCAATGCATTGTTGACGGCGGTGGCAAGAATGAACCGGCAGGAAGTAACCCGGCATTTGGAGAGAATGGAGCGTTTGTGGGAACAGGAAGGAATCTATCATTCTGATGAAAAGTGAGCTCCGATGCGTTGAACGACCATGACGGCCGGGAGATTGTCGGAAGATTTTCCGGTCTCAAAAAGAACGCCCTCCCCCCAAAATCCTGTCAAACCCGGTGTGCTCATTAAGATAATAAAAAACCTTTCAAGGAAAATGGTCCTTCCCTTGAAAGGTCCGCTTGTTGACAAAACCTCAAAAAACAGGAATCCCTGGGTCCGGGTGCTACTCTTCACTCCCGTCTCCTTCACCGCAAAGATCGCAGCGAAAAAGCACCCGTCCCCCTCCATTTTTTCAGTTCCCCCATCGACGTGAATTCTCCTTGTTTCCGCGATCCGCCAGAATAGCGATTGTTATTCCTCAAGGCGGTCCAATACCTCTTCCAAAAGAAAATTGTTTTCAAAAGTGGCTTCTTGAACCTCAACGATTTTTTGTGTTTGATAGTATCCTGCCTGGGAAAAAGGATCTCCCTTTAATAGTTCCTCGGCTTCTTTTTGTGATTCAGCTTTGAGAATCATTAAAGCTGTGCCGTCTACACAAGGACCGCAAAATGGTAATTTTCCTTTTTTCTTTTAATGAACGTAAATACTCAACATGCCCAACAACAAGTTCTTTGGACATGAGATGCTTTTGCTTGTCAGAAAGATGGACGTTAAATTGTTTGCTCATTTAGGCCTCTCCTTTAAATAAGGATTTGGTCATGAAACCGGGTCAGCAAACACCGGAGTGGATCAATTGAATTCCGGCCTTGACACATGTCAGTTGCTCTTCGAAAAATATTCCCGGGTATCTTTGCGTATATGTTTGGGCAAGACGCGATCAAGCTCTTCATTTAACCAGGCCAGTGTTTTACTGCGCAAGTAATCACGCATTTTTTCTTCCGCAGAGAGCATAACTGAATTGATGGTGCAAAAGGAGGGAGCAGAGCAACAGTTTTCCCTGTACAAATATCCATTGTCTTTAATGTTTTTACATTGGAATATAGGCTTTGAACCTTCAACTGCTTCAATCACATCCCAAAAGGAAATATCCTCCGGCTTCCTGGATAACCTATACCCTCCCTTTACACCAGGTACAGAACTGACAATCCCAGCCTTGGATAATTTACCAAAAACTTTGGAAAGATATGTCTCAGAAACCCCTTGGAATTCTGCCAAATCCTTTATCCCAACACTTTTATCGGAAGGAACATCGATTAAATAAACCAGACAATGTAAAGCATATTCAACACCGACACTATACTGCATATTTCTTCACCTTCTTTTGATTTTAAAGATTAATCCAGTTGTATCTTAGAAATATGTAGAGTCTTAGTCAAATAAAAGAAATCGATGCGATTAAATGATGCTTCATTTGACAAAGATGATGAAAGTCTTTATTATGGATAAATGTAATCGGCGATTAACTAAGTCCATAATCAGGGACTGAAATTCATTTTATCGGAGGAATAAAAATGAACAAAACGCTTATTATCAACGCACATCCAAAGACAGATGATCCTTCTTCAGTGAGCTTGCAGGTTCTCAACCACTTTTTGAAAGCTTATAAAGAATTCACAAACGGAAGCGAAGTAATTGAACAGATTAACCTGTACAGTGAAGACGTGCCCATGATTGATAAAACAGTTTTAAGCGCATGGGAAAAGCAGCAAAAAGGACAGGAGCTAACCAGCCAGGAGCAACAGGTAACAGAACGCATGTCGGAGATCTTACAACAATTCAAAAGCGCAAATACGTATGTCATCGTTTTGCCTTTGCATAATTTCAATATTCCATCAAAGTTAAAAGATTATATGGATAATATCATGATCCCACGTGAAACGTTCAAGTATACCGAAAACGGATCAGTGGGTCTGCTTAAAGACGGACGAAGATTGCTCGTGATCCAAGCAAGCGGAGGAATCTATACAAATAATGATTGGTATACAGAAGTTGAATACTCTCACAAATACCTGAAATCAATGTTTAATTTCCTCGGGATCGAAGATTATCAAATCATCCGTGCACAAGGAACTAATATATTGGAGCCAAACGAAGTATTGCAAAAAGCATTTAAAGAAGCTGAAGAAGCTGCTTTCAGATTGGCATCTAAATCAAAACGGTCCTGAAGGAAAAGAGATATAAGCGGTGTCGGGCAGGGCGGCCCGTTCCCCCTCTAAAAACCGTGCACACGTGTTTCACCGAACACGGCTCAGGCCTCTTTAAACGTCCCGTATTCTGGATGCAAGAGACTCGGTTCCCTTGTAAATCGGAACTGCCAAAAGATCACCAGACGGTGTGATAATTGTGCCATCCAGTAAGTCTGGTGATCTTTTCTTATGGTCAATCGGCATCAGATCGCGCGAAAAAACATCAAACCAGCCGGACCCCGCACTTTCAGCCAATCCCCGTCCTGAATCATCGCCGGTCAGATTAAAAGTGGGCAAAACTTCAGCCGTTTCAGTTCGCGATCGCTCATTTTCGGAAGCAATGCTCCTTTGATGTTTGCACGGCCTGAAGCTGTTCTGCCTGCGCCTTTTTTATTCCGGAAACCGTTCAGAAGAAGGATCTTCATCCGGTTGGCGGCATAACAGAACAACCGGCAGTCCCCTGCCCGTAATGCGCCGGTAAAACCGTTCTACATGACGATCGATCTCCCGCTGCCGCGCCATCTGCAAAACAGCCGGATTGGCAAAAATCACTTCAATCTTCGCACCATTGATCCGCCACTCCGCTTGCCCGAACCAGGTGGCCGCTGCGGGTGTAACCAGTTTCTGCAAATTTTTTTGAATAAAATATTTGTACTTTTGCAACACGACCGGATGCTCAACCGCGTCATACTCAAACCGGACGGAGACGCGAATGGCCGGATGAAAATGTTTTTTTACCCTGGACCGGAACTCCTGCCAAATATCCGGATCGAGAGGTTCAACAAGATGCAAACAGAGTTGCCAGGTTCGTTTCTCCTGATCCACGATCACTTCTTTGATATAACCACCATGAAAATGCCGGTTCAGCCAATCTTCAGGCAATTCCGTCTCGCGAAAAAGGTTGATCAGCGCCTTCTTTCCTTTCACCTCTCTCAACCTCCCGGTCTTCTTATAACAGAGAGTTTATCAGAAAAAAAACGGCGGAACCAGATCAGTTTAAAATATTGAAACAACAAGGAATAGCCGAAAAGATCAGGTTGACGTCCATGTTGGAATACCTTAAAATCATTTCGATTAACGAAAACTTTCCATTTCTAACAAATTACTTGTTCAGCATCATCTGATTTAACCATGAGGGAGGTTTCAACATAGATGAGCAAATCGCTCGGCAGTTACGACACAACCCTACTGAAATCCACCCGATCACGCCGAGCTGGAATGATCTTTCTGCTGGGATCTCTTGTCTCCTTCGGCCCTCTGTCCATTGACATGTATTTGCCTTCGCTGCCCGTTCTGGCCAAGGGGCTTCACACCAGCACATCGCTCTCCCAGCTCAGCCTGACATTCTGTTTAATCGGGCTCTCGCTCGGGCAATTGGTCGCAGGCCCGCTCAGCGATACGCGCGGCCGGCGGCTTCCGCTTCTTTGCGGGCTCGTCCTTTATACCGTTTCATCCCTGTTATGTGCTTTCAGCTCTTCGATTTGGGTCTTGATCCTGCTCCGGTTGATCCAGGGACTGTCGGGGGGTGCGGGCATTGTCATCGCCCGTGCCATCGTGCGCGATCTCTACTCAGGTCCGGAGTTGACCAAATTCTTTTCTCTTCTCATGCTGGTCAACGGTGCGGCCCCGATCCTCGCTCCGATCATCGGCGGACAGTTGCTAAACATCACCTCTTGGCGCGGGGTATTCATCGTGCTGAGCATTGCGGGTGCGATCATGATGCTCTCCACTTTGTACACCCTGCCGGAAACACTGCCTGTCGATCGCCGGGCCAAAGGCGGAATCAAAAATACCCTGTCCACCATCCGCAATCTCGCCGGTGACCGTCTTTTCATGGGCTATGTGCTGGCGCAAGGAATGGTGACCACCGCCTTGTTTGCCTATGTTTCCGGTTCTCCGTTTGTCCTGCAAGACATTTTTGGCGTCTCGCCGCAAATGTTCAGCCTCTTCTTTGCCATTAACGGCTCCGGCATCATCATCGCCAGCCAGGTCACCGGGAGACTGGCAGGGCGGGTCGGCGAAGCAAAGCTGCTCCTCATCGGGCTTGGCATAGCCGCAACCGGCGGGGTTCTGCTGCTGGCCGCCATTTTGCTCGGTGCCGGTCTGGCAGCCATTTTACCTCCCTTGTTCATGGTGGTCTCCAGCGTCGGAATGGTTTCGAGCGCAAGTTTTTCTCTGGCGATGCAAAACCAGGGAAAAGCAGCAGGCAGCGCTTCGGCATTGCTCGGATTGCTCTCCTATGTTTCCGGCGGAATCGCTGCCCCGCTCGTGGGCATCGCCGGTAACCATTCCGCCGTGCCTATGGGAATCATCATCGCTCTGGCCGAAGCCGGCGCCGTTCTCAGCTACCTGCTCCTCATTCGCAAGCGGAAATCCTCCTGATTTGCCAATCCCGTTATTCCTCCCTCTGTGGCTGGAAAAACGGGATTTTATTTTTTAAAGAGCAGAATGACTTTTATCTGAAAATGAATTACCATAAACGAAAACACCCATACACTGAGAGGAAGCTTTATGAGAATCATCATTGCACCCGATTCGTATAAAGGCAGTTTGCCGGCCAAAGAAGTGGGACTCACCATTATGAAGGCGTTTACATCGGAAATTCCCGAGGCTGAGGTAACGGTGATTCCGATGGCGGACGGTGGTGAAGGCACGATTGACGCAGTGGTTTATGCCACCGGCGGTAAAACACAATCCGTCGAAGTGGCAGGACCGCTCCTCAAGCCTGTCACGACCTGCTACGGCGTGATCGACAAACAAATGGCAGTCATTGAAACAGCCAATATCGCCGGCTTGCCCATGGTGCCCAAAAACGAGCGAAACCCGTTGCACACTTCAACCCTCGGCATCGGGCAAGCGATCAGACATGCCTTGGATCAAGGCTACCGGCGCTTTATCGTCGGACTGGGGGGAAGTGCGACCAATGACGGGGGAATGGGCATGCTTCAGGCGCTGGGAGCCACTTTCCTCGATGCACAAAATCAACCGCTGCCCCCGGTCGGAATCTCGCTCGATCACGTTGTCAAAACCGACCTCAGCGGATTGGATCCCCGTCTGTTTGAAAGTGAAATTCTCGTCGCCAGCGATGTGCAAAATCCGCTGTGTGGCGACCAGGGAGCAACCAGCGTCTTCGGTCCGCAAAAGGGGGCAACCCCCGAACAGCTGAAACAGCTGGAACGGGGCATGCAAAAGTATGCGCGGTGCCTCGAAACACTGACAGGCAGGTCACTGCAAACGGTTCCCGGAGCCGGGGCTGCCGGCGGTCTGGGATTTGCTTTCCTCCTGTTGCAAGCCAAAATAAAAAGCGGGGCAAAGCTGATCGCAGACCTGGTTCATTTGGAGGAAAAAATCGCCGGAGCTGACTGGGTGATTACCGGCGAAGGAAAAACTGACTTCCAGACCCAATACGGCAAGCTTCCCGTTTTCGTGGCGCAATTGGCGCAAAAACACGGTGCCAAAGCACTCCTCCTCTCCGGCAGCATCGAACCGGGAGCCGAAGCTTTAAGCAGCCATTTTGTCAGTCTGCACTCCATTCAACGAAGACCGCTCTCTCTGGAAGAGGCCATGGACCAAACCGCTTCCCTTCTGATGGAAACCGCCCGAAACCTGGCGCGCCTGATCAAGGTTTGTTCCTGAAAATCCGGCACAGCAAACAGGAAAACCCGCCTTCCCGATCACATGCCGGGCGGCGGGTTTGTTTCAGTCAGATGGATCGACTTCATCTAAAGACAAAGTTGTGACCTCTGTATAATCGCCCCGGGCAATTTCCTCTTTCGTCGCTTTCTTCTCCAATTCCTCATGATCGTTTAACCCGGGAGCGATTTTGTTCGCTTCTTTCTGCTTTTCCTTCATTCCGATGCCTCCTTTTGAATCCTTAGTTTGCGCGATGATTGCCCGGAAAATTCATTTTGCGATCAGCGGTGAAAATCGTGGTAATATAAAAAAAAACGATTTTACCACACAAAAAACGCAAAAATTACAGTATAGGAGACACCCAAGAGATGGAACATTTAAACATTGGCATGCTTCTGTTTTTGATCGCATCCGGCTTTTTGGCCTCGTTTATCGACTCCGTGGTGGGGGGAGGCGGCCTGATCTCCATTCCCGCCCTGATGATGACCGGGCTGCCGCCCACCGTCGTGCTGGGAACCAACAAACTGGCGGGCACGATTTCCTCTCTGACCAGTACCATTACATATATCCGTTCCGGGAAAATCAATTTTCGACTGGTCAAATATCTCCTTCCTTTGTCGTTCGCCGGTTCGATATTGGGCGTTTATACTGTCAAGCAAATCTCTTCCGATTTTTTAAGACCGTTGATCATCATTTTCTTAATCCTGGTTACGTTTTATTCTTTGCTGAAAAAGGAGTGGGGGCGGGAATCGAAGTTTGAACAATTTACGGTCAAGACCGGTATTTTCATTGCCATGGCCAGCTTTGCCATCGGTTTTTATGATGGTTTTTTCGGTGGGGGAACCGGTTCTTTTCTCATGTTTTCGTTTTTGCTGCTGGGGTTTGATTTCATCCAGGCTGCGGCAAAAGCCCGGTTGCTCAACTTCACCAGCAACATAGCCGCACTCATCTTTTTTATCTGTCTACATGATGTCAATTTTGTCTATGGAATTCCCATGGGAACAGCCATGCTGTTGGGCGCGCTGGTCGGCTCAAATGTCGCTCTGCGCAAAGGGGCCTCCTATGTCAAAGTGCTGTTTGTCTCGGTCACCATTCTTCTGATCGGCAAACAAATTATTGATTATCTGTAAAAGAGATCGAAAATCTATGATGAGGATTCACCATTGCCCACGAACGGGCGATCTTTGCAAAACAGGCGCCGAACTTGCGGGAAGAATCTTTCTTTCGCATTCGGCGCCTGTGTCCGCTTCCGTATAAAACGGCTTTATTCCTTGATTTTCAGAAGTCTCATCGCATTCAGAGTGACGATCAGGGTGCTGCCCATATCGGCAAAAACGGCCATCCACAGCGTTAACCATCCCGGAATGATAAGCAGCAAAGCGAGAAGCTTGATGGCAAAAGAGATGGTGATGTTTTGCTTGATAATGCCAAGCGTTTTGCGGCTCAGCCGGATGGTAAACGGAAGTTTTCGCAAGTCATCTCCCATAAGCACAATATCCGCTGTCTCCAATGCCGCGTCTGTTCCTGCCCCGCCCATGGCAATGCCGACTGTTGCAGCAGCCAAGGCCGGGGCATCATTGACGCCGTCTCCGACCATTGCCACCCGGTTTCCGCTGTTACGGACCGCTTTGATCCGCTCCAATTTTTCCTCAGGCAAAAGCTCCGCTTCAATTTCCCTGATCCCCAACCGGTTGCCTATGGCGTCGGCTGTCTCGCGGTTATCCCCTGTCAGCATGACGGTTCTCCTGATTCCGATCCGGTGCAACCGCTCTACCGCTTCCCGGCTGTGCTCACGAAGTTCATCGGAAATGGCGGCCAGTGCCAAGGCTTTCTCTTCATCAGCCAGCAGCACGACCGTTTTCCCCTGTTTTCGATAGCTTTTCACCTTTTCTTCAATGTCAATCGGAATGCCGTTCGGCAGGATTTCTGCCAACCAATCCGGACGGCCCGCATAATAGTGCTTTCCGTCCACTTTGGCCCGGACGCCTTTTCCGGTAACCGATTGAAAATCTTCTGCTTCCCCAACCAAAACTGCCGACTCCTTCGCTTTATCCAGCAGGGCGGCGGCCAGCGGGTGCTGCGAATGACGTTCAATCGAGGCGGCAATTTGCAAGTGGGCCTGTTCTTGGCCGGTGAAGGAAATAAAATCTGTAACCACCGGGCGCCCCCGCGTCAGGGTTCCGGTTTTATCAAAGGCGATGGCCGTCAAGGAGCCCGCTTCCTCCAAATGGATTCCGCCCTTGATCAGAACTCCGTTTCGTGCCGCGTTTCCAATCGCCGTGACGATGGCTACCGGAGTGGAAATCACCAGAGCACATGGGCATCCGACCACCAGAAGCGCCAGCGCACGGTAAATCCAGACAGACCAAGCCCCGTGAAAAAACAGCGGCGGAATCAGGGCGACGAGCAGGGCAAGGAGCAAAACGGCCGGGGTGTAAACTTTGGCAAACCGGTCGATGAACGCTTGAGAAGAAGCCCTTTCCGCCTGTGCTTCCTCCACCAGATAAATGATTTTGGAAAGGGTGGTGTCCCGAACCTG
This sequence comes from Thermoactinomyces sp. CICC 10523, assembly GCF_016055105.1. Classification (NCBI taxonomy): domain Bacteria; kingdom Bacillati; phylum Bacillota; class Bacilli; order Caryophanales; family Thermoactinomycetaceae; genus Thermoactinomyces; species Thermoactinomyces sp. CICC 10523. Next base: position 219,409 of record NZ_JAECVX010000003.1, read on the forward strand.
CTTGGTCACCTTGATTTCCAGGTAACCTTCTTCATTTATGGTGCCGGCAAACACCTCATCTCCCGCCGATTTGGCGACCGGAATCGATTCACCGGTAATGGGGGCCTGGTTGACAGCGGAGGAACCCGACACAACGACCCCATCCATGGCGATTTTCTGCCCCGGCTTGACCAGCAGAATATCCCCTGTTTCGATCTCATCGACAGGCAGGGTGATCTCAGCCTGATTGCGCCGCACGGTCGCCTGTTTCGGGGCCAAATCCATCAGCGAGCGGATGGATTGCCTCGCCTTGTCCATCGAGTATGACTCGAGAATTTCACTGATGGCAAACAGTACGACAACTGTCGCTCCTTCGCCCCATTCCCCGATGGCGGCAGCCCCGACGACGGCGATCGTCATCAGCGCTTTCATATCAAAATCGAGGCGGATCATGCTTTTGATCCCATTCACAAACAGCCCGGCGCCACCGATGAGCATGGAGATCACCATAGTCAAAATCGCAAAGGCGCTCGTTTCACCATACAGATCATCGGCAGCATAACCCAGAAGGAGAAAGATCAGCGCGAAAAATAACCGCTGATTCTCCCGCTTTTTCCAAACCGGAGTCCGTTCCTCCTCTTCACGCAGACCGTCCGGGACCAGCTTCAGGTTTTCAAAGGCCCCTGCTTTTTCCAATTCCTCAAGCGAGGCGGTTCCGTAAACAGTCAGCTTCGATGCACCGAAATTGATCCGGGCATCCTCCACGCCTGGCAGGGCCTTGACGTTCCTTTCAAATTTGGCGGCACATCCGGCGCAGGTCAAACCCTTGACCCTGTACATATGACAATTATCGTTTTTCCCCATTCTCTCCCACTTCTTTCTGATGCAAAAATGCGATCTCGATCAACTGCCGTACATGGTCATCATCAAGCGAATAAAAAACGAGCTTCCCTTCCTTCCGGTATTTGGCCAGTCCCATGTTTCGCAGCAAGCGCAAGTGATGGGAAGCGGTCGCCAGAGAAGATTCAATAATATTGGCAACATCGCAGACGCACAGCTCCCCCTCCTGCATGAGCGCATAAGCGACCTTCAAGCGGGTCGGATCGGCCAGTGCCTTGAACAGTTGCGCCGTCTCCAGCGGATTCACCGCTTGCAAATGCGCTTGCACCCGCTCCACTTTATCGGCATCAAAACAATAGATCTCACAGCGGTCTTCACTCATACCATGCACCTCGCGCCACAATCTGACGGTTATTTTCTTATATTACAATACTCAAACAACCATTTGAATAATTGATGGGAAATTTAAAATTTCTTTCGCAAAGTGCATTGCAAAATGCGCTGACCTTCCTCCTCCATGCACTTCGTATCGTCACTCAAAGATCCCCCGCGACCCTCACATCCTTGCCGGAATCATCTCAGAATGTGCCGATGTTGTCTGCAAGAATTTTTTCGTCTTGTCAGACCTCTCAATTCTGTATATGATAATGATAATCGTTATCATAAATTGATTCATGATCGCTGGGAGGCAAAACATGAGTAAATCAATCACTCTTCGTTCGTTGACCGAAGTGATTCGGGAGCGGCGGACCGTACGCCAGTTCCGCCCTGATCCGGTTCCGCTGGATGTGATGAAGGAGATTTTGGAAACTGCCAATTGGGCCCCCTTTCACAAGGAAAAAGAGCCATGGCGCTTCCTGCTGGTGCACGGAAATCGCAGGGAGGAAATTATCGCATTATCCATGAAAGTTTACTCCCATCTGCCTGCTCCGACTTTAAAAGCATTTGAAACGTACTTGCGCACCGTCCCCATCTATTTATTCGTCATCATGGAGGAAAGCGAAGAACGACAGCAATGGGAAGATGATCTCTGCGCGACTGCGGCCCTGATTCAAAATATTCAACTTCTCGCCTGGGAGAAAGGGCTTGGCATGGTATGGAAAAGTTATTACGGCACAGATCTGGGGCGGGCTTACCCGGAGAAACTGGGGCTCAAGCCGGGCGAGAAACTGGTTGGTCTCCTTCTGATGGGATATTTTGATCAAGCCCCAAAACCAAAACGCCGCACTCCGCTGTCCGAGTTATTGACGATCCGGGGGGATTAGCACCAAGGCCGCACCCTTCTCCCGGGCTGTCATGGCCTGACTTTCATTGATAATGATTTTCATCTTCATTTTTTCCGAACTCCCCCTTTACTTTCATCCGGCTCAATGGTATATTGATCTCAAATAAATGATAATGATTATCATTATCAATTGGAGGGATCATCTTGAATCAGAGTCTGGTCCTGCGCAATGACCACTATCTCGCCAATCAGGAGCGGCGGGAATCAAATGCCCGCTCCTATCCCCGGCGGATTCCGATCGCCATCAAAGAAGCCAATGGCATTTTTGTCAAAGATGTGGAAGGAAAAGTTTATTATGACTGCTTGTCAGGTGCCGGAACCCTGGCATTGGGGCATAATCACCCCGTTGTCATCGAAGCGATCAGGCAAGTGCTCGACAGCCGGCTCCCTTTACATACACTCGATTTGACCACTCCAGTGAAAGACGAGTTCATCGAAGAGTTGTTTGCCAGCCTGCCGAAATCATTCGCTTCGCGCGCAAAAGTCCAGTTTTGCAGCCCATCCGGTGCGGATGCGGTGGAAGCGGCGATCAAGCTGGTTAAAACGGCAACCGGACGGCGAACCCTCTTCTCTTTTCACGGTGCTTTTCACGGCATGACGCACGGTGCGCTCAGCCTGACCGGCAATCTCGCACCAAAACAACCGATCGCCAATCTGATGCCCGATGTCCATTTTCTCCCCTATCCCTATGCCTACCGCTGTCCGTTTAACCTCGGCGGGACACTCGGTGAACAGACGGGCATCCATTACATCAAACGCGTGCTGAACGATCCGGAAAGCGGAATCGCCCCTCCCGCGGGCATGATTATGGAAATCGTGCAGGGCGAAGGCGGCGTCATTCCCGCGCCGGACAATTGGGTGCAAAGCGTTCGCTCAATCACCCGGGAGCACAAAGTTCCGCTTATCGTCGATGAAGTCCAAACCGGATTTGGCCGCACCGGCAAATTATTCGCCTTTGAACATGCCGGCATTATTCCGGATGTGCTCGTTTTGTCCAAAGCGATCGGCGGTTCCCTGCCCCTGGCCGTTGTGGTCTACGATCAATCTCTGGATCAATGGTCTCCTGGTGCTCATACGGGAACATTCCGGGGTAACCAAATGGCCATGGCAGCCGGCATCGCCACCATCCGCTTTATCCGCGACAACCGCCTGGAGGTGAATGCCGCACAAATGGGAGAACGGCTGATGTCCCGACTGAAGTCGATTCAAAACGAGTCGACCTGCATCGGGGATGTGCGCGGCAGAGGCTTGATGATCGGAGTGGAAATTGTCAACACGCAGCGCGAACCCGATTCTCTGGGAAGCTACCCGGCCTATCCCGAACTGGCCCGGCAAATTCAGCGGGAATCCTTCAACAGAGGATTAATCCTGGAGTTGGGCGGCAGACATGGCAGCGTTGTCCGCTTTTTGCCGCCATTGATCATTACCGGGGAACAAGTGGAGCATATCTCCGCCGTTTTTGCCGAAGCCGTGCAAGCGGCCGAGAAGAAAATGGCCGATTGAACAGGAGGAAAAAACAGAGGATGCACGAGAAAGCAAAAACAGATACAGAGCGGTTGTTTCTCAATGGATCTCGGCAATCGGCGCGGGAATACCGGTTGGCGATCTCCAATGCGGAAAAGATCCTGTTGGAACAGTTTGCCAATGCACGGCAACCCTTCAGCGGGCGCTCAGTCCAAGAGCTTTCCAACCGGATCGGTGACCTGGAGCCCTGCCCGGAACATGGCCGTGATTTGCTTGAAGTTTTGGAGGAAACAGGAGAGGTCATTCTGAAAAATTTGCTCGCGGTCCATCATCCGGCTTGTGCCGCCCATCTTCACTGTCCGCCGCTGATCCCTTCCCTTGCGGCGGAGGCGATCATCAGTGCCGCCAATCAATCGATGGATTCATGGGATCAAAGCGGTGCTGCCACCTTGCTGGAAGAAAAGCTGGTCAAATGGCTGTGCCGGCTGTTCGGCTACACCGGCCAGGCGGACGGAGTTTTTACCAGCGGTGGCACCCAGTCCAATTTGCTGGGTCTGCTGTTGGCAAGGGACTGGTACATCAAGGAGCAGTTCGGCCGGAATGTGCAAAAGGACGGACTGCCCCCGGAAGCGGAGCGGATGCGCATCCTGTGCGCCAAAACGGCCCACTTTACAGTGCAAAAATCAGCTGCCCTGCTGGGATTGGGGGAAAAAGCGGTTGTCAGCATCGAAACGGATGAACACCAGCGCCTGTGCCTCGACGATCTGGACCAAAAACTGGCCAGACTCCGTTTCGTGGGATTGCTCCCGTTTGCCGTGGTCGCTACGGCCGGCTCCACTGATTTCGGCGCAATTGATCCGTTGCCCGCTTTAGCCGACAGAGCAAAGCAATACGGCCTCTGGTTGCATGTCGATGCCGCTTACGGCGGAACAGTGATGCTGAGTGATCAACATCGAAGCAAGCTGGACGGGATTGAACACGCCGACTCCATGTCCGTCGATTTTCACAAACTCTTTTACCAGCCAATCAGTTGCGGGGCCTTTCTTACGAAAAACGGCCGCCATTTTGAACTGATCAAGTCAAATGCGGATTACTTGAATCCGGAGGAAGATGAAGATCAGGGCATCCCGAATCTCGTGGGCAAATCGCTTTCGACGACCAGGCGGTTTGATGCACTCAAACTGTTTATTTCGATGCAGACCATCGGCCGTGCCGCCTTTGCCAGAATGATTAACCATACGATCGAATTGGCGCAGCAAACAGCAAACCTGATCGCCCAAGATTCGAAGCTGGAATGCATCAATCGGGAGCCGGCCCTGAACGCCGTTGTTTTTCGCTACATCGGAAATGAAGCGGAGCAGAGCAGGCAAAACAAACTCAATCGCGAAATTCGCCGTTCCCTGTTATGGGAGGGAAAAGCCGTGATCGCGCAAACGAAGGTGGACGGCATGCACTGTTTAAAGCTGACTTTGCTCAATCCGCGCACCACCCTCGACGATGTCAAGTTCATTTTGGAGGAAGTCAAACGAACCGGCTCGCTGCTGGAACTGAGGAAAGGAGAACGATCGCCATGCCCGACAAAACTGCAGAACAAGCCAGTATCGAAGCATTTTTAAACTGTTATCTGAGGGAGACGGGAAGATATGAGCTGGTAAAAAAGGAGCAAAGCCCCTATCGCTCGCTTTTCGCCGAGTGCCCGTCTGATCAATTGATCATCTGTCCCCTCCCGCATCATGGGTTTAACATCATCGCTCCCGTAAAATATTGGTCGTTGACCGGCCGCCATCTTTTCCACTTCCCGCTCTATTACACAACCGCAAACGGTGCTTCCCACCAACTGGATCTGGTGACGCTGGCAGCACTGGTAACCAAAGAACTGGCCATTTTCCGGAATGCAACCGGCGGTCAGAGTGAGCTTGTTTACCGTGCCTTGCAAAGCTCTGACAACATCAAATCGTTCATCGCTTCCCGCCAGGCGGACGCGCATGAGCTGTATGAACCGCAATTTTCCTTTTTGGATGCAGAGCAGTCATTGATCTTCGGCCATTTGCTGCATCCGACACCGAAAAGCCGGCAGGGCCTCTCCGAACTTGACCAGGCACTCTATTCTCCGGAACAAAAAGGGAAGTTTCCCCTTCATTATTTCCGTGCCCACCGTTCGATCGTCAAAGAGGATTCCGCCCTGCCCCAAACGGCGACACAATTGATCAAGGAAGAGCTGCAAAACGACCCGGAGCTGGACGAAACCTTTAAAAACACCTGCTTGCAAGAGGACGATTACGCGATCTTGCCGCTTCATCCTTTTCAGGCAGAGCATTTGCTCCGCCGCCCGGAGGTGCAAAAATTGCTCCGGCAAGGCCTGATTGAAGATTTGGGAGTCATGGGAAGAGCTTATTCCCCCACCTCGTCACTTCGCACTCTCTATCATCCGCAGGCCCGCTTTATGCTGAAATGCTCACTCCATATCAAAATCACCAACTCCCTGCGGCTGAACCAGCGGAAGGAGCTGGAACGCGGAGTGGAGGTCTCACGCATCTTGCAGAGCAGGATCGGCAAAGAACTGGCGGAACAATTCCCCCGGTTCCAAATAATCCAGGACCCGGCTTATATCACCCTCGCGATCCCGGGCAGCAAAGAGTCCGGTTTTGAAGTATGCCTTCGCGAAAATCCGTTTACCGCCGGTGCGGATGAGAATGTCACGCTGATCGCCGGACTGGTCCAGGATCCAATCAAGGGTGGGAAAACAAGGCTTTTCAACATCATCTCAGAACTGGCCGAAAAAGAAAAACGAACCAATCGGGAAGTCAGCCTCGACTGGTTCCGCCGCTACTTAAATCTTTCACTGCGGCCGTTGATGTGGCTCTATCTCCGTTACGGCATCGCTTTGGAAGCACACCAGCAAAACAGCCTCATCCGGCTTTATCAAGGATATCCGCATCAATTTTTCTACCGGGACAATCAGGGTTACTACTACTGTGAATCCACCTATCCTGCACTCAAGCGGATTTTGCCCGGAATCAGAAAAAAAAGCGAGACGGTGTGCGCCGATGCCGTCGCCGATGAGAGATTTTGTTACTACTTTTTCATCAATCATTTATTCGGGCTGATCAACGTCTTCGGAGCATCCAGTCTGATCGGAGAACAGGAATTGTTAAACGAACTGAAGCATGAATTAAGCCGTTTTCTGCCGTGGAACCGCCGGCCTTCCACCTTGCTTGACAATTTGTTGCACAATGAAAAACTCTCCTGCAAGGCAAATCTGCTCACCCGTTTTTATGAAATGGACGAATTGGCGGGGCCGCTGGAAAGCCAATCAGTTTACGTACAAATCGCTAATCCGCTGTCGAAGGTGGTGGAAAAACGTCATGAGTCTTCAGCCGGAATTTGAACAATATGATTCCTCAATCAACAAAACCATCTCATTTCGCAAGGTCTCTTTTGAACATGACCTGAACATGCTCTTTGTCTGGATGCATCAACCGCATGTGATTCCCTTTTGGAACCTGAATATTCCGTTCACAAAATACAAGGAACATTTGCACAAGTCTTTGCGCGATCCGCACCAAACGCTCAGAATCGGTTATTTGGACGGTGTTCCCATGAGTTACTGGGAAACATACTGGGCCAAAGATGATATTGTCGGCAAACACTATGATGTGCATCCCTGGGATCAGGGAGTGCACCTGCTGATCGGTCCGCCTTCCTTTTTGGGCAAAGGATATGCCTTGCCATTATTAAGAACGATCATATCCCGATTATTCCAATGCGAAAAAACAGAAAAAGTGATAGCCGAACCGGATTTCCGGAATGAAAAGATGATCCACATTTTTCAAAAATGCGGATTTGAAAGGCAAAAAGAGATCGATCTCCCGGATAAACGCGCCTTGCTCATGTATTGTTACCGGGAATCGTTTTTCAGGAGGTGGGAGGATGCCGCGCGTTCATGAACATCCGTTGTTCGATCTGATCGGTGTTGGAATCGGCCCTTTTAACCTGGGGCTGGCGGCCATGATAACCAAAGTGCCCGAAGTGAAGGCCGTCTTTTTTGAGCGAAAGCCTTCCTTCAACTGGCATCCCGGGTTGTTGATCGAAGGAACCACCCTGCAAGTTCCCTTTATGGCCGATTTGGTGACCATGGCTGATCCGACAAGCCCATACAGCTTTCTAAACTACCTGAAAGAGCAGAATCGCTTGTACCAGTTTTACTTTTTGGAGCGGTTCCACATTCCGCGCCGTGAATACAATCACTATTGCCGATGGGTGGCCGGGCAGCTGCCTTCCTGTCGCTTCGGCTCTGAAGTTACCTCGATCGAATGGGTCAAGGCGGAGCCGCATGATCACTTTCGTGTCAAAGTGACGGAAAGAAGCACCAGTCAGCAGTCGGAATACCGGGCGAAAAATCTGGTTTTGGGAGTGGGCAGCGTTCCCCATATCCCGCCTGACCTGCATAATCTGCCCGGGGACGATGTTTTTCATTCCGGCGAATTTTTGAACCGGCTTGATCGTTGCCGACAGGCCTCGTCCATCACGGTGATCGGGTCGGGCCAGAGTGCCGCGGAGATTTTTTACACCCTTTTACAGGAACAGAAAGACCATGGATACCGGCTGGATTGGCTTACCCGGTCGGACGGCTTTTTTCCCATGGAATACTCCAAGCTGGGATTGGAGCATTTTTCGCCCGATTACACGGAATATTTTTATTCGCTGCCGCAGGCGAAACGGGACAGCCGCCTTCGTAAGCAGGATTTGCTGTATAAAGGCATCAGTGCCAAGACGATTGCCGATCTCTATGATTTGCTCTACGAACGGACTGTCGCCGGAGAATCGCCTCCGGTTCGCCTGCTCGCCCAAACGGAAGTGCAGGAAATCACGCCTGTGTCCGGCGGGGGAAAACGCAGATATCAGTTAAGCTGCCTGCACCGGGAACAGGATCAACGGTTTCAGCACGAAAGCGAAGTGGTGATCCTGGCAACGGGCTACACCCGCCAAATCCCCGGATGCCTCTCCGCTCTCCATCCCCTGCTTTGCTGGGATGATCAGGGAAGATATGTGGTAAAAGCGGATTATCGATTGGAGCTGACGGAAAAAACGGATTGTGCCATTTTTGTGCAAAACGGCGAACTGCACACCCACGGAGTCGGCGCTCCGGATCTCGGGCTGGGAGCTCATCGCAATTCCGTGATCATCAATACTTTGACGGGACAAACCGTTTATCCCGTTTTCCGCAAAAACGTGTTCCAACAGTTCGGGCTCCGGTCTCCTGAGCCGGATGCTCCCGTCCTCTCTGACAGAAAAGATTCATCTCTTTTCAGCACGACCCGGGGATGAAGGCTTTGGCAAACTCATGAGGATTGTGAAAGCACCGCCCCTGACAAGAACAAACTTTCACTGGCCAATGCGGAAGGAGTGTCTCGCATGAAAGATCAAACCACAATCGTACCCTCGGTATTCAATCCGAAATCCTGGGAAATCGTCTCACGCAATCTGCTGACCAAGATGATCTCCGAATTTATGTATGAAGAAATCATTTCGCCGGAATTGATTGAGCAGGCGGGAGAGTTCGGCACCTACCGCCTCTCCCTGAAAAACGGGGTGACCTACACCTTTTCCGCAAAAGAACGCCCCTTTGGCAGTTACCGTGTCGATTCCGGCAGCATCATGCGGCATGAAGCGGATGCAATCCATCCGGCAGTGAGTCCGATTCAGTTTCTGCTCGACATACAGGATACGGTCGGCATGTCGCCTGAGACCACCGGACATCTGATTCGCGAATACAATCACACCTTGATGGCAGACGCTCATCTCCTCCATAAAAAACAAGATCAAAAAGCCGACGTGACCACACTCGATTACGCGGAATTGGAAGGAGAAATGGAAGGCCATCCCTGGATTACCTATAACAAAGGACGCATCGGGTTCGGCTATGATGATTACCTTGCCTATGCACCTGAACAAAAGCGGCCCGTCCGGCTTTCCTGGATCGCCGTCCACCGTCAAAAGGCGGAATTTCACGCCGTATCCGGCCTGAGCCATGAGGATTTGCTGAAACAAGAGCTCGGTGAACAATTTGCCCGGTTTCAACGGCAGCTGGCAGAGCAGGGAACCGATCCCCAGGAATACTTCTTCATGCCGGTTCACGACTGGCAGTGGAATCATTATATCGTCCCGTTATTCGGTGAAGAGTTGGCCAACCGCTCGATCATCTTTCTCGGAGAAGGAGAAGACCGGTATCTGCCCCAACAGTCGATCCGCACCTTTGTCAATATCAGCCATAAGCGGCGGCATCATCTCAAATTGCCGATGAGCATTCTGAATACGCTCGTCTACCGTGGTCTTCCGGGAGAACGAACCGTTCTCGCCCCCAAGATCACGGAATACATCAAAGGAATCTGGGAGAAAGACCGGTTTTTAAAAGAGGAATGCCGGATGATCCTGCCCGGGGAAATCGCCAGCTTAAACTATGATCATCCCTATTTTTCCAAACTGACCGGAGCTCCTTATCAATACCTGGAATTACTGGGCGCGATTTGGCGCGAAAGCATCTATTCGTATGTAGAGGAAGATGAAAAACCGGTCACGCTCGCTTCGCTCCTTTATGTGGACGGGAAAGGCAATCCCTACGTTTCCTCCCTCGTGAAGCAGTCGGGATTAACCCTGGAGGAGTGGTTGAATCGCTTATTCTCTGTCCTCCTTCCTCCCCTGCTCCATTATTTGTATCGTTATGGGGTTGTCTTCTCCCCTCACGGGCAAAATACGATTCTCGTGCTGAAAGATTCCGCTCCCCGTCGCCTGGCCGTGAAAGATTTTGTCGATGATGTCAATGTCAGCCGCCATCCGCTCCCGGAATTGTCGGATCTGCCGGCAGACTTTAAAGAGGTATTGCGCAGCGAGCCGCCGGAAGGACTCTGCCAATTTATTTTCACCGGTTTGTTTATCTGCCATTTCCGCTATCTGTCCGATCTGCTCGAAATCCATCATCAGTTCCCGGAAGCAAAATTCTGGGGCATGGTCCGGGACACGATCATCCGCTACCAGAACCGTTTTCCGGACTGGAAAGAGCGGTATGAGCTGTTTGATCTGCTCAAACCCAAGTTCACCAAACTCTGCCTCAATCGCAACCGCATGCTTGATTACGGATATTCGGACGGCGATGACAGGCCGCATGCTTCCGAATACGGCCAGGTCAGCAACGCTCTGGCCATGGAATATTCCTGCGACTGACCAGAAAAAACCGCTTTTCCGCGATTACCGGGAAAGCGGTTTTTTTAATGGTTCAAGTCATCGGATCTTCCCCGGACCCGGAACTCAACGATTTAACCGACTTGATGTTGATCCGCATCATGCAGGAAATGGCAACGGCAAAATCGGGCATACTACCGTTGATTTTGCATGATTTACAAAACCATCACAGATACTGTCAGGTTTAATCCCCCCTTTTACCGTTTCATCCACATCATCCCCGTCAGGAGGTGTTGGCTTGTTCATCCTGTTGTTTAGCGCTGTCATTCCCGCCGTCTTGTTGATGATCTGGATCTACAAGTGGGATCAACTCCATCCGGAGCCGAAACGGCATGTGTTGCGCTTATTTGTAATGGGAGCCCTTGTGCCGCTGCCTGCCGCTTTGATCGAACGGCATCTGCTGATCACCAAAGCGTTAAGCCCCAATCCGCAAAGCCTGGTTGGCATTTTGCTGACGGCGTTCTTCGTGGCGGGTGCGGTGGAAGAACTATTAAAAGCGCTTTTTTTCTATAAAGGAATCTACCGCCATCGTGAATTTGACGAACCGATTGACGGCGTTGTTTATGCTGTGGCCGTCTCGCTCGGGTTTGCCATGGTGGAAAATATACTGTACGTGTCCAGTTACGGCCTGGCCACTGCTTTTTTGCGCTCAGTTACAGCCATTCCCGGGCATATGTTTTTTGGCATCATCATGGGCTATTATTTCTCCCGGGCCAAAATGGGACGGAGCCGGCTCTCCGCTGCCTTTGCCATTCCCGCTTTTTTTCACGGCGTTTACGACAGTTTCGCCATGAGCGACGGGTTCCGGGCGAATGTCGCGCTTCTGGTCTATTTATTGATCCTGCTGTTTTTCAGTTTAAACATCATCTCCCGGCTGAAGCGAATGGTGATCAACTAACCCGGCAATTCAGCATCTCGGTCCCTGTCCAATACAACCCGGATCCAACACAAAAGCTCCTCGCAAATGAGGAGCTTTCGAGGAGCTTTTGTATCGCAATTTCCAATTTTCAATCTACAGGATAACGGCCAAGCCGGCAAACAAGTGCAAAAGTGCTACGATCATCCTGATGACCTCCCGTTCTATGAGTTAATTCTGAATTTTCCAGTTCCAACTTACAGAATAACAAGCAATCCAGCAACCAAGTGCAAAAATGCTACAATCACTCATGCCACCTCCCGTTCTATATACTGGTATTCAACCCAAATTCGGTAAATTCCTGTTCGTTAACATATTTGTCAATATTTTTTCTTTTTGACAATTTACACTGTTTTCTTCTGAAATTACACGGTTTGCTCTGGAACCCAAAAATTTTTTGCCGGCATTTTTGCAAAAACGTTGGAGAAGAAAATGCCGAAAAACAAGAAAGTTTTTCGTGTCTAGTCGCCGTCCACAAATATCAGAAACACACTCTTCTGAATAAATGATTTTTAATTTTGCATAATTATTGTTATAATTAAATTATTACAAATTATATATCGCATAGAATTTCAGGAGGTAAGAAATGAAAAGAAAAAGATTCTCTCCTGGACTTGTGATGCTGATGTTGACCCTCATCCTTTTTCCGCTGAATGGTTTCGCTTACAGCTATACAGGTTCCGAACAGTGTAACTACTATGTGGAATGGCGCTGGGGGGGAACACTCCTGAACGGCGAGGCGGTCTTCCAAAATGCATTTCAACAAGCTTTGACGGACTGGAACAACAGTCAAAATGCCCGTCGCTATGTCAATGGCGGTTCCGATGCTTCGGGCGCATTGGACACATACAGCGAAAAAGACGGGAAGTACGGAAACTCGATTTGGTATACTAACTTGCTCGGCTGTGTCACTTCCTGGGTATCCAAGATTAACCGATATTATTCGCTCACGCATGAATTTACTCCTGCCCGCAGCACGGCAAACCATGAACTGGGGCACATCCTGGGACTGGCCCATACCAATAATCCCGCCATCATGAACACCAGCCGGAATCGCTATTCCATGTACACCCCGCAAACGGACGATATCAACGGGGTGAATAATCTCTATTAGCTGAAACATAATCCGCAGTAAAAACGTCCGAAGATTAAAGATTATTTTGATCAATCACGGAGGACTTGAAATGAAAAAAAGGATCATTTTGGCGGTTGTTGTGATGATCAGTCTTCTTTCACTTTCCGGCTGTTCGAATTTACCGGCAACAGGGGTTCCCACCATTCACATCGGTGCTGACGACCTGATCGTCGCCAAAGATCTGAAAGATATGACAGAGAAGGCCCCATTCATTGTAGTTGGTCATTATATAAAATACGTAACATCCGTGAATGCGGCGAGGGACGTGCAAAACCCTGCCGAACCGGCCAAAGATGTCTACGATGAAGCCAAGGTATACGAATTCAAAGTGGATCAGGTCTTAAAAGGGACGATCACGAACGAGTCCATCCTGATTCATAAAGTTTACAGCCAGGAGATAAAGGAACTGAAGGATGAGAATGGCCAGCCATTGGATATCCATGTCCCCAATTCCACTTTTCTCAAGCCGGAAACGGGTATAAAATACATTCTTTTTCTGGACAAATACCCCTATATGGAAAACACCTACTCCGGCTCATTTGCCAACTATGAAATCAAGTTCAACGATCAGGATCAAGCTGTGTTGAAACAGCCGGAAGCGTTCAGTCCCCAGATGGTGAAAGCAAACGGAAAAGAGATTAACATCCAGATGGAAGGGGAAACGAACTTCCCCGATGATGTCAGCGGCAAAAGCTTTAAGGAATTGACGGACACGATCAGGGAAAATGCCCGGTCATCATCAACCTCTTGATCGGCGTCATTCCCGTCATGATCCCCGCCATGCATAAATCAGGAATATACCCCGGGGCGGATGCCGGAAACCATCAGGTTTAATCATCGCCACACGACACCTTCAGAAAAAGGGTTGAGCAAAGCTGTTGATTAGTGAAGAACGAATGTAAATCTGCCGACACAGTAACTGCTCAGGCATTATTTTCGCCCCTGGTTATGAAGCACCGCTGTTCCCCGGGATCATTAAAACTGCCCCCGACAAAAGGGCAGCTTTTTTCTTTATAGTCAAATCATCTATCACCTTTGGAGAAACAAACCATCGACCATTTGAAGGATTTTATTCTGCTATCGATTCTCAAATCGGAGAACTACTTAAGTCGCCTCACAGTTTCCGGCCAATCTATTCCACTCGACGAATGAACATCCGATAAGCCACCCACATCCACAAACCATGGATCACGAATCCCATCCCGTGCGCAACAAAAAAATGCTGTCCCGCAGGCAATCCCGATAAAAAAGCTGCAGAGGCCCAGTAAGTGGGGAGCCACCACGCAGCCCATTGCCACTGCGGCGGGAGAAAACACACGGCGACGGGCCCAAAAAAGGAAAGCCCCATCAACTTGGAAATGGCCAACCCCTCCACTTTGTTTTGCGCCCAGGCGCCCAGGAACAATGTGGCGAGCGGCGCTTCCAATGACAACATCAAGAGGGAGGGAAGCAAACGTGCGGAATCGAATTGGACAAGGTTTGCGAGCAGAATGAAGGCCCCCGTGAAGAAAAAACCAAGTAAAACGGGTAAAACCAATCGATACACCAGATATCCCCTCTTCGTCATTGGAGTGACCGCCAACACCAACAACATGCCCTCATCGCGGTCATCCAGCAACAGGAAACCGGCCAGCATTCCGATCGTCATCGGAGTGACGAGTGCGAGAAAACTCATAATGAAATCCAAATGGGGCCGGATGGAGAAATGGAATACGTGCTGAACACCCCATTCCATCCAAGGAAGGACGACCCAAACGAAGATCAAGAGAAAAAGAGGGGAGGCGAACGACATCAGCAAAACCCAATCATGTCGCAACCGCCGCACATCCCCGAGAATAAGATACAGCCATCGGGTCATGCCCGCACCCCTCCCCATTCTTTTGTGAATGCTTGAAATAGCGAGCGTTTCGCCCCATAGAATGAAACTGCACACCACGCGATGAGCAGAAGAAAATCACGCAGCGGAAAAGAAACGAAAGGCTTGGACAGGGCCCATTCCAGGAGGCTGAAAGCGGCGCTTCCCGGCCAGATATCGGCCCACAACCCGCCCGCCAATCCCCAATATCCCAGCAGAGGGAGAGCGATCGGGAGCAAAAAAACTTGTGAACCTACAAGAAAAGCGTTGATTGTCTGTACATGCACAACCAGTATCATGCCCCAGCAGGTGAAACAGATGGAACTGAAGAAAATGCCAATGACCATGAGAAGGCTTTTTCCGCTGAAGCCGTGAACCCCCATCGCAATGGTCATACTGGACAAGCTGGAGAGAAACGCCAGTGAAACCAATTTCGCGCTTAAATATTCTGACAAGCGGAGCGGCGTCACCCACAACGGCTGCAAAATCTTTTGCACTTTTTCCAACAGCACAATTCCTCCGACGAAATAAAACCCCAAAAAAGAAGGATCGCTATACAAAATAGTGATGGTCAAATCTTCTTGGTATTTTTCCGGAACGAAGCGCAGGAAAAGGATATACAGCGTGCTGATGATGGCATAAACGGCATAGAAACCATGGCGCCACTGGAAGCGAACGTCTTGGATCAAGGCCTTTGACCACCTCATGCCAACTTCCTCCCCGTGACGGCGATAAAAATTCGTTCAAGCGTAGTTTCTTGGGTGTGGATGGTCTCCAAACCGTCATGGGACAGCAGGCGGAGAAAGGCGTCATTTTGGGCAAGACCCGACAGCGGAAACTCCCGCGCCAGCAATCGATCCCCGTCTCGGTATTCGACGCGCACCATTTTGCGCCCGTACTTCAGTTTCATCACCCGCGGCGCATCAATTAACGCGATCTTCCCGTCCACGATTAAGGCTACTCGGTCGCACAGTTCTTCAGCGATGGCCATATGGTGGGTGGTGAGGAGAATGGTTTTCCCCTCTGCTTTCTTCTCCAATATCAACTTTTTTACCGCTTCCGTGCTGACCGGATCCAAGCCGGATGTCGGCTCATCCAGGAATACCAATTCCGGATCATGCAGAAAAGCGCGGCAGACATTGAGCCGTGTTTTCATCCCTTTGGAAAAGCTGGATACGCGTTGATGGACAGCGTCCGATAAGCCCACTTGTTTCAGCAAATCCACCGGGGAAAGCGTTTTATTTCGATAGAGGGAAGAAAAAAAACGCAAGTTTTCGAGTGCGGTGAATTTGTGGTAGAAATAGGGCGTCTCAAACGCCACTCCGATCTTTTCAAGGTATTCCGCACCCGTTTCGCGCAGCTCTTGCCCTTCCACTTTTACACTGCCAGCATAATCTTTCAGAATGCCGATCATCACCTTTTGCAAAGTGCTTTTGCCCACCCCGGAAGGGCCGAGGAAGCCGAAGATTTCCCCGCGGGAAACGGTGAACGACACATCGCGGAGTGCCGTTTTTTCCGTGCCTGGGTAGCGGTAAGTGAGCCCCTTTACTTCAATCACGATGCGCCTCCCCTTTCTCTGCACCGGTGGTCAGATATAAGGCGATGCTTTCCGCCAGTTTTTCCATCGTCTCGGAAAATACGTCCTTCCCGATTTCCCGCTGGTGGATGGGAAGAAGGAAAAACGCGCGAATCATCCCCGCGATCAATTCCGGCTTTTCCGGGCGGATGATTCCTTCCCGTGCCCACGCATCCACCAGCGGCGTCAAATCGTACAGATCCCGTTTGTTGTGATTTTCCAACAATTCAAGGGGGAATTTTGGCATATATTCCTTTTCCATGTAGAGACGGCGAACAATCTTGTTTTCATAAACTAGTTTCAATCCTTCCAAAAGCAGGTTTTTCACTCGTTCAAAACCACTTGACTCCTCTTTCATCGCTGTTTCCAAGAGCCTGGTTTTGATCTTCTCCTCTTCTCGCTCAAGGATGGCGAAGTATAATGCCTCTTTGGAAGGGAAGAAAAGATAAAAAGCCCCCTGTGAAATCCCCACCGCCCGGGCGATTTCCCGGATACCCGTTTTTTTCAGGCCATAGGTCCCGAAGAGCTCACACCCCACTTCGAACAGTTTTTGTCTGATTTGTTCTTTTTCCGCTTCACTGAATCCGCGCATGGTCATTCCTCTCTTATGGTTTATCCCCTTTTTATGAACATATGAACAAAATTATTATTTGTTCATGATTTAACTGCATTATATCGCTTGGTGACCAGGAAGGCAAGAAGATTAAGTTAAAAAGGCTGCCGGATCATTGGACAGGATTGAGAGACCGATGCATGACAGAAGGGGATCAGGATCGCTCCACTTGTCACAAATTGGACCATAAACTACAGGAACACCGGTTACACTTGTCCAGAAAAGGTCCGGTTATTTTTCCAAAATATTAAAGAAGGATCACAAACCTCCCTGATGTTACTGCTTTATTGCGTTTGGACTCACATCACTCATCCTTGAAACAACCAGGATTTTTTAATAGAAATGAATAAAGAAAAGCAGGAGAACTTGATTGTTTGATTAACAAATGTGAAAAGGAGTCTTATATCGAAGCCTAAATTTCCTCATTCACTTATGCCAAATTGTTGACAAAACAAAAGGGGCTGTTTGAAAAAAGGGTTTTCCTCCTTGCAAAAAGCGATTTCGAAATTTGTAAATAAGTTATGGGAGGATCTAAAAAATGACACACATGAACAGCGATCCACCTGAAAAAGAGGATCTGACGAATTTAAAAGCGATTCTGGTCTTCCTCCTGGCGCTCGGGGTCGGAGCCGGTTTATACGCCTGGCCGAAGCTCACTTACGCCCCGAAAAACCACATTTGGATTTACGAACCCGATGTGATTCCGATCATATTCATCGGCTTGACCATTGTACTTACATTTATCGGCTCCCTGCTGAAGGCGCGTAAATTTTGTATCGGTTGCCTTGTCTTCATCCTGTTGCTTGTGTTTTACTACCACTCTACATTTGCCGATGGTCCGTATCTGAAGGAGGATCGAATCGTATTGGACGGAAAAGCCTATCGATGGAATGACATCAAGTATGCCGTTCTGGACACATCCCTGGACAAGGGACATCCCCATGTCTATTTTGATCTTCACTTTCATGACGGGGAAATGTGCACAGTGGGCATGAGAAGTGTATTAGCCACGGATGTAAACGGACTGAACCGGGTTTATCATCAACTGCTGAAATACAGGATCCCGATTCAAAAAGAACCTTTGGATGAAGACAAGATTAAACATATCAAGTTTGATTTGTCGGACAGGGAAGAAAAGATCATCTTCTCCATGTATCAATGAAGAAGGGGGACAAAAAAAGAGGAAGCCTTGAACTCCCTCTTTCTTCCAAACTTATTTGCTGTTTTTCTCCGACACCAAAGCTGCGATTTTATCAAAGGTTTTGGATTCATTGGAGCTGGACACCATCTGAATCCCCATCTCCTGAATTCGTTTGTATGCTTCATCCAGCTTCGCCTGCAATGTGGCGATCGTTTCGTTGGCCATTTGCAATTGATTTTTGAGGTTGTCCCGTTCCTTTTCCAGAATCCGTTTGTCCGCTTCCACTTCTTTTTTGAACGCCGCTTCGCGAATGGCCAAGACTTTCTTCATTTCCGCATCTGCCTTTTCCTTGGCCTCTTTTTTCACTTGGGCGATTTTGTCTGGGATGGAGGCTACTTCAGCTTCCAGCTCCTCCATTTTTTCTTCCCGTTTTTGAATTTTTTCTTCGCGCTCGTCGAGCGATTTCTTATATGTATCCAACTCTTTTTTCCTTTTTTCCAATTCCGCTTCAAACGTTTTCCGCTTGCTGGCCAATTCGTCTTCCAGTTGGTCGTGCGCTTGTTTTTTATGTCTGGCGAACTCGTATTTAAACTCTTCTTCTTCCCTTTTTTTCAATTGCGCCAGTTTCTCTTTTTGTTCCTTGAGGAGCGATTCATGCTCTTTGCGAGCTGTTTCGATTTGTTTGAGGATCTCGGCCAGTTCGGAGGAAGCTTTTTCTTTCTCTTCGGCCAACTCTTTTTCTTGCGACAACTTCAGTTCCTGATGGGCGTTGACCAGTGCAGCCAGGGTATGGGCCTGTTTTTCAATCCCGTACAGTTCCTTCAATTCAGCTTCTTTCATGGAAATGGCTTCTTTTACCGTTTTCAGGTTTTGCGTCTGCTCGAGAATGTCCTCGCTGATTTTACTCAGCAATCGGGTGACCGATTTGGACAAGTCCATAATTTTGACGTCGATGTTCTCTTCCATGAGATTGTCCGCTTTTTTGATGGTTTCTGCCGTTTTTTTCGCCTGAGTTTCACTTTCAGGGTCCAGTTTCCCTTTTTCCAGTTCAGCGATTCTTTTTTCCGCTTCCCGAAGTGCTGCCAAAATGGTTGCCTTGGTGCTTCTCTCTGTTATTTTGGCCATCTTCGCTCTCCTTTTTGTGAATTCTTGTTGTCAAAATTATGATACCATACGAACAGACGTTTGTAAATCTTTTTGTCTTAAAAAAATGCCTTCCCAAGCGATCACTTGAGAAGGCATAAATTCTTCACTCATTCTGCTGAAACCATTTGGCCAATGCTTCTTTCAACGCGGGATTTCCCTCATCCTGCTGCCGTTCCTGCTGTTTCAGATACCTGGAAATCTCTTTTCGCGAAACCATGCTCTTTTTTTCCTTGCTTTTGCGTTCCTGGAAGGAAGCGTATTTTTCGCGGTAGCCGCAAGCACACACAAAAATCCGCCCATCCCCTTCTCCGCGCAGCTCCAGCTTTTTCCGGCATTCCGGACAGCGCGCATTGGTCACGCGGGCAATTCCTTTGCGGTAACCGCAAGCGCGATCCTGGCAAACGAGCATTCTCCCTTTTTTGCTGCTGACTTCCAACAGCCGTTTGCCGCAATCAGGGCAGCGGCTGGTTGTGAGGTTATCGTGTTTAAAGTTTTTTTCGCTCTCTTTGATCTCCCGGACAACCGCCTGCGCATATTCTCTCATTTCGGCAAGGAAGGATTCCTTGTTTAATTTCCCTTTGGCAATGGCGCCCAGTTTCTGCTCCCATTCGGCGGTCAAAGCGGGCGACTTCAGCTCCTCAGGAACCAGGTCGAGCAGCTGTTTTCCCTTGGATGTGATGGCAATATGCTTGCCTTTCTTCTCGATCAGGAAACTGTCAAACAGCTTCTCAATAATGTCCGCGCGGGTAGCCACCGTTCCCAGCCCGCCCGTTTCCCCCAGCGTCCTGAGCAAATCTTTCCGCTGATTTCCCATATATTTTCCGGGATTCTCCATAGCGGCGATCAAGCTTCCTTCCGTGAACGGTTCCGGCGGTTTGGTCTCTCCCCGGGTCAATTTGACAGACCGGATCGCCAGGCGATCTCCTTCCTTGATTTCGGGCAGAATCTGCTCCGGCATCCCTTCGGTTTGCTCCTCCTCCTGCCACTGGTCACCGTAAACTTGTTTCCATCCCTGCGCCCGGATCACTTTTCCGCGGGCAATGAAGGTCTCGCCGCCGATATTTGTCTGAACGGTGGTCTGCTCATACTCAAAGGGTGGAAACATCACGGCAAGGAAACGTTTGACGACGAGGTCGTAAATCTTTTTCTCCTTGGCGCTCAGTTTGTCCAAAAAGACCGGTTCTTCGGTCGGAATAATCGCATGATGGTCGGAAACCTTGCTGTTATCCACGAAGCGTTTGTTTGGCTTCAGCGATCGGGAAGCCTGGTGGGCCAGCTTGCGGTACGGGCCGACCCCGCAAGCCTCCAGACGGTCCTTCAGAGTGTTGACGATATCGGTGGAAAGATAACGGGAATCGGTTCGCGGATAAGTCAACACCTTATGATTTTCATACAACCCTTGCAGGACGGACAGTGTTTCTTTCGCGGAAAAACCGAAGCGCTGGTTTGCCTCCCGCTGTAATTCCGTCAAATCATAGAGCGGGGGTGCATAGCTTTTTTTCTTCGCCTTTTTCACTTCGGTGACGATCGCTTCTTGCCCCGTTAACCGGGAAAGTAGACGCTCGCATTTCTCTTTGGCAAAACTTCGCCAGTCTTTGGTTTTGCCGTCCTGCCAGACCAACTTCAGGCCATTGGCCGTGACCGCCTCCAACCCGTAGAAGGCTCTCGGCTGAAAATTCCGGATCTCCTCTTCCCTTGCAGCAATCATCGCCAGGGTGGGCGTTTGCACCCGGCCGCAGGAAAGGCTGGCATTATGTTTGCACGTCAAAGCCCGCGACGCGTTGATGCCCACCATCCAGTCGGCTTCCGCCCGCGCCACGGCTGAGGCATACAAGTTTTCGTACTGTTTGCCGTCTCGCAGCTGCCGAAATCCTTCCTTGATCGCTTTGTCCGTCACCGAGGAAATCCAGAGGCGCTTCACCGGCTTCTTGATCCTGGCTTTTTCGATGATCCATCGGGCCACCAGCTCCCCTTCGCGTCCGGCGTCGGTGGCGATGACGATCCGCTTCACATCCGGTCGTGACATCAAATTTTTCACCTGCTGGAACTGCCGGGCCGTCTTTTTGATCACCACCAGCTTCATACGGTCCGGGAGAAGAGGCAGGTCTTCCAACCGCCAGGTCTTGTATTTCTCTCCATAGGCTTCCGGGTCTGCCAACGTGACCAGATGGCCGAACGCCCACGTCACCACATATTGATCCCCTTCCATATAGCCATTTCCCTGTTTGTGACAACCCAGCACTTTCGCTATATCTCTGCCCACGGAGGGCTTTTCTGCCAATACCACTGTTTTGCTCATCGTAACATCCTCTCACCCAACATCCGCAGTACATACTTCTATCTTAACCCTATTTCCCCGCAGATCAAGGGCGAGGATGATCTCAGGCACCATCCCCCTGCCTGTGAGGAGACTACAGGACGATTGAATGCAGGAGGAAAAGTCCGGTGCCGCGGAATCACACAAAGTTGTCCAAAGCTCAAAACTTGTTTCACTCAGCATGAAGCAAATAGTATGCACCACCCGAAAATCAAGGGAGAGAGAAAGCATGGCAAAAGGATGTGAAGATGGCTGGCAGTCTGTCCGGAGTATGCAAATAACGGTGAAGAAGCGATGTATTTAAACGCCGAATCGCTTCCTTAAAATAGCGTTTTCGGCGTTTTTTGCTGAGGATTTTATTTCAAGTGCCTCAAAGCGGTGTCCGATTCGATCTCAGACGAAGGCCGCAATGGATCAGAGAAAATGAAGATCCTCATTTTGTGCGCAAAGCATCCTCTTTCTTGTTCGTTCCCGCTGCCAGATCCCAGCCTGCCTTCGCCAGGAAAATGAAGAGAACAACATTTAGAAGCGAGGTGAGAAACATGGGAACATTATAAGGGACTCCTCCGCGGGTCATGCCGTACAAAACGGTGGCGGTGTTGATAAAACTGGTGGCACTCAATCCGACGGACAGCCAAAGCAACCTTTTGTCCTTAAGAAAGATAAATGCCAGCAAGGACAGGGCCACTGCGGGGAACAGATACCTTTCATGCATACTGACGGAAAAGGTGAAGACACCGGCAATCTGAATCAGCGCCGCCAGGAAAGCATGCTTGGCGCTGCGTCCTCTGTAATAGAGAAACCCGGTGAAAAGGGTAATGAGGACAATGAAAATCATCCCCCAGGTATAGTAACTGAAAAACAACATCACGGTTGTATCCGGCTTGTAATTGGCCCCGATCAGACTGAAGAAGTTATAAGCATTGACTGAGGCATACGGATATTCCCCGATGGTCCCGGCGAACAGTTTGACAATCCAAAGCGGACTTTGCCGGAAGGAAAAGGGCAGGATGATGACCAGAGCCGTGGCCAATGCAGTAAATGCGGCAATGAAAAAACGCTTGACACTCTTCAGCCGCACCAGCTCAAATAACAGAACAGGCAAAAAGATGATCCCTTGCGGTTTCATCAGGACGGCTGCGGCAAAAAGCGCTGCCGAGCCGTACACCCTTTTCTCCGTCAGCAACCATACCGCCACGACTACAACCCATGTGAAGAAGGAATCGACCTGCCCCCAAAAAGTGGAGTTGATGAATACTGCCGGACTAAAAAGATAAAACGCCGACAGCAGAAGGCCGGTCTCCACCGAAAGATGCTTGGCGGCCAGCCGGTAAAGGAGAGCAGCGGTGAGCAAATCGGCCGCGATGGACGGCAGCTTGATCAACAGGGTAAAATAGGAACCCAACGCCGGAAGCGAGACTGCCTTGCCAACCAGATACAAAATGTAAATGTACAAGGGTGGGTAATCGCTGGAACCATGAAGATAAAATCCACTGAAGTTTTCGGCTGCGGCCAAGGCCCAACTTTTGAAGAGATTGAGATCAAACGATTGCCCCCCGACCCATGGAGCGAGAGCCACCCTCAAGCACAAGCCGGCTCCCAACAAGCTCCACAAAAAGGCCTTCTGCTGCTGAGGCGCAACCTTTCCCTTTTTGCGGAAAACACGATCGCAAGCAAAGGCAAAAGCGCCGAGAAACAAAAGGCTGTAAAGAAAAACACAAGTTCTTTCCGTTGAATCGGAATTCGCCCCGCGAAAGTTGCCAAAAAAATGTTTTCCGTCCGGTGATGGATTGCCACCGTTTCTCCACATCGGATGACTGGCGGGAATCTTTTGGCCCGGGTGCGCCTGATGCATCCGGTGGCCTGAATGTTTGTGCCAGCCCGCGTGGCCAGCCGGAGGCAGATCATTGGACTGAGAGGCATCGCCACGGGCTTTCCATACGGAGAAGGCACATAACAAAATCGATGCGGCCAGGATCAGGAACAAGCCGATTCGCAACTTATGACGAAACACCGCGATTTTCATCCCCTTTTTTCAAAGCCAAATGGATGGGTTTGATGCCATTTCCACGCACTCATTATGATCGTCTGCAAATCGCTGTATTGAGGTTTCCAGCCCAAGTGCTCCCGTAAGGCCTTGCTGTCGGCCACAAGCATAGGCGGATCTCCTTCCCGGCGGGGAGCGATCGTGCTGCGGATCGCCTTTCCGGTAACGCGTCCGGCCATGTCGATGATCTCACGGACGGAATAGCCCGACCCGGTTCCCACGTTATAGCAATTTTGCGGGAGATGGCCTTCACCAAGCGCCTGAAGAGCCAAAATGTGAGCTACCGCCAGATCGAGAACATGGATGTAGTCGCGGATGCAGGTTCCGTCAGGAGTCGGATAATCATCACCGTAGATGGCGACCGACTCACGTTGTCCAAGTGCGGTTTGAAGGACAAGGGGGATCAGATGGCTCTCCGGCTGATGATCTTCCCCGATCGCCCCGTCGAGCGCAGCACCGGCCGCATTGAAATAACGCAGGGCGACCCATTTTACGCCTCGGTTCGCCCCAGCCCATTGCAAATATTTTTCCGTTTTCAACTTGGATTGCCCATAGGGATTGACAGGCCGCAAAGAGTCATCTTCCCTGATCGGGGCGGAGTGAGCCGATCCGTAAACCGCTGCCGTCGAGGAGAAAACAATGTTCCGGACTCCTTCGCGGATGACCGTTTCGAAAAAGGAACAGGATTTCATCGTATTTTCCCTGAAATACAGGTCCGGCTTTTTGACCGATTCAGAGACAAGACTTTTGGCGGCAAAATGGATCACGGCATCGATCCGATGCTTTTGCACAATCTCTTTTACTAACGATTCATCAGCAATATCCCCTTCATAAAAATAAGGGGTTTGCACCGCCTCACGGTGTCCGGTGGACAAGTTGTCCAGCACGACCACATGGATCCGGCGCTTTTTCAATTCCCGAACAGTGTGGCTGCCGATGTAACCGGCTCCCCCTGTCACCAAAACGGATTTCATCGTAACACCTCTCCCTCCATTTCCCTTTTCAAGACGTCCTCCAGATAGGAGAGAAACGGCTCTCTCATTTCCTTCCGCCGCAAACCGATCTCAATGCCGGCTTTCAGGTAACCCAATTTGTCTCCGATATCATAGCGGCTTCCCTTCAGTTCCCGGGCGAGGATCGGCTTCTTTTTGCAGATTACCCGCAGGGCATCGGTCAACTGGATTTCATTTCCGGCCCCCCTGCCGACCGTCCGCAAGATCGGGAAGATGGCGGGCTTCAAGATATAACGTCCCATAATCGCCATGCGGGAAGGCGCTTCATGAAGGGAAGGTTTTTCGACCAAATCGCGAACCTCATAGACGCTTCCCCTTTGTTTGCGGGCATCGATAATGCCATATTTATGCACTTCTGACGACGGCACCGATTGCACCCCGACCACTTCGGTTTCCGCTTCGGCAAACACATCGATCAGCTGCTTTAGGGCCGGCTTTTCCGAGACCATCATGTCATCCCCCAGGAGAACCGCAAACGGCTCATCCCCGATAAACTGCTCAGCGCACAAGATGGCATGCCCCAGCCCCAACGGCACCTTTTGCCGGATATAATGAATGGCCGCCATGTTAGAAATCTGCTTCAGCTCCTGCAGGAGATCCGTTTTCCCTTTGTCCCGGAGGGTCTGTTCCAGCTCCACGGAACGGTCAAAATGATCCTCAATCGACCGCTTGTTTCTCCCTGTGACGATGATGATGCTTTCAATCCCCGATTGGACTGCTTCTTCGACGATATATTGAATGGCGGGTTTATCGACAATCGGCAGCATTTCCTTTGGCTGGGCTTTCGTCGCCGGAAGAAATCGCGTACCCAGTCCCGCCGCCGGGATGACTGCTTTCCTTACCCTCATGAAACTTCACTCCCCTTGGTTTTGGTTCCTGAAAACACCCAGAGGCGGCTTCCGATAAAGTTGACCGCCATTCCGCCCCCGGTGGCTGCCAGTTTGGCAATCCAAAGCGAAAGATGATTGACATCGCGCAAGAGGTAAAGCAGGCCGGATGACACCAGCAGTGAAAAAACGTTTACCAAAAGAAACTTCATCAACTCCGGGGTGTTCGCCTTGCGCCTGATGCGAAACGTCCATTTCCGGTTCAAGATAAAACTGTTGGCAATCCCGGCCGTATAGGAGAATGCCTGAGCGGGAAGGAACGGCATCCCGCCCAGTGTCAGCAGGCAGAAGACGCCGAAATCGACGGCCGTATTGGCCACCCCGACAGCGCAGAAGCGAATGAGCAAAACAGCCTCCTGCTTATGGGCGAACACCCTGCTTCACCTCTTGCTGCTCTCTCTGTTCCACATTCGGCCTGTTGCGGAGGATATAGAGGGGACGGTTCTTTGTTTCATCATAGATTCTGCCGACATACTCGCCGAGAATCCCCAAAATGATCAGAATCACCCCGTTGAGGAGCAGCACACAGGCGATCAGCGACGTCCACCCGGCAACCGTGCTCGTCGTGAACAATCTTTCCCCGAGCGTGACCAACAGATAGAGAAAGCTGGCGAAGGAAATGAAAAAACCGAGATATGTAGCCAGTTTCAGCGGTTTATAAGAGAAGGAGGTGATCCCGTCCATCGAGAACCGCAACATTTTTTTCAACGGGTATTTCGTTTCCCCGGCAAACCGCTCATCCCGCACATACTCAATCGCTGTCTGCCGGAAACCCACCCAGCTGACCAGACCACGGACAAAGCGGTTCTTCTCGCGGATGCCCTTCATGGCCTCTGCCACTTTCCTGTCGATCAGGCGGAAGTCGCCCGTATCGAGCGGAATGTTTACCTCGGTCAATGCGCGGAGCGTCCGGTAAAAAAGAGCCGCCGTCCACTTTTTGAACAGCGTCTCCCCTTTGCGTTTTGAGCGCTTGGCATAGACGACTTCATACCCTTCCTTCCATTTCTCGATCATTTGCGGAATCAGTTCGGGCGGATCTTGCAAATCGGCATCAATAATCACGATCGCATCGCCGAGGGCATGATCCATCCCTGCCGTGATTGCGATCTGATGGCCGAAGTTACGCGAGAAATCCAACAGCTTGACATGAGGATCAGCCTCTTTTAATTCCGTGATGATTTCCTCTGTGCGATCCTGGCTCCCATCGTTGACAAACAGCAATTCATACGGTTCGGCTAGCGATTCCATCACCTGCGTGAGCCGGCGGTGCGTTTCATGGATAACGGCTTCTTCATTGTAGACCGGAATGATGATGGAATAGCGAATCGCTTCATTCATGTTCGGCCCTCCTTACTTATTGCTCAATTTCGTATAATGTTTCCCCGCCGCCAAAGTGCATGGGGAATCCGTGATCGGGAGATGAGTCCGGCTGCCACTCGGACTTGGGCACTTCCTTGCCGTGCGCCCGGATCCACTCGAATACCCGGTTGCTTTCATTGCCGTCCCCAAATCCCCTGAAACCGTCTTGGGAAGGAATCAGGAAAAACTTCACTTCTTTGGTTTTCACCATCTCTTCCAGTTTGGAGACAGTGAGAATCGGGTCGGAACCCGAAAATCCACCCATCGCCATCACAGGTTTGCCCGTTTCGATGATATACGGGGCGGCTGACATCGCATTGGTCGTGGCAAACAGATACTTTTCACCCGTATTGTGACTGGTCACATATTGCAGCAATTTGGAGTTGATTTGCGTCTCGCGTCCTCCCCTTGTCCTTCCTGAGGAGAACGGGTGAGATTCGCGCGATTCTTGATTGGCAGACATCTGCGGATTGGCAAAGCGTTTCCCCATTGCCATTCCCGGACCAAAGCCCCGCTGCACCGGTCCGGCCTCCGGAATCATGCTGTTTTCACCGTAAATGATCGGGGTCGCTGCCCAGTACAAAGGGGCCACCAGCAGCACGAGCATGCCGGCAAGGGCCACGACGGGGATCCATTTCTCACTGGCGGCAACGAACAAGACCAGTGACAAGCCGATGCCGGCCGCTCCGATGCCGATCGACCAGCCGACACCGATCTGCTGCTGGTACGGGTGAAGCACCACCAGTTCAAACGCGGTCGTCGCCAAAATCCCTGAAGGCAGCAGCCAGCGTTTCCATTCCTCCTTGTTCCGGTATTGCCGCCACAGCGCCACCCAGCCCGTTCCGGTAAGGGCCGCGATCGGCGGAGCCAGCATGACCAGATAGTATTGATGGAAAAAACCGGCCACACTGAAAAACGCCATCACCGGAAGCAACCAGCCGAGCCAGAATAATGTTTCTTGTTGCTGATCCGTAAGCGGCTTTTTACGGCGAACACCGGCAAGCAGACCTGCTGAGGCAAAGGCGACAAAGGGCAGGAGCCAGCTGATTTGCCCGGAAAGTTCGCTTTGAAACAGGCGGAGCGGACCCGGTTGCCCGGTGCCGAACATGCCGCCAGATCCCGGGCCTTGTGCTCGGTCAAATCGGGGCATTTGGCCCGGTTTGCCATTGGACATTCCGAACGGTCCCGGCATCCGTTTCCCGTTCGGAGCCGTATGCTGATCGCCCGCCATGTTTCGTCCGTTCCCCTGTGCCTGGCGCAGATGCTCTCCGTTCATCCAGCTCTTGCCGCTGGCACCCTTGCCTCCCCCGTGCATTCCTGTAAGTCGGCTCATTCCGTTATATCCGAAAGCGAGCTCCAGCACGGAATTGGTTTGGCTGCTGCCGATATAGGGCCGTTGATCTGCTGGAATGGAATCGACCACGACCGCCCAAGAGAGGGAAACAGCGGCCATAAGTACCGTTGCTGCGGCCAACACCGTCAGTTTCTTTTTCCATCCGCTCTTAAAAGCGAGGAGATAAAAGAGATAAATAGCCGGTACGACCATATAGGCTTCCAGCATCTTCATGTTGAAGCCGACACCGATCATGGCAAATGCGCCCAAAATCCAGGAAATCTTTTGCCGTCGCATTCCTTTGAACAACATCCAGGTGGCCAGAAGCAGGGCAAACACCAGCATGCTGTCAATATTATTGCTCCGGCTGATCGCTGCCGCGACCGGTGTGCAGGCCATGACCAGGCTGGCGAGCCGGGCCGCTGTTTTTCCGAATGACGGTTTGACCAGTATGTACATCATCAGGACGGAGCCGACACCCGCCAAAGCCTGCGGCAAAATCACGCTCCAGCCGTGAACCCCGAAAACAGCAGCGAACATCGTCTGAATCCAGAACACGACCGGCGGTTTGTCAACCGTCACGTAGCCGCCGGGATCAAAAGAAGCGTAGAAGAAATTGTGAAAGCTCTGAAGCATGCTGGTGACTGCAGCGGTGTAGTAAGCATTCGCGTATCTATCCTTCCAAATATCGAAAATGTTCAAAAAAGCAGCCAGCAGGGCAATCACGATCAAGAGCCAATCGATCCGCAGCCTCTGCTTCGTTTGTCCTGTCATGGTTGCGAATTCACTCCTCTTTGTTTGATATCATGCGCTGTCTTCATTTCTCTGCTATCTTATCTGCTCTGGCTGAATTGACGCTTAAGGGTAACTGAATATTGCTTGAGAATTGGCTGAATGTTTGCTGAAAAGGCACAACGGCAGAGGGAAACGGAGCAACTTTCATAAAAAAAAGCATTCAATCCAGCTGAATTCGCCGGTTGAATGCCGTCAACGTTTGGGAAGCCAAACCGTGAAGGTGCTTCCTTCTCCCACCTTGCTGTCCACATGAATGGTTCCGC
Organism: Thermoactinomyces sp. CICC 10523; assembly: GCF_016055105.1. Classification (NCBI taxonomy): domain Bacteria; kingdom Bacillati; phylum Bacillota; class Bacilli; order Caryophanales; family Thermoactinomycetaceae; genus Thermoactinomyces; species Thermoactinomyces sp. CICC 10523. The sequence continues at coordinate 248,612 of NZ_JAECVX010000003.1, forward strand.
CATGCGCATCAACAATGGATTTGGTGATGGAAAGACCCAGACCTGCTCCGCCGTGTTTGCGGGCCCTGGACGTGTCAATACGGTAAAATCGGTCAAATACATGGGGCAGATGCTGTTCGTCGATCCCCGGGCCATTATCCCGGACGGACAATTTGACTCCATTCTTCTCACCTGACAGGGAAATTTGAATATGGCCTGTTTCAGGATCGGTATGCTGCACTGCATTTTGAAACAGATTTAAAATCACCTGCTTCATTTTATCCGCATCGTATTTGCATTTCTGATCGGGTTCGACGGACAGGCAGAGGCTCCGGTTCCCGGCCAGAATGTGCAGCTGCGGTTCCATCTCCCGCAACATGGCATCCAGGCATCCTTCTGCAAGCTCCATATGAGGCGTCCGATCCAGCTTGGCCAGGAGCAGAAGATCGTGAACCAATTTATTGAGGCGTGCCGATTCACTGTGCATGCTTTTCAGGGCTTTGTCCAGCTGCTCCGGGTTGTTGGCCGCACCGCGCAGCAGCACTTCCAAAAAACCGTGTATCGAGGTTAACGGAGTGCGAAGTTCATGGGAAGCATCCGCGATAAAGCGGCGCATCTGTTCTTTCGTTTCCCTTTCTGCCGCAAAAGAAGCCTCCAGCCGCTCCAGCATGCCATTGAAGGATTCCGCCAGTCGGTCGATCTCCATCTGCCCTTGCCGGGCGGGAAAGCGTTTGGCCAAATTGCCCGCATCGATCTGTTCGGCTATGTTCACCATATTGAACAAAGGAACCAACGTGCGTTTGAGCACAGGCATAAATCCGAGCAACCCCACCAGCATCGCTGCGAGGGAGAGGCTCAAAAAGGTGAACAGTTGCCGGATCAGCAGCTCCTTGAGCGGGCCGGTTGGCGTACTTGCCTGAACTACTCCGAGCACCCGGTCATGCGAAACAATCGGCTGCAGAACCAGCAATTGCTCCACCCCGTCCGGGCCGGCCGTTACCTGATAATCCGCCTCCGGATCATTGCGCAGCGCATCCAGATACTGCTCGGCAGCCAACTTCGGAGGAGCGGCGCTTTCGGGACTGATGGAGACAAACTGGAAATTCCCCTGCATATCAACAAAAGCCAGACTGACGTCAGGGATGAGAAAATACGGGCGATGCAAGTCGTCTCCCGGATTTATGTCCAGACTGCCGGGGTTTGTAACGAGTTGCTCCCAGGCAAAGCGGGGAATGGCGAGAATTTGGCTCTGCATGCTGGTCGCCTTGTTTTTGTAGATCACCCCTTGCATAAAAACATACTGAAAAAGCCCGATCAGCATAAGCAAGCCGGCCAGGACGAGCAATGACCTGGACAGGAGTTGAATCTTAAGCGAATCAAAGGCAAAAATGGTGCGTAAGCCATCCCGCAGTTTCCGATTCATGAAAGATCAACCCGATAGCCTGAGCCACGCAAGGTCCGGATCAATTCATGATTTTTATCGTTCAATTTGGCCCGCAATGAACGGATATAAACCTCAACGATATTTTCATCTCCCTGGAAGTCATAACCCCATACCTTTTCCAAAATCATCGTTTTGCTTAAAACCAGCCCATGATTGAGAACCAAAAATTTAAGCAGTGCATACTCCGTCGGGGAAAGTTCCAACACCCGGTCCCTGAACCTGATTTCTTTGCGGCGGTCTGCAATCTGAAACGGCCCGATCACCACTTCTCCGAACAGATCGGGGAACTGATTGCGGAGCCGGGCATGGATCCGCGCCAACAACTCCTCAAAGCTGAACGGTTTCACCATGTAATCATCCGCTCCGAGCGTGAGGCCCTTCACCCTGTCATCCACTTCATCCTTGGCAGTGAGCATGATCACCGCCACATTCTGCATTTTTTTCAACATGCGGCATAATTCAAAGCCGTCGATCCCGGGCATCATGACATCCAGGATGACCACATGCGGCTGGAACTGCTTCATGAGGTTCAGGGCTTCCATACCGTCTTGGGCCGTCCTCACCTCGAATCCCTCATTTTGCAGGCCGAGCTCCAAAAATTGCAGGATATTCGGCTCATCATCGACTGCCAATATTCTGATTCCCCTTATCTGGTGCATCTTACATCCACCACCTTCACCGAAGTCATTCCGCTTCTATTATCTTAGCCCTAACTGAATCCATACTGAAGGGAAACTGAAAATTTGTTGAAAGTGATGCAGGCGACTGAAACAACATTGCAATCCAAACAAGGCATCCTTGACCTGAAGGCAGGAGAGTGGTTTGCTATAATTAAAATTTTCATGATAATGAATATTTTTGTTTCCAGAGAGAGGTGAAACAGCATGAACAAAGAAACCCGGTTTCTGCCAAAAGCCCCGCAGCAAATAAACAAATGGAGTTCCCTCATTCCCGCCGCCTTTGTTTTAACGTGGAGCAGCGGGGCGATCTTTGTCAAATTGGGATTGCAGTACGCCAATCCCTTTATCTTTGTCTTTCTCCGTTTCCTCATTTCAACAGCTGTGCTTTGGATCATCTGCCTGTCTGCCCGATCCCCTTATCCCAAATCCGGCAAGGAATGGGGATATGTCATACTCACCGGCCTGTTGCTGCAAGCCGGGTATCAAATCTTCTACTTTATTGCGCTGAATAATCATCTGGCCCCGGGGATCCTGGCCATCATCCTGGGGGCCCAGCCGATCATCACAGCCTTTTTTGCTGCCACAAAAATCAGATATGGCCAATGGTCAGGTCTGTTTTTGGGATTAAGCGGTCTCGTTCTCGTGGTGGCCGATCACATTTCCGCTCCGCACTTTCCGTTATCCGGACTGGCAAGCGCCCTGTTGTGCCTCGGTTGCATTACGGCCGGAACGTTTATGCAAAAACGGATCAAACTGAGTCAGCCGGTAAACATGGCAATTCAATATTCCGGAGGGTTGCTGGTGATTCTTCTCTTGCTTCCTTTTTTCGGGGGATGGCAGGTTCACTGGAGTCCCGTGTTTCTCCTCAGTTTATCGTGGATGTCGTTGGTGATCTCTGTCGGTGCTTCCATGATGCTGTACTTCTTGATCCAAAAAGGGAATCTGACCAATGTCACCAGCCTGTTTTACGGTGTCCCCCCGGTCACGGCGCTTTTCGATTATCTGATCTTTCATGATCCGCTCTCTCTCCTTGCTTTTTCGGGGATGCTTTTGATTGTTTTCGGACTGGTCCTGATCCATCGACGAGGAACAGCCTTGTGAAGGATGCCTGCCATCAAAAAAGGAGCCCCCAAAAGACGGGCTCCCCGAAGTAAACATTTATTTTTGCAACTGGTATGGAACGATCGTGACAATCACATCGCGCATGCGCAACAGATAGGCCATGATGAGAAATCCCGACTGATTGTGCAGAATCCCGTGCCACCACTTCTTGGTGATAAATTGGGGCATGACCACAGTCACCCTGGCTCCTTTTTTGTCCGCTTTCGCTTTCACCATATCGATAAATTCACTCAGCGGCGTTAATACACTGCGGTATAAGGAATGCAACGTCACCAGTCTGACTCCCGTCTGCCATTCGGCCCATTCTCTTTCCATGCGATCGATGGCTTCCGGGCTTGATCCGATATAGACAGCAACCACGTTATCGGACAACGATTTGGCATAAACGAGGGATTGCTCCACCACTTTCGTTATCCCGGCAACCGGCACGATCACCACGTTGCCGGCCGTTTTGATCTCGCTCAGCTTATGTGACAAGTCGACGCGCAGCTGATCGCCGACCGCGACATAGTGCTGATGAATTTTATGGAAAATAAACACACAGATCGGAATGAAAACAAGACTCATCCATACATGCTGAAATTTGGTGATAAAAAAGATGATCAAAATCAGAAAACAAATCAGGGCCCCGGCAAGGTTGGCCGCCAATTTGCCGATCCAGCCTTTCGGCTTTGACCTGACCCACTTCAGAATCATCCCGGTTTGTGACAGCGTAAACGGGATAAATACCCCTACCGCATACAGAGGAATCAGATTTTCTGTATTTCCCTGAAAAACGATAATCAAGATAATTGAGGCCAGACCCAGGGTAACGATTCCGTTGGAATAGCCAAGGCGGTCTCCCCTTACGGTAAAGGCTCGCGGCATAAATTTATCCTTGGCCAGGCTGTATGCGAGTAACGGGAAGGCCGAAAACCCGGTATTGGCCGCCAGCACCAAGATCAGCGCGGTGGTCGCCTGAATGAAATAATAGAAGCCATTCCGACCAAAAACAGCCCGTCCCAGTTGAGAAAGCACCGTCTCCTTTGCTGAGGGTGCGATCCCATACCAATAGGCCAAAAAGACAATGCCGGAAAAAAGGGACGCTAAAATAAGTCCCATGATCACCAAGGTAAAGGCCGCATTTTTGGGAGCGGGTTCTTTAAAGTTGGGAATCGCGTTGGAAATGGCTTCAACCCCCGTCAACGCAGAACATCCTGAAGAAAAAGCCTTCAGGAGGAGAAACAGGCTGATCCCCGCCACCGGTGTTCCGATGCTTGCATGCACATGAGCCGGGGCTGCCCCTGTCAATACCTGATACAAGCCGACAACAATCAGCATAGCCAGGGCAAATACGAACAAATAGACGGGATAGGCCAAAATGGAAGCTGATTCGGTCAGTCCCCGCAAATTCAAAATCGTGATCACAACCACAATGCAGACCGCGATCCCCACTTTATGGGGATGCACCACCGGAAAAGCGGAGGTAATCGCATCCGTCCCGGCCGAAACGCTCACCGCGACGGTCAGGATATAGTCGATCAACAATGACCCGCCCGCAACAAGGCCAATATTCATCCCCAGATTTTCCTTCGCCACCATATAAGACCCGCCGCCCTGAGGGTAGGCATAAATGATCTGGCGATAGGATAAGATCAAGGCCACCAATAATATGAGCACGCCCACCGCGATGGGCAGGGAATACCAAAAGGCCAATGCACCGACCGTAGCAAGGACGATGAGAATTTGCTCCGGGCCGTAGGCCACAGAAGAGAGCGCATCAGAAGAGAGAGTGGCCAATGCTTTCAAATTGTTTAATTTCTGGCTGTGCAACTCATTCGACCTCAATGGTCTTCCAATCAGAATGCGTTTGATTTTGCTGAACATATGATTCCTCCAAAACCTGAAAAACTGGTGAATCATGCAACAGTAAATAGTGTTCCCGGTAACCGGTGGTATTTATTGCATAATATTGACAGGACATCAAAAACTATGTGTCCGCAGCTCTTGCCGCCTTCTCCGAAGTTCCGATTCGCTCTGTGCGCGGTTAATCAAGACAGCCGCTTTTCATAAATGAAGCAATAGAAAAAACCACAAAAAAGAGAAACTCCTTCCGTGGTTTATCACATACCGTTTCCCTCCCATAACGCTTACGAGGTTAGCTGACGGATTCGGGTCATGAGAGTGACCCTACCCGGGAAACACCCGGGATTCACCCCTAAAGCAAATCGTTGCTTTTTCGGTTCCCCCGCTCTGTACAGATTCAGCGCTTAATATAGAATTAATCGTATATTACTCCGATTTACGCCATTAGTAAAGATAAAATTGCCCGCTCTTTTCCCTGAAGAGAAAAAGCGGGCAACACCTGATCAGACACAAACGCAATCCGTCCGATCTCCCTTTTCGTTTCCTGTTTTAATCCTCCACATCGATCAGAAAGATTTTTTGCTTAAACCGTCCTCTCTCCTCCGCTTTCCTTCGGCGCAAATCTTCCAGATCTTTGATTGCAAAACCATGGGATTCCGTCAGCGCATGCAAAATCTCCAGCACGTCGGCCAGCTCTTCCAATGCTTCTTGATCATTGCGGCTGCTTAAGTATTCATTAACCTCTTCGCGCAATTTTTTTTGTAATTCCGCTTTGTATTCTTTCTCATCCAAAACACGGGTCCTGCACTTCTTTCCGGCATGTTCAATGACCCGGGGAATCAAATCACGCACCAGTTTGTTGTAAGCAGGCATCATGCCACTCCTTGTGATCAGGGTTTTGACCGGAAGTTTAAGAATAATATAACATGATAAAGTCATGGGATATCAGCGGAATCTTACCCATTTAACAGGAGTGGATTTTATGCGGGCGGAATCTATCAAATCAAGCAAATTCCTCAGCAAAGTGTTGCGGCATCGGCCTGATCTCATCGGGATTCAACTGGATCCGAACGGATGGGTAAACGTGGAGGAACTCATCCACGCTTGCCGGAAACACGGAGTGCCATTGGACCGCGAGACTCTGGAACAGATCGTCCGAACCAATAACAAACAGCGCTTCGCCTTCAGTGAAGACAGGCAAAAAATCCGGGCGAATCAAGGCCATTCCGTCGCGATTGACCTGAATTTGGATCCGGTAAAACCGCCGGACCTGCTCTTTCACGGAACAGCTCTTCGCTTTCTCCCCTCCATCCGCAAAAAAGGATTACTCAAGGGAAATCGTCATCATGTCCATCTGTCCCCGGATCCCGTCACAGCCCGCCGGGTCGGAAAAAGACACGGAACCCCGGTCGTCCTTCAGATTCTGTCCCGGGAAATGCATCGGGATGGGTATACGTTTTTCCAATCGGCCAATGGCGTCTGGCTGACGGAATTCGTTCCGGTCCGGTATTTGCGGGAAAACCCCCGATAATGGGAAGAATAAAAAAAACCGCCTCTCCGAGACTGCCGGAGAAGGCGGTTGGCTTTTTGCATTAATGGACCTCTTTCTTCCCGAAAAAATGCTTCAAAGCATCATACACCTGGCTTTTTTCTCTGATCACAAAGTGGGAAAAACGCGGTTCTTTGATGTGGCGGTAGGCTGTCATCAGCGTGGAATGCCGGTTGTACTGATTTACTTCACCGTAGCCGAACATATTGGCACGTTTGAGGATTTCCTTAACCAGTTCGACACAGCGCTCATTGTCGGAACTGAGGTTGTCGCCATCGGAGAAGTGAAAAGGATAAATGTTGTAGCGGTCAGGTGAATAACGGGTATCAATGATTTCCAATGCTTTCCGATAGGCGGAGGAACAGATGGTTCCGCCGCTTTCCCCTTTGGTGAAAAAAGATTCTTCGCTTACTTCCTTGGCTTCGGTATGATGGGCGATGAAGACGATTTCGACATGTTGGTATTTGGTTCTGAGAAAGCGAACCATCCAAAAGAAGAAGCTGCGTGCAATGTACTTTTCAAAGATTCCCATCGAACCGCTGGTATCCATCATTGCGATGACCACGGCGTTGGAGTGCGGGGTCACGATCTCTTCCCATGTTTTAAACCGCAAGTCATCGACGGAAATTTGCACTTTCTTCTTCTTTCCATTGAGCGCATTGCGCTTGATCGCTTCCAGCAGCGTTCTCTTTTTGTCGATATTGCCCATCAAGCCTTTCTTCCGTACATCATTGAAGCGAATATCTTCAACGGTCATGTCGACCTGTTCTTTCCGTTCCATGTGCGGGAGCTCCAGCTCGGAGAAGAGAATCCCTTCCAGTTCGGCGATGGAAATTTCCGCTTCGTAGTAATCAATTCCGGCCTGATCACCTGCTCCCTGGCCTTTCCCCGGGCCCGGTTTGCCATCTGTCGGATCTTGGCCGAGCACGTCGCCCACTTTGCTGTTGCCGTCCCCTTGGCCAACGTGTTTTCCCTTGTTGTAGTTATAGCGAAAACGGTATTCTTCCATCGAGCGAATCGGGATTTTGATGATTTGCTGCCCATCCGACATGATGATACTTTCCTCGCTGACCAAATCGGGCAAATTTTTGCGGATCGCTTCCTTCACCTTTTCCTGGTGCCGCATCTGGTCTTCATAGCCCTTGCGGTGCAGGGACCAGTCTTCTTCCGAGACGATAAACAGGGGGTGCTTCATGTTCTTTCACCTCCCATTTAGAATCGCACCGAAGTGCGGGCTTAGCGATTGAGCAAGCTCCCGACATAACGCAGCAGCTCATTGGCGCTGGCGGGTGTGTAGCCGTATTCTTCCACCAGTCTGGCAATCACTTCATTGATTTTTTTCAACTGGTTTTCATCCGGCGTTTTGGTTGAGGTGGTGATTTTGACGACATCTTTCAAATCGGCAAACAGTTTCTTCTGAATCGCTTCCCTCAGGCGGGGATGGGTATTGTAATCGAAGCGTTTGCCTTTGCGGGCATACGCGGAAATGCGGATTAATATCTCTTCCCGGAACGCCTTTTTCGCATTTTCCGAGATGCCGATCTGCTCTTCGATCGAGCGCATCAGTTTTTCATCCGGCTCCAGCTCTTCACCGGTGATGGGATCGCGGATTTTTTGCCAGTTGCAGTAAGCTTCCACATTGTCCAGATAGTTATCCATCAGGACTTTGGCCGATTCTTCATAAGAGTAGACAAATGCTTTTTGTACTTCTTTTTTGGCGATTTCATCGTATTCTTTGCGGGCGATGGAAATAAAGTGGAGGTATTTTTCTCGTTGCTCGGGAGTGATCGAAGGATGTTGGTCCAATCCTTCCTTGAGGGAACGAAGGATATCAAGTGCGTTGATAAAATCGGCATCCGTTTTGATCAGGGCGCTGGAGATCCGGTTGATCACATAGCGGGGATCGATTCCGGACATCCCTTCGTCCAGGTGCTCATTGCGCAATTCATCCAAATCGATGTCATTGGCGCCTTCAACTGCTTCACCATCGTACAGGCGCATTTTCTTCAGCAGGTCGACACCTTGTTTTTTCGATTCTTTCAGCCGGGTCAGGACGGAAAAAATGGCGGCGGTTCGCAGCGAGTGGGGAGCGATGTGAATATGGGCGAGGTCGCTTTGTCCGATCAATTTTTTGTAAATTTTCTCTTCTTCTGTTACACTCAAATTGTATGGAATCGGCATCACGATAATCCGTGATTGCAGAGCTTCATTTTTCTTGTTGGCGATAAATGCTTTGTACTCCGACTCATTGGTATGGGCAATGATCACTTCATCGGCCGAGATCAAGGCAAAACGGCCTGCTTTGAAATTGCCTTCCTGTGTGAGGGAAAGCAAATTCCAGAGAAATTTCTCATCACATTTGAGCATTTCCTGGAACTCCATCAGACCCCTGTTCGCCTTGTTCAACTCACCGTCAAAACGGTAAGCCCGCGGATCGGACTCCGAACCGTAGTCGGTGATGGTGGAGAAGTCGATGCTTCCCGTCAAGTCGGCAATATCCTGAGATTTCGGGTCAGACGGGCTGAATGTACCGATCCCGATGCGCTCATCTTCTGAGAGCAGGACGCGGTACACGGCCATATCCTCGATCCGGCCCCCGTATTCCTCTTGCAAACGGAAGCGGCAATAGGGGCAGAGGTTTCCTTCAATCCGCACTCCGAATTCTTTTTCAAACTCAGGACGAAGTTCGCGCGGGATCAGGTTCAGCGGCTCTTCATGCATCGGGCAGCCTTTGATCGCGTACAAGGCCCCTTCATCCGTGCGCGAGTATTCCTCCAGCCCTTTTTTCAGCATCGTCACAATCGTCGACTTCCCGCCGCTGACAGGACCCATCAGAAGCAAAATGCGTTTGCGCACATCCAAGCGCCGCGCTGCTGAATGAAAATACTCTTCCACCAGTCGTTCGATGGCGTGATCCAGCCCGAACAGCTCCTTGCTGAAAAACAAGTACTTTTTATTTCCTTGGGCATCTGTCTCAATGCCTGCTTTCGCAATCATATCATAAACTCTGGAATGAGCGGTTTGAGCCACACGGGGGTTCTTCTTCACGATGTCCAGGTAGTCGGCGAAGGTTCCTTCCCACATCAGCTTTTTCTCGCGATCGCGGTACTCGGCAATCCGTTTGAGAATATCCATGGAAAGCCTCCTCTCCTTCAGTGAAAGACAAACCCTGAGTTAGACTTTTCTGATTTTATACCTGCCTCGTCAGTATCCCCTAGTGACTATAGATTACTGAAATAGGAAAGAGTAAGGCGATATTTTATATCATGTATATGCTACAAATAGAAAGTTGTTACTTCTATTTTATCAAATTTCAAAGGAAAAAGATAGAAAAACCTTGGCAAAAATCCAAGGTTTTTTCGAGACTGTTTTTATTTTTTTACCGGATGTTCCTTTTGAAAAACACCCGTCCCCTTGCAAATGGATTGGAACAAATCTTCCATGGTTCCCTCCTGATCAAAGTCGTAGGACGGGCGCCCACGGTCAATCCGGTATTCTTTCAGGAAAAAAGTGCGCATGCCCACAACGGAGGCCACCATATCCTCCTGCATGTCATTGCCGATCATCACGCACTCTTCCGGCGACACGCCCAACCGTCCGGCCACTTCCCTGTAATAACCGGGATGCGGCTTGCAAAAATGCGTTTCTTCATAAACGGTTACCGTGGCAAAAGGAAGATCGTCCAATCCCGCCCAACGCAACCGCTCATAAATCGCCTCTCTCGGAAAAACGGGGTTGGTCGCAACCGCCACCTGATATCCCCGGTCAAGAGCAGCCTGGACCACCTGGCGGGCAAGGGCACTTTTTTCCGCATGTTTCTCCAGCTTCGGAAATTCTTCTTTATAGAAGCGGTCAAACAAAGGCCAAATTTCCTCTTTTTCAAGTCCTGAAAGCTGCAAAAAAGCCCGGGTGAATACTTCTTCGTTGGTCAGGTCAGCCTGGTCGTTTTCAATCATCGCCCCCGTCGCTTTCCAGATGATCGGAACCAGCTTGTCCGGCGGAACGACATGGGCTACATAAGGGGCCAAGGCTTGCAAATATACTTTTACAAAAGCTTCGGTATCAAGCGGCAAAAGAGTTCCATCCAGATCGAATAAACAGGCTTTTATCATGCCTTCCCCCACTCTCTGCAAATGATTTCAAACCCTGGCGGCCAAAAGCCATTCAGCGTGCGCTGGTCCATGCGGAACCACGACGTCCCAAATAGATTAAATCCTTTCGTCCCCGGGTCCTGTCACAAAAAAGATGCTGGTTTTCATTCAGGAAAGCCCGGGGAAATTCAATTGCCGAAGCGCCTCATAAACCACGATCGCCACCGAATTGGAGAGGTTGAGCGAGCGGGTCGACGGCCGCATCGGGATCCGAATCAATGTTTCACGATGCCGGTTCAGTATTTCCGGCGGGAGTCCTTTGGTTTCCTTGCCAAACACAAAAAAGTCGCCTTCTTCGTACTGAAAATCGGTATGTGCGCGGCTTGCCTTCGTCGTGGCACAAAAAAAGCGCCCGGCCGGATATTTTGCTTGCAACTGGGCAAATGAATCGTGATGCTCAATATCCAGTTCATGCCAATAATCCAGACCCGCGCGCTTCAATTTGGTATCGTCAATTTTAAAGCCGAGCGGATGAACCAGATGCAACTTGACTCCCGTCACTGAACACGTGCGTGCAATATTCCCCGTATTTTGCGGAATCTCCGGTTCAACGAGTACAATGTGAAATGGCACGTGCCTTCATCCCTTCCATTCTCGAAACATCTCTTTTATTTTACCCAAATGGCAAACCGGGCTTCAACTGATGTGAAAAAAATCATAGCGAATCCTCGGGGTATACGCAACGGAATCGTAATATTCCCAGCGCCGGTTGTGGCAGTTATACGTATGGGCCGTGACCAGCGGTTGCCCGGCAGCGTCAAATCCGGTCACAATCGTATTGTGATTCCAGCGCCCGTCCCCTTCAAAATCGTAGCAGATCACATCCCCGAGCCGAAGTTCAGCCGGACTGCTCAATCTGCGGCAACGACCCGTCGGCCCGCCTGCCTGCAACATATGGTGAAACGCATGGGCTACGGTCCAACTGTAACTCCAGGAGTGCCCCTTTGCTCCCCGGCGGTACCACCATTCCCGGCCTGATTTGGACGAAAAAACCATCGGCAGCCCTCCGGCATGCAGGCACTGCGAGATGAAGTTGGTACAATCGTCATGAAAAAAACGATAAGCGCGGTTTGCTCCATTCCAATAAGTGCTGGCATATTGCACTGCCGCCAGCGGATTGTACGCGCGAATGCCGGCCTCCATCCAATTTTCTCCACTGCTGCTCATAAAGCGAAAACTCCTTTCCTTTTATACCACACTGTATGAAAAATGTCAGAAAAGGTATACTTTTCCCTCCACCCGGTCTCACGAGGATGAGTGAAGCAAAAAAGAAAGGAGCGGGGGTACAGCTGACCGGCAATGCCACTCACTAAAAAAGGCGGATGTTCCTGATCCGCCATCTTTCCTTATGATTCCTCTTTCGGTTTTAACCAGCCTTCAAGTGTTAACAGATATTCTTTAATATGAAGCCCGCCGCCGTAACCGACCAGCGATCCGTTGGATCCGATCACGCGGTGGCAGGGAATAATGATCGAAATGGGATTTTTATTGTTTGCCCCTCCTACGGCGCGCACGGCTTTAGATGCTCCGATCCCCAGTGCCACATCTTTATATGAGCGCACTTCACCATATGGAATCGTCCGAAGGTATCTCCATACCAACTTTTGAAATGCCGTACCGTGCAGGTCGAGCGGAATATCAAACTCCCGCCGCTGTTTATTAAAATATTCGTTCAATTGTTGCATGTACGGCAATAAGGCTTGCTCATTCCGTTCCAAACGGTAATGGTTAAACCATTGATTCAACCAGATCTGAATTCCAACTGTCGGGGCGCTTTTTTTGGCAAAATCGAGGTGGCACAACCCATGATGGCTGGCCACAAGAGTCAGTGGTCCGACCGGACTTTCCATCTGGCTCCATGCTATGACCTGTGATCCGGAAGCCATCGAAAATACCCTCCTACTTGGGATTACAAAAATTTTATCACAAATAACGAACTGAATGAAAACCCTCCTTACCAACACCATAACATGTAATATGGCGAATAAAATTGCATCATATTGGAAGGATTGCAACAAGACTGTTTTGTTTGCCAAAATGCTTCTATTTCAACCAACATTGCCTCGCAGCAGATCTCCTATAAAACAGACGAAAAAAAAGAGAAAAAGTTTCAAAAATATTTTAACCCATTTCGGCACTGCTGCGGACTCCCAGCCACCTTAACCAGTCGTGGTTAAGACCGCTTCAGCTTTAAATGCCAATAATGCGGGAACCACACGAATGACAGCCCCGCCACACTTCCGAAAACTGAAGAATACTGCCATGCAAGGAAGAAGCATCACACTCCCTTTTGAGGAAATGAAGCTCGTTATCCAGAAGGAAAGATATAATATTATATTACAATAACATTCATACACACAAGGAATCGATACAAAAATTTTTCCTTTACGAAAAATGAAAAAATAATATTGATCGGATAGCCGGGATCTGTGGGATAATTACGGATTTTTTGCCCCCTTCAACAAGGGCTGCTCGATTTAATCCACGTTCCGAAGAAAATATGTAAAGATGGCATGCGACAGAAAATCACAATAATCAAATATTGACCATCATCAAAAAATTATTCGATTAATAATCAAAAATATGAAGGATTCTAAATGCTGAAGCAAAAATTAATAACAGGGTCTCTCATCTTGATACACAAAGCCACCATTATTCTTATAAGAATGGGAGAGTCGTAAACACACTCTCTTATTCTTCTTGTTTTTTTGGGAAAGGAGGGGCCGATTTGTTAACAAAAATCACAAAAATGGAAATAAGGCGGGCGTTCTTTCGCCGGCAGGCATTAGTGGCTTTTTTAATCATGTCGGCTTTTTTTATTCAAGGTTTTGAAGCATACCGTCCTGGACCGCTTGTACCCGTAACGGCAAATCATAATTTTTACTTCGCTTTTTTATATGCACACGGTAATGGAGCCTCAGGTTTATTGCCTTTGGTATTTGCGCTGATCGTTTCTTTGGCTGCCGGTGATTCGCTGGCATGGGATAAGAAGTCAGGCTTTATACAATATGTGCTTATGAGAACTTCTTACAAAACTTACATTGTGGGAAAAATGGTTTCTGCATCTGTTGTCAGTTTTGTATTTGTATTCATATCAGAACTGTTTTGTTTCGTTTTGGCTGCAATACAATTTCCAAATATAAGCGATATCAATAAAATCCACAGTTCATTCATCCCAAAATATGCCGGATCTTTGTTTATCGACCATCCGTTTCTCTATATCTTGCTGATCATTTTCAACAGTGCCCTGTCAGCCGTATTCATCTCAATGGTATCGGTTTTCGTTTCCACAACAGTCAAAAACATTTACATCGTTGTTGCGACTCCCTGGCTGTTATTCATCGTATTACATTTCGTTCTTTATTCTATAAATTTAACCCGATATGCCCCCCTCGACTTAGTCGGAGCGTACATATTGAATCATTTCAGTTATCGTACACTTGAAATTCCTTTCATTTGGATTGTCTTATCCATTGTATTTTACACGTTAACCTACTTTTTCTTTGCCAGAAACTTTAAAGCGAGGGTTTACAATGGATAAAATCAACAATTTGGTAGAGTTCACTAAAGTATCTAAAAAACTGGGGAACAAACAAGTGTTAAATGATATCAACTTAACCGTTGCTTCCGGTGAAGTAGTGGGGATCGTTGGTCCAAATGGTTGCGGGAAAACCACTCTGTTACGATTGGTTACAGGGTTGATATATCCTGACAGGGGAGAAGTTCGGGTGTCAGGCAGAGCGGTTCGCCTTGGTTTGATCGGTGAATTACCCGCATCTGTTGGAGCACTGATCGAATCCCCTGCTTTCCTGCCACAACTTTCCGGTCTGAAGAATTTAACAATACTGGCCGATATACAGCAAAAAATAAATGAGCAAGCCGTAAGAGAAGCCATTAAACGAGTGGGTTTGGATCCTGACAACCGAAAACCCGTTAAGTCTTATTCATTGGGAATGCGCCAACGACTGGGTATTGCACAGGCTATAATGAAAAAGCCGAATATTTTGTTGTTTGACGAGCCCACCAACGGTTTGGATCAAGAGGGAAAGATTCTTTTTTTCCGGGATTATGAAAGAGCAGGTGGAGCAGGGAGCAGCTGTAATGATGGTATCGCACAATAAAGAAGAAATAAACAGATATTGTGACCGGGTTTTTATGATACAAAACGGCACCTTGCATCCGGTCAGAGAGCAGCGTGATAAAAGTTGGCTGATTATCACAAACAATCTGAGTGATTTGGAACATATTTATCAACAAGGTTTATTATTGCAAATCACGGAAAGAGTAGACGGTTATCCTGCCGGCATATGCAAAGGAAAATGGAAAAATCGGGATGAGATGATGTCATTTTTAACAGAGATCGGAGTAAAAACTGTCGATGTAAGAGAGGTTGAAAATGATTACATTTGAGCTTATGCAGCTGTTTTATCGTCGAAAATGGCGCTGGTTAGTTGTGTTTGTGATCATTTTTCTTTTGTCATTTTTTTCTCTCGCAGAAATGGAATTCAATCACTGAACGTACTGGATTACATCATAAATGCATTGACACAACAGTTTAATTGTATGGTAATGCTTCCTTCCATTTTTCTGATTCTCGTTGCGGATTTAATCCTGAGTGATCTTAACAATGGGTATGCGGGATTAATTTTGACACGTGCCAGATCCAGGCTCTCCTGGCTACTGGCTAAAATCTGCGTCTTATTTGTCTGTGCTTTTTTATTTACAATGATATGTACTGTTATATATCTGATCTCAGGTTTGCTTTCAGGTTTGCCGCTTGATTTTACATGGAGTTCCCATTCACTGTTTACAGAGGAGACTTCTCCATCATTTGTACTGATCATGATCGAATGTTTATATATTTTTGGTTTAACCGCTTATGGAACATTTTTGCTTATGGTTTCATTGATTTTGCGAAACACTGTGTTCACTTGGGGAACAGGGGCATTTATGAATATCCTGTCATATGTTGCTTGGTTAAAAATGAGGGAAATTGAGAAATGGTTCCCAACTTCTCAGATGATGTTTTTATCTCAGTATCCAAATAAATTAATCGTAAACACACCTGGATTTACGACTCATTGGTCACTTACATATCATTTTCTTCTTTTTACTTTCTCAGTCCTGTTGGGATTATTACTGTTCAGACGAATCAATTTAACTCGATCAATTTAGGATGGATCGTATGAAAACACTGATTCACTTGAATTTGTTACTTGTTCTTCGTTTGAAAAATCTGTTAATAACAACCGTTTTATTTATCGTTCTTGCTCTTGCACAGGTGAATTTTCTTCATGTGACTGCAAGTGCAGCACAGTTATCCCCCAATCTCTGGGACTACTTGGTGATCTCGTCGGGTGGGCTTTTTGCGCATGATCACATATGGAAATTCATCGGATGGTTCAGCATGATTTCTCCGATTTTTTTCTATCTGTACGATCTGACGGGGGTCACAGGAGGCTTTGATACTTTTGTACTTACGCGTATAAAGTCGCGTCAGGGGTGGTGGGGTTCCAAGATCATTTCCACTGCTATTATCGTGATCCTGTATTGTACATGGTATTTGTTTGTCCATTTGATCGTAGGTTTTTTATTTTTCCCGGCAGCTAAAAGTTGGAGCTCTTTTGCTCAATCGTTTTATTTAAAGACATTAAAATTGCAATTCGACCCTCCCATCCTGATGATGTTTATCTTTCTCATCCTTGTTACCGGCATGATCGCCATCTCCATTTTCAGTCAAATGACATCTTTGATTTTCAAAAACTCAGTTTCGTTTCATATCATAATCACAATAATCATTTTAATACTGGGAGTCGGATCTCTCCGAGGCATCTTCCTGAGAGAATTTTCCCCTGTTATGTTTCCGTCATTTTTCGATATGTTTCAGGATGGTATTTTTCATCTATCTGTCTATTGGAATCAATTATTATACAACTTCATTTTCGCATTTGCTTGCTTTATCATCAGTTCGTTTTTGATCCATCGCTATCCTTTTGTATCCAATGATTGATGAAAAACGATCCTCCCTCCTTTTTGAACCCGCCGATTTTGCGCACAATTGAGGGCGGCTTTTATTAAGAAAAAAAGAGCTGCCCCGGCAAACGGGCAGCTTTCATCTTCAAGGGGCAAAATCACGCCGCTTTTTCACATGCTTTTCTTTCAGATGCATTCTTCCGCAAGCATGTCCAATCCTTTATCAATTTCCGCCAATACTTCTTCTTCCTGTTCCTTCTGTTTCGCCTTCAGCAATGCCTGTCTGGCTTCCTCGCCTCCGATTCTCCCCAAAGCCCAGGCGGAAGTGCCGCGAATGACGGGGCGGGGATCCTCGTGCAGAAGGGAAATCAGGTCCGGAATCGCAGTCCGGTCTTTAAAATGAGCCAGGGCAATAATCGCGTTCCGTTGAATCGGTTTTTTGCCCCGCCATGAACCGGACATCGGGCCGAATTTCTCCTTAAACTGGCGATTGCTCATCGTGAGAAGGGGTTTTAAAAGCGGCTTTACCTTCTCGGGATCCGGCCGGAACGCTTCATGATGGTCAAAATGCAGCTTGCGGTTCTTGGGGCAGACCGTTTGACAGGTGTCGCATCCGTACAATCGGTTTCCCAGCTTTGTCCGGTAGGCATCGGGCAGCAAGTCTTTGGTTTGCGTCAAATAAGCAATGCAACTTTTGGCGTTCAACTGCCCCGGCTGGACCAGCGCTCCCGTCGGACAGGCATCCATACAAAGGGTGCAATCACCGCACCCATCAAGAACGGGCTCATCCGGCGGCAGGTAAACGTCGGTCAACATCTCACCCAGATAAACCCAGGAACCGAATTCCTCGGTAATCAACGCTGTATTCTTGCCAACAAAGCCGATTCCGGCCCGTTCAGCGACGGCGCGGTCGGACAGGGCGCCGGTATCGACCATAACCTGCGTCCGGACACCCGGCACCAGCGTTTTTAAATAAGCTTCCAGTTGCATCATTTTCTCGCGCAGCACGACATGATAATCTTCCCCCCAGGAAGCCCGGCAAAAAATCCCGCGGTATGCCCCCGGTTCCGAACGGGGAGGATTTTTTAATTTGGAGGGGTAGGCGAGCGCAATCGCGATCAGCGATTTGACCTGGGGCAATGAGAGTTCGGGGCATACCCTCTTTTCCAAATCCGGTTCTTCAAATCCGGAAGCATAACCTTTTTCCCGGCTTTCCCTGAGCCGCTCCTTCAGTTCAACAAAGGGGTCAGCGCTGGCAAAACCGATCTTGTCAATTCCGATCTCCCTGGCTTTTTCGATCAATTTTTGCTTCAATTGGTCGGGTCTCACCTGTACCACCTCCTTATTTTTGATCGAACATCCAACATTCCATCATAACACCAATCGGTCGGTTTGCATACCCTCATCTGGGAACAGCAGCCCGGGCCAATTCATCACAACGATTATTTAATTCCACGTCGCTGTGCCCTTTCACCTTAATAAACTCAACCTCGTGCTGTTTCATCAGTTCGAGCAGCCGCTGCCACAGGTCTTTGTTTTCGACCGGCTTTTTACTGGCGGTCACCCAGCCGTTTTTTTGCCATTTAACATGCCATTTTTGCTTGAAACAATTGACGATATAGGCACTGTCGGAGTGTACCTTCACCCGGCACGGTTTTTTCAGGGCTTCCAAGGCCCGGATCACGGCTGTCAGCTCCATGCGATTGTTCGTGGTCTCCCGTTCCCCGCCGGAAATTTCCTTGCGGCGCGACCCATGCAACAAAATGGCTGCCCAGCCACCGGGGCCCGGATTGTACGAACACGCACCGTCGGTATACACGATCACTTCATCCATTCACTATTCTCCTCTCACTTCGAGCGAACGCAAGCGATTGACCGCACCCGCCACTTCCAGCTTGCGCGGCAAGGCCAAATCACCCGGGTGATGCCCGCGTCGATACGGGGAAATCGCATCAAAGCCCTGTTGCTTCAACTCGGCAAACACCTCATCAATCAGTTCGCGCAAACTTTTGCTCCCGTCCACTTTCTCTCCCAGCACGCGCAAGATCTGGGCGATCGCTCTCGTCTGGCTGGGATCGACCAATTGTTCCAATGCAGAAAGATCAATGCGGCCGGTGCCCAACTGGATCGTATCAAGGCCCAAGGCATCTGCTTTTTCCTTTCTTCCCTTATGGGCATCAAATCCTTCCGCCAGCGGAAACCGGGGCGTCACCTCACCAAAAGATTCCCCGCCTTCCCGTTTACGCGCAAGCTGATAAGACCGGGCGATGTCCTTTGCTTCTTCGGTTACATCACAGGGGGTATAGTGATCCATCATGATCACATGGTCGGCGACATCAAAGTAATCACCTGATCCACCCAGGACCAGAATCGTCGAAACTCCCTTTTCTTCATACAGCTGGCGCACTTTGTCGATAAAGGGAGTGATCGGCTCTTTTCCTTTGCTGACCAACGCCTGCATTCGGGCATCGCGAATCATGAAGTTGGTGGCACTGGTATCCTCATCCATCAACAGGCAGGAGCAACCCATCTCCAAACTTTCCATGATATTGGCCGCCTGCGAAGTGCTTCCGCTCGCATCGTCTGTAGAAAAACGCTCCGTCGCTCTCCCAAAAGGCAACCGGCTGATAAACGGGGAGATATTCACTTTTTCCACCCGCCGCCCGTCTTCGGAGCGAATCTTGACGGCATCGGGAACGGTGAGCACATATTCCCGCCCGTCTCCCTCGATATGGTGATAAACCCCCCGTTCAATGGCTTTTAAGAGGGTGCTCTTCCCATGATAACCACCCCCGACAATCAACGTAACCCCTCGCGGAATGGCCATCCCCGTGATCGGGGCACCATGCGGCACGGCAATCGACACTTTAAAGGAAGGCGGGGTTCTGAACGGAATCACCGACTCGCCTCTGAGCGGCTGGTCATTGATGCCGCTTTTTCGCGGCAGGATTGAACCGTCGGCCACAAATGAAACCCAGCCGTTCCTGTCCATCTCCTCCCGGATGGCCTGCTGGTTGTCGACCAGTTGCATTCTGGCTTCAATGGAGCGGAAATCCGCTTCCCGCAGGATACACGTTTCATCCACCAGTTGCGGCAGATCCTCAAGAAGCATTTGCCGGGCCTGCTTTCCCAGCACGGTTCGGCCCCGAGCCGGCAACCCGACGGAAAGGCGCACCTCGAGATGATCAGCAGTAACCACCGCGGCCGCGCGTTTCAATATCTGCTGGCCCGGACGGTCAATCGCAATCAGCCCGCTTTTCCCCGTCCCTGTTGTCCGGCGGGAAAAACGTCCGATGCGCTCCGCCCATTTTCGCACCCACCAGTCTTCCAGCGCTGTCTGCCGCAAGGCGTTTTTCAGCCATTCCGGACGGTGTTTCGTGATCCGCTGCGATACTCTGATCCGGATGCGCGAAGGCGAAGCGAACGGATCCCCCTGAACGTGGTCAATAAACAGGGTGAATTTCCCAAAGCGGTATTCTCCCTGAATATCCTTATATGCCTTGTATCCTTTTCCATCAATTCGTGTCAAAATCTGACTCAATCTTTCCATCTGGCTGGCCCTCCTCCTCTCTCTTGTGTCAGCACCATCCGGTACGCGTCGCGAATCTGCTTGAAATCTTCCCATGCTTCCCGTTTCGCAGCCGGATTGCGCAACAGATAAGCCGGATGAAAGGTGGGCATAAAGCGAACCCCTTTTTTCTCCACCCATTTCCCCCTGACTCTGGTGATGCGCGCCCTGGGATCGATGAGGGCACGGGTAGGCGCCGATCCCAAAGTGACAATGATTTTGGGGCGAATCACCAGAAATTGCTGGCGCAAAATCTGAATACAAGTGGCCATTTCCTCATCATGCGGTGTTCGGTTGCCCGGCGGGCGGCATTTCACAATGTTGGTGATATAAATTTCCTCCCGCGGAATCTCCGCCGCCTGCAAAATCTTATTTAACAGCTGCCCGGCCCGTCCGACAAAGGGGCGCCCCTGCCGGTCTTCATCCGCCCCGGGCCCTTCCCCGACAATCATCAGCGGAGAATGGGGATTTCCCTCTCCGATTACCACTTGCGTCCGGCGGGTATGTAAAGGACACATCCGGCAATTCCGATACCGTTGAAAGATCATTTGTAAATCCATGCTACTCTTCCCCTAAGCAAATTTTCCCCTATATGAAACTGAAAAATTATGATATACTTCTTGGAATCATATCACTTTGCCATAATTGAACAAAACCTCAACTCCCGCTTCATCCGAATTCGCTATACTTGCATTGCAAAGGAGTTGATCAGAACTTATGAAATCATTGTTTTACCCCTTTCTCGTATCTGATCTGGATGGCACCCTTCTCAATGATTCGAAAGAAATCTCGGCTGAAAATAGAGACAGCATTGCTCTGTTCCGCGAAAATGGCGGGATCTTTACACTGGCTACCGGGCGCAGTTACAAAGAAAGCATAAAATTCATCGAACAGTTGCAGCTGACTTGTCCCGTCATTTTGTATAACGGAGCGATGATCTACGACCCGGCAACCGGACAATTGAATCCGGTCTGTTTGATCTCCCGTTCGCTTATGCTATCTATTCTAAAGGATTTGGAGCAAAAATTGCCCTCATCGGTTGATATTTTTGTCTACGGTACGGATAAAATCTACGGCACTCAGGTCGGGGAACTGACCAAAGCCTGGAGCGATGCCGATTTTTCCCTTGAGCTGCTCCCCTCTTTCGCTTCTCTTCCCGACGATGTGGTTTGTGTCAAATTGGTCGCGGTTGCAGACACGGAAGAGATGAAAGAACTGGTTCAATGGTCCCGGGCGAACAGCCATCTGCCGATCGACTGCGTTTTGTCCGCGGATCATTATTTCGAAATTCTTCCAGCCGGAGCTTCCAAAGGGAATGCGTTACTGAAAGTGTTAAAAACCCTCGGGCTTTCTCCAAGCCAGGCGGCGGCCGTCGGGGACCATTTAAATGACCTTTCAATGTTCCGGATTGCCGGTTTGCCCGCTGCCGTAAAAAACGCCCACCCTCAGGCGCAAAACCATGCGCAGCTGATCCTCCCTTCCAATAACGACAACGCGGTGGCGCATTTGATTCAAAATCATTTATTGCCAACACTTTCCCAAACATCAAACTGAATGGAAAAGGAGACCTGTTGCCGGGTCTCCTTTAGACTTGTATCCGGATTGTTCTCACTTGGATCTTCAAGCGGAACCGGTTATCTCAAAATAAAAAGTGAAAAATTCTGCCCTTTTCTGTTTTTTTGTTTTCTCATTTGCTATATTAGCAGTAAGGTGCTGCAAGAAGATCCCTGCCATCATTTGCGAACACCGGAAGCTTCGAAACAGATCGAAGGGATGTTCGGAAACGCCAAAGGTCGCAAAAACAAAGGGGAATCAGACTTTTTGAATGGAGAAGATCCTGTCAAAACGGTCCGAAACCCGGATGAATCAGAAAGGTGTTCGGAAAATCACGTACAAACTCAATAATCAGAAAGGATCTCATGAACGCCGCATCAATGAATACACCTCTAGCAAGAGGATTGAAACCCGTAAAATTCCCGACATAATACTGCTCTCTCCCAATGGCATCAATGAATACACCTCTAGCAAGAGGATTGAAACCAGGAAATAACGATCAGCGGAACTGAATATCCCGGCGGCATCAATGAATACACCTCGGGCAAGAAGATTGAAACATCTTGCGGAAACGGCCGTGATCGGGGCTCGTTGAATCAATTTACGTATGAGCAAACAATCCATATGCTCTGTCGATTTATTTTCACACCCCGGATGAAAACGAATTTAAGATGATCACAACTTTATGATCAGACTTCTAGGGGGGGATTTACCAGCCACGGCATTGGATGAATGGTTTATCAACAAGAATGAATTTTCTAGAATTTTCATCAATATTTCGTACACGTCACTACTGGTCTGCAAGAGGGGAATATTTCCGCCTGGTCGATCGGGCGAATTTCCCGGCGGAAAATTTAAGCGATCCTCTTTGGATTCCCATTCACAATTAAATTTTAAACACAAGCAAACTCGTATCAAAAATCGCTTCCATCTCATAAATTTCATATTGGCTTAATTGCAGCAATGAACACGGTTTCAGCCTGAACCGCTGATTATATACACTAAACATGATCTCCCCGCGAATCAAAAAAATAATTGCATCAGAGTTTAAATAATGACGGGGAATGGTTTCACCTGATTTTAACCGAATATTTATGACCTCTCCTTTGTTAAAATCTAAAACCTTCATTTTTCCAGAATGATTTTCTTCGATCCTGACCATTTGCATTGTTTCAACCCTCCCAAACTATAAAAAGATCGCACTCCAACTCATTGAATAATCAGGTAATGTCATACATTAAAAAAACTCCCACAAACGGAAAATCTCCCTGATCACTTTACTCCCGTACTCCCAGGTTTCTATAGCCAATATAAGCCCGGCAAACGAGTATATATGTGATCATTTTCACATACAGAAGTTTGTTCACACAAAATCCACAGTTTGAACCTAGCCAAAAAAAGTTCATCTGAAAAGGATATCCTTTTCAGATGAACTTCAGGATTAACCTTTCTTGCTGATCGCTACACGCCAAACCTCAGGTCCTTCCTCCAAGTATTCCCATCCAAAACCGTCCGGCCTTTCCATTTGAAATTGGTAATACAGGGGTTTTGGGTCATGATCATTCAATAACAACATTGTCTCCCCTGATTTCAAACTATCAAATGTTTCAAAAATGACACGATGCTTGTCCCGCGGCGGGTATTCTCTGGCATCAACTGTTGCTTTAAAACTTTCGCTCATTCCATTCACTCCTTTTCATAAATTTTGATTCAATCTTAAATTACCTTTCTAAAAAATTTCTGTGATATTTAACACTTTCACTGAAAAAAATCAGATGTGATCTTGGTCACAAAATTTTCCCAAATCATTGCGTTATAGTATAGGCAAAAGGAGGGGAATGAGAAATGAACCAGAAAGAACTACGATCCATCGAACTGGACGTCCGCGAGGACTTGAGAAAAAAAATAGAGCCCTTTAAAAAAATTATGGATGCTGTTCAATCCCTAAAGGATGGAGATCGCCTGATTTTGCATACAACTTTTAAACCGGTTCCATTGATTCGCATTTTAAAATTAAAAGGATATGCCTGCGAAACAACAAAAAAAGAGGCAGATCATTGGATTTGCATTTTTTATAAGAACAAAGAAGGACGGGAATCTCCTGCCAACGAAAACATCTCTGCTGACAGCACCAACCCGGAACCAAAAATCCACCGGCTTGACAATCGCGGCCTGATTCCGCCAGAACCCATGGTTCGAACGCTGAATCAACTGGAAAAAGCCAAACCGGGCGATCAGGTTGTAATATGGAATGATCGGGTACCCGTTTATTTGCTGGAGGAATTGGATAGTCTTGGCTATTCCTATAAAATCGATCAAAAAGATGATGGCTCTGCTGAAGTTACGATTTACAAATCACATTCCAACGGGAAGTGAAACATTTTATGAATACAACTGTCGGTCCTGCAAACCTGCAATCTCAGAGCCATGCATCATCTCTTAAGCTCCCTTTGCTCTTTATCATTACGGGTATTCTTGAAATGGTCGTCTTTTGCCTGCTTTCACTTGTATCACTTTCCGATATAAATTTTACGGCTCCCAGGTATCCGTCGGGCTGGGCCTTTACGCACCTTTTTGTACTCGGCTGGTCCTCAATGGTGGCAATGGGAGCAGTCTATCAGCTGGTTCCGGTTGTCGTTAATCGATCGCTCTTTAGCAAATGGATGGGTTTTATTCACTACTGTTTGTTTATGATCGGCCATCTGGGGCTGATCCTCGGTTTTTCACGATTTAATCCGAATTGGATCGCCTGTTTTGCCGTAATACTTTTCCTTTCAATCTTGCTCTTCGCCGTAAATGTTGTCATCACACTGGTTTCTGCAAAGCAATGGAACACGGTTACAATTCATGTTCTTTGTGCGTCCATCAGTTTGATGTTGACGGGATTTACCGGAATGCTTATGGGCTATGATTTTGCAAACGGACAATTGGGAGTGAACCATAATCATCTGCTGTTGACCCATATTTGGCTTGGTGCTGTCGGATGGTTTGGAAACCTGATCATGGGATTCACCTATAAGTTGTTACCGATGTTTTCCATTTCTCACAACTACCCCGTAAAAGCACAAAAAACCGCCTTGGTTCTCCTTAACCTCGCAATCCTTCTGGGAACGGGGAGCGCATTGGGCGGCCTCGATAATCTCTTTCTGAGATTTCCTGTCGTTTTGCTCGCGTTGGCTTTCCTGTCCTTTGTTTATGCCACGTATCAGATCCGTCAATCCGGAATCAAAAAAAATCCGGGAGCCGGAGTCGCCTTTACCGTAAAGATCAATGCCCTCATGGCTCTATATCTTCTCTTATTGGCCGGGGCTGTTTTCTTCATTCCGGGGCAGGAAATCTTCATCATGAGTATCTGGATCAGCTTATGGGGTTGGGTTTATTTCACGATCATCGGATACCTGTCCAAAATCGTACCGTTCTTATGGTGGACATTTAAATATGGCTCTCATGTAGGGAAAGAAAAAGTTCCCCTGCTTCACCAGATGATTGATGAAAAACGTGTGCGTTGGGGACTTAACGGGGTCGCTTGCTCATTTTTGGCAACCACACTGGGAATGGCTGTCTCTTCATCGTTTCTTTTTAATGGGGGTTTCATTCTGTTTTTGTTATTCAGTCTGTTTTATATCTTGTTAATCGGATTGGTATTTAAAAACTGATTGGGGATGTATCAAGAATGAATGTAACCAAAGAAGAGATTATTGAACGGCTCAAAGATGTGTATGATCCGGAATTGGGGATTAACGTCGTCGACCTTGGATTAATCTACGATGTTGATATCAAGGACAATCAGGTGTTTATCAAAATGACCCTCACTACTCCTGGCTGCCCGCTTCATGACACGCTCTCGAACGGTGTCAAAACGGCATTGAGTTTGCATCCGGCGATTCAATCCGTTGAGGTCGAAGTTGTTTGGGATCCACCATGGACTCCTGAAAAGATTTCACCCGAAGCCAAAAAATCATTGGGATTTTAAAAGTGACAAATTAATCAGAACCTTTTTCATGTACACCTGTACCCACCGGTTGTTGCAACCAATCTCTCTTCAAAACAGTGCCAAGCAAAAGCACCAAACGCAGCGGAGAGAAAGAACATCCGTCTGGATAAAGTCTTGCCACCCCTGACGTTTGGTGCTGGAGGTGCTGGAGCCTTTTCCTGACTCAGTATGTGATTTGTATCATAATGAGATGATTTCAACCTCCTTAAAATATAGTATGTATTAATAATAAACAATTGATGTTAAAGCAATATGATCATCATTTCACATACACGAATGAGATAAACCAGTTTGAAGAAGGGAATAAAGATGCGAAAAAAATATATTTTGGCATTAGGTGTTGTGGCAACAGTCCTGACACTTTTATTACTATATTTTTTCCCATTAAATACCGAAGAGCCGACTAATCCTTCGAACCAGACAATAAGATACGCGAAAAAAACAGAAAAATATTCACATCCGATCAAACCTGTTATTCATCGAAAAGGCCATAATGTGTATATCCAAATGACCGCTCAGGTTACAAAACTGAAAATCGCCCCAGGTATAATTCATCAGGCCTGGACATTTAACGGAACGGTTCCGGGCCCAATTTTAAAGGTAAATCAGGGGGATACACTTCACATATCATTTAAAAACCTGGACCCCAATATGCCTCATTCTGTCGATTTTCATGCTGTCAATGCCTCACCTTCCAAAAACTTTGCCAATGTACTGCCGAATAAGTCAGGCGAATTTGTCTATACAACGGATACACCCGGAATTTTCATGTATCACTGTGACACTGAACCGGTGTTGGAACATGTGGCAAACGGGATGTTTGGAATGATTATCGTAAAACCGAAATCCGGTTACCCGACAGATAATCAAGTGGATCGCACGTTCACCTTGATACAGAGCGAATGGTATGATGAATCAAATTCTAATTCCCTGCAAAACGGAACTCCGCAAGCTGTTGTGTTTAACGGAAAAGATTTCAGCATGCAAAAACCTCTTGCAGCCAGAAACGGGGAACGAATCCGTTTGGAAATTGTGAATGCCGGTCCCAATCATTTTTCAGCTTTTCATGTCATCGGTGCAGTCTTCGACCGTGTCTACCTAAACGGAAACCCCGCTGACATGCTCCATGGGCAACAAACCGTGACCATTCCCCCCGGTGGGAGCGCAATCGTCGAATTTGTTGTCAAGGAAAAGGGAGATTACCCCATCATTTCCCATTCACTAATGGACATGCAAAAAGGAGCCAAAATAATCCTCCATGCAGAATAACCGGAAGCACATCGTTGTGACATAGCCCAACGTTCATAACACCATGTTTCCGGAACTCTTTTGGCTACTGATCAGGCTGACACACCAATCCATCATTGGATGGAAGCTGGTTTCGTTGATGATTCCGAAAAGGCGATCCAAACAAAAAAAGGTTGTTGACCTTGATTGCCAACAACCTTTGGGAGACCTCCGAGCCGGGTCTCCTTCATTTATCTATGTGGTCGGGATGACAGGATTTGAACCTGCGACCCCCTGGTCCCAAACCAGGTGCTCTACCAAGCTGAGCCACATCCCGTTATATGGATTTAAAAAGCGAATAGGTGAATTGAAAATGGTCGGGACGACAGGATTTGAACCTGCGACCCCCTGGTCCCAAACCAGGTGCTCTACCAAGCTGAGCCACGTCCCGGCAAAATACAAAAACAATCATTTTCAGAAACAAGATATAATTTAACATGGAGAAATCGTGTTGTCAACAAGAAAATTTTTATGAAAATTAAAAACCAGGGATCGTTCTCCCTGGTTTTACTGGTGCCGAAGGTGGGACTCGAACCCACACTCCTTTTGGGAACACGATTTTGAGTCGTGCGCGTCTGCCAATTCCGCCACTTCGGCATATCCTCATATTTCTTATCGACAAAAAACATTATACGAAGGATCCACTGCCGTGTCAACCGAAAATTGAGATTCGCAATATTCGGCAAAAAAAACACCTTTCTCCGGTACCTGCTGAAAGCCGGTTTCCCGCTCATCGCCGTGTTTGCCGAACCCTTTTGCGATCAAATCCAAAAAATGACACCCTTACTTCGATCGCTTCCACCACCAAGTAAGGGTGTTTTATGTCAAGTTGGCACGGCGGGTTTCAGGAATCAGGCATTTTGCAGAACCCGCCACGGTTCCGCCTTCATAACGGACCAACCAATGTGATGATAATTAATCAGGAGGGGTTAATCAGAAGTTGATTCGGCCCGCTCCGGTCACTTTAAGCGTTCCTGAATCATTTTTTCGATTCGGCCAAACCTCTCATCGATGCTGCTGATCCTTCTTTGAATCTCCTCCGCGATGCTCATATGTCTTGTGATCATCTGTGACATGTCTTCATTCTTGTGTTCACGTCGAGCCGTCGAAATCGTGTATGGGGAGTAATAAGGATATCCATAATACATTTTTTCTCAACCTCCTTTCGTTCAGGAGCAGCTGTCCATCCAGTGGGAACTGCCGGAGGAGCTGCTGTCCATCCAATGCGAACTGCTGGAAGAGCTGTCCCAGTGACACCAGTCATGATAGTGATGGCGGTGATGATGATGGCCGAGCATATGTTTCAAGAGCTTCGTGGCACATTTGCTGTGGTGATAGGCTTCGTGCAAATGATGATAATCTATCATTTTATGATGATGTTTGGGATAGTGATGTTTTTTGTGATGTTTGGGATGGTGAAAGATCGGATACATCGGGGGCATCGGCATCGGCATCATTGGATAAACCGGAGGTTTCATTCGTTCCATACGCTTCACTCCTTGTTAAGCTGGGATACACGATTATAATATGACCGTTTATCCAAATCGCAACTGGGCAATTTGCCTTAATTTTCCCATTGCCGGCAACACTTGTTTGAGATGTCTGCTCATTCTCTTCATCCTCAAAAGCACCCAAAAAACTGAAAAAGATACTAGTCCAATTTCAATAAAAAATAGGAGAACGCACTTCCACTGTTTCACCCGTGAAATAAGATATATTGAATTTGTTTCTGGAGGTGAGAAATATGAGTTATGGTTATGGTTTTGGATTTGGCTGGAGAAGGCTGTTAATCTTCCTGCTGGTGATTGCGACCATTTTCGTCTTCGTCGCCGGCGGATTTGGTTTCTAAGTTAGAGGCACCGGTTCTTTTTCCAGCAACGCCGGTGTTCACAGAGGCGAAGCAGAAGCTTGCCGGCCAAATTTATAAAGAAGACAAGCAAACCTCTTCATCAACCATTCATCCTCTTGGGGTTGAATGGTTATTTTTATTCTCAATGAAAAAACCGGGGGACCATCACTCCCCCGGTTTTTATTTCATCCGTTCAATATTTTCCTTCAGTTTATCCTTCGGCAGGATGATTTGCACAAACTCACTTTCCCCGACAACGGCGCGGTCATGCCTGGCGATCACATCACAGACCACTTTTTGTTCCGTCACTTCTTTCACGGTGGCAGTAATGGTGACTTGCTTGCCAATCGGGGCCGGAGCGCGGTGTTTTACCTCAATGTACGCTCCCACTCCTTCTTCACCCTCCTGCAAAAAAGGCAAGATCACCTTTCGCCCCGCCCATTCCATATAATAGACAAGCGATACCGTGGATAACACGGGATGAACCATCTGTCCCCCGAAGGAGGCGACCATATCTTCGGTTACGGTAATCGTAATCTCTTCCTGGTATCCCGGCGACAGTCCTGCTTTCATCTCGCTCCTCCTACACACCGAACGGATTGAGCGGTTTTGGCCCTACATAGGAGAGGACACTTTTCGTCTCCATATACAATTCCAGCGATTCGATGGCCAGTTCACGGCCGAACCCGGATTGTTTGTAACCGCCAAACGGCAGGCCCGGGAAAGCGGAGAACGGATTATTGATCATCACCACGCCGGCTTTCAGCTGGGAGGCAACCCGATGCGCCCGTCCGAAGTCACGGGTCCATACGGCCGCAGCGAGACCGTACATCGTTTCGTTTGCCAGCTTTACCACTTCTTTTTCATCTTTAAACTTGATCACAACGACAACCGGACCGAAAATCTCCTCTTGAGCCACCCGCATGTCATTGGTTGCATCGACGATCACCGTCGGCATATACCAGTAACCTTTGGCAAACTCCTCCCCTTCCGGACGCTTGCCGCCATAGAGAACCCGGGCGCCTTCTTTTTCCGCCAATTTGACATATGAATCGATTGTATCCCATTGCCCTTGGGAAATAACTGCTCCGACGTGAGTCTCTTCGTTAAACGGATCGCCCAATTTCAATTTTTTGGTCTGTTCCACAAATTTCTCAATAAAGGCATCGTAGATATCCTCGTGAACAAACAGGCGGGAGCGAGCTTCGCAGGATTGGCCGGTATTATAGTAAATTCCGTAGACAGAGCCGTTCACCGCCGCTTCCAGATCAGCATCGGCAAAGACGATATTCGGCGATTTCCCGCCGAGCTCCAGAGTGACGCGCTTCAAGGTGTCGGAAGCCTTGGCCATGATATCTTTCCCGGTCGTCGTTTCCCCGGTAAAGGCCACTTTGTCAACTCCCGGGTGTTCGACCAGGTAGGAACCGACATCGGCGCCGCTCCCGGTAATCACATTGATCACGCCGGCAGGAACTCCCGCTTCATGGCAAATGTCCGCGAGTACGAGTGCAGTGAGCGGGGTTAAACTGGCCGGTTTCAAAATGAGGGTACAACCTGCGGCCAGGGCCGGGGCCACTTTCCAGGCCGTCATCATAAGCGGATAGTTCCACGGAACGATTTGCGCACAAACCCCGACCGGCTCTTTCACCGAATAGTGAAAGAAACCATTGGGAACGGGTTTTGTATGTCCCTGAATCGTGGTAACCGCACCGGCATACAGTTCAAAATCCTCAATGGCCTGCATCACTTGTCCTTTGGCGGCAGACAACGCTTTTCCGCTGTTGAGCACTTCGAGTTCAACCAAATCATTGAAGCGCTGCCGCATGATCGACGCGATTTTGTTTAAAATCTGTCCGCGGCGGGAAGCGGGCCAGCGTGCCCATTTGCTGTTGGAAAGCGCATCGCGCGCGGATTGCACCGCCCGGTCCACATCGGCGCGGGTCGCTTTGACCACTTGTGCAATCGCTTCTCCGTTTGCGGGATTATAGACGGTAAAATATTCACCCGACTCACTGGGCACATGTTCGCCGCCGATCAACAGGTCGTATTTTTCCTTAAGAAGCGCTACTTTTTCCTTTAACATGCCTGATCCTCTCCTTTTGGTTTAGCTGTCAATCCGTTCGATCAGGGTGGCGATTCCCTGGCCGACGCCAATGCACATCGTAGCCAGGCCAAACCGTCCCTGCCGCTTTTCCAATTCATGCACCAGCGTCGTCAAAATACGTGCACCGCTGGCTCCGAGCGGGTGGCCCAAGGCAATTGCTCCACCGTTTACATTCACCCTGTCCGGATCAAGACCCAACTCGGAAATGCAAGCCAAGGACTGTGCGGCAAATGCTTCGTTTAACTCGACCAAATCGAGATCGGACACGCTGATCCCCGCCCGTTTCAGCACTTTGCGGGTGGCTCCGACCGGGCCTATGCCCATATAAAGCGGATTGGTTCCCTCGACGGCAAACGCGACAACCTTTGCCATCGGTTTCAGACCGAGCCTTTCCGCCACGTCCCGGGCCATTAAAAGAAGCGCGGAAGCACCGTCATTGATCCCGGAAGCATTTCCGGCCGTCACGGTTCCCCCCTGGCGAAAAGCGGGGCGTAACTGCGATAATTTTTCCAATGTCGTTTGCGGCCGGGGATGCTCATCCCGCGCAAATGCGACGGTTGCCCCTCCCGGTTCGGTTACCTCAATCGCGACGATTTCATCGGCAAATTTGCCCTCTTCCCATGCCGCACGGGCTTTTTGCTGGCTGCCGAGCGCAAACCGGTCTTGTTCTTCCCGCGAGATCCCGTATTTTTCAGCGACATTTTCGGCTGTCTCACCCATGCTGACCGGATCGTACATCGCCGCCAGTTTCGGGTTGACAAAGCGCCAGCCGAGGGTTGTATCGACCAGCGTCTGATTCCCGCGGGCCAACCCCGTCTCCGGCTTCAGCATCACCAACGGGGCGCGGCTCATATTTTCCACGCCGCCGGCAATCATGGCATCGCCGGCTCCAAAAGCGATCGCAGCCACGGCCTGATTGACCGCCTCCAGACCGGAACCGCACAAACGGTTGACGGTGACCCCGCCGGCCTCCAGCGGCAAACCGGCAAGCAATGCAGCCATGCGCGCCACATTTCGATTATCTTCTCCCGCCTGGTTGGCACATCCGAGCAGAACATCTTCGACCAGTGAAGGGGGCAAACCAGGATTGCGATCAAGCAGCGCCTTGATGACATGGGCGGCCAGATCATCCGCACGCGTTCTGCTCAAACTTCCGAGATAACGGCCGATCGGCGTGCGGACGGCATCGACAATCACCACTTCGCGCATCGTTCACCCTCCCAGCTTGGCATCCTGATAGTGATAAAAACCTCTTCCTGCCGCAATCCCCACATAACCAGCATAGATCATCTTCTTCAGCAACGGTGCAGGACGGTAGCGATCGTCGCCCCATTCGCGCTGCATTCCCTCCAACACGGCGGCAATTTGCTCAATTCCGACCCGATCCGCCCATTCCAAAGGGCCAAAAGGAAAGTTGGTTCCCTTTTTCATGGCCGTATCGATCTCTTCTTTGCTGGAAATCCCTTCACTCAAGGCAAAAGCAGCTTCATTAACCAGGAGCGAAAGAATCCGCGGGAAGACCAGGCCGGGTTGATCACCGACCCGCTCCACCTGTTTGCCCCAGGACTCCGCCAGCCGAAGATGTTGATCCCAACCTTTTATCTCTTCCGCTTGCAGAGGGCAGGCGACTTCCAGCACGGGAAACTGCTCCAGTCCGAGAGGTGAGAAGCCGACGACCCGTTCCGGCACGGACAGCCAGGAAGCGATTTCGGTCGCCGTTCGGTGGAGCGTCGAGGTGTAGATCGGCGTTTGCGGCGAAATCCGCGCTTCGGCCAGCTGCAACTGCTGCCTCTTTTGCCCGTCCACTCCCGGGTTCACATCCACAACCGCACAAACATCGTGATCCGCCAGTTGTTCCAGCGTCAGAGGCGCAAAGCCGCGTTCCCGCAAAAAACGGCAAACCGCGGTGAACAAGCTTCCTTTTCCCAAGACCGCTATATTACGACTCATACGAATAGTGCCCCTTTCCGGTTTTGCGCCCCAGCGCTCCGCTCTCCACCATTCGCTGCTGGACAAAATGCGGGCGGAAGCGGGGATCGTGAAAATATCCTTCGTAAACGGAAACGGAAGCGGCATAATTGATGTCGATGCCGATCAAATCCTGAAGCTCAAACGGGCCCATTTTAAATCCGGCCGAACGGATGATGCGATCCACCTGCGCTTTACCGGCCGTTCCTTCCTGCACGATCCGGTACGCTTCCGTATGAAACGGCCGGGCCACGCGATTGACCAGAAATCCCGGCACATCCTTCACTTTGACCGGTTCTTTTCCCAGCGTCCTGATCCATTCGCTCACGGCTTCCACCAACGCGGGCGATGTGGCCATGCCGGCGACCACTTCCACCAAGGCCATCCGCGGCACGGGATTGAAGAAATGAAGACCGAGCACCCGCTCCGGCCGGGTCGTTTTGGCGGCAATTCCCGTAATCGACAGAGAAGAAGTATTGGAGGCCAGAATCGTATCCGGGGAGGTGCATGCATCCAGATCCTTGAAGACCTCCTGCTTCACCGCGAGATTTTCGACAACGGCCTCAATCACGAGATCCACCTGATCCAGATTGTTGATGGCCGGTACATAACGAATCCGCCCGAGGATCTCCTCCCGCTCACGCGCGGCCATCTTCCCCTTCTCCACTCGTCGGAGCAAGCGCTTGTCCATCTTTTGCAGGGCATCATTAAAGAGGTCTTGCGACAGTTCCACCACCTGAACCGAAAATCCGTTTCCGGCCAGAACTTCGACAATCCCCATTCCCATCGTCCCGGCCCCGATCACGGCCGGCCGCTGAATCCGCAGACCTTCACTTTTCATTGCCATCCAGCTCTTCACCGATCATCATCGTGACCAATTTGCCGGCAAACGACATCACATCTTTGGCGGCCGCTTTTCCTTCCGGCGATCCCATCGCCCGCATCAGGGTTTCCTTATCGTCAAAAAACATTTCCGCTTTGAGGTAAAAAGGAGCCTCCGTTCCCATCGGGGTCTCACTGAAACGGGTAACCGTCACTTTTTTCAGCCCCGGCATTTTGCCCGCAAGCGGAAGATGGATATTGAAATAGTGGTCATCAAACGCTTGTTTATCCTCCGGCTGTTTGTACAAGGCAACCAATTTCACCATGGATCTCATCCTCCCCTTATTTTTGCGTAATGCAATCAGTGCTCATGAACCGGCTGTCATGCGGCGGTCGATGATGCGAACCGCTTTTCCTTCGCTGCGCGGAATGGATTTTGGCGCATGGATTTTTACGAGTATACTAAGCCCCAGCAGATCCTTGATCTCGGACGCAAGCTCTTTTGTCAGCGCTTTTAATTTTTCGTGAGCGGCATTTCGTCCAAGCTGCTGCCACACAGCTTCCGTCACTTCCACCTCAACAGTCAGCTCGTCCAGCCTTCCTCTCTTTTCAATGATCAATTGATAATGCGGGGCAAGGTGGGACTTCCTCATGAGCACGGGTTCAATTTCCATCGGATAAACATTGACTCCGCGGATAATCAGCATATCGTCAATGCGCCCTTTTACCCGGGACATCCGCGCATGGGTCCGGCCGCAGCGGCACGGTTCCCGCACGACTACCGCCAAATCCCCGGTACGGTAGCGCAGAAGCGGAATCGCTTCCTTGGTCAGGCTGGTGAACACCAGCTCGCCGATCTCCCCGTCCGGCTTTCTCTCTCCCGTTTCCGGATCAATCACCTCCACCAGAAAATGATCTTCGGCGATATGCAAACCATCTTTTGCTTGCCAGCATTCAATCGCCACTCCCGGGCCGGTCAGTTCGGACAGGCCGTAAATATCGACGGCATGAATGCCCCATAAGTCTTCCAGTTTTTCACGCATCGCCTCCGACCACGGCTCCGCTCCGAAAATTCCGTATTCGAGCGAAGTTTCCCGGGGATCTTCTCCCATTTCCGCCAATGTCTCGCCCAGACTGAGGATGAAAGAAGGAGTGCCCGCAATTCCCCGGGGTTTGAGGTCGCAAATCATGCTTAACTGCCGCAGGCGATTGCCGCCCGAAGCCGGGATCACGGTTTGCCCCAGTCGTTCCGCACCTTGATGCAGCCCCAGTCCTCCCGTAAACAATCCGTAGCCATACGCATTATGAAAAATGTCTCCCTCTTTCCCGCCGGCAGCGACGATCGCCCTGGCACAGACATCGGCCCAACTTTGCAGATCTCGCCTCGTATACCCGACAACCGTCGGTTTTCCCTTTGTCCCGGATGAAGCGTGGAGCCGTTTCACTTCCTCCATTCCGACCGCGAATAAACCCGCCGGGTAATGGTCACGCAAATCCTTTTTGGTGGTAAACGGCAACCGGGGCAAATCGTCCAGCCCGCGAAAACAATCAGGTGAAAGTTTGCGCTCATCCAGCTGCTTCCGGT
This sequence comes from Thermoactinomyces sp. CICC 10523, assembly GCF_016055105.1. Classification (NCBI taxonomy): domain Bacteria; kingdom Bacillati; phylum Bacillota; class Bacilli; order Caryophanales; family Thermoactinomycetaceae; genus Thermoactinomyces; species Thermoactinomyces sp. CICC 10523. The sequence goes on from NZ_JAECVX010000003.1 coordinate 284,086, forward strand.
AAAACGGCACATGATGATAAACCCTGGTCACGATCTCACGCAAACGCTTCTCCTGTAACCGTTCCAGTTCGGTCCGCTCCATTGCCTCAAATTCGGATTGAAACATCTCCCTCACCCCCGTCACACCTTTTTCATCCCTTCAAACGGCTGATGACAGCGTTTGCAATAATAGATGGCACGGCAGGCGGTAGGTCCGAACAGATTGATCACGTCGGCACCGGCCTGTCCACAATAGGGGCAAGGCGGGGGCTCAGCAGGGCCTTCCACAGGCGGGGCGATCCCGAACTGCTTCAGTTTCTGCTTACCCTCATCCGTAATCCGGTCACTCGTCCACGGCGGGTCAAAGAGAAACGTCACTTGCACTTCGCGCACTATTCCGCCTTTCAAGAGCCGCTGTTCCACCTGCTTGCGAATGAGATCAAGCGCCGGGCATCCGACAAAGGTCGGCAGCATTTCCACCTCGACGGTCCCATCGCTTACCTTCACCCGGTTAACCATCCCCATATCGACAACGCTCACCGTCGGAATCTCCGGGTCCGTCACTTCTTTCAGCGCATCCCAAACTTCCGTCTCCGTCACGCTCTCCCCTCCCTTGCAGCCTCACCATCTCGCGTTGGAGTCGATGGCATACACTTCACAGAGCGTGTCCAGCAGGGGCTGCAGGTCGGAACTGTGTTCACCCCTTCGGCCGCTTCTGGAGGAAGAGGGGATTTCTCCCGGCCATTCGAATCCGATTGATAAGAGCGCATCACGTACCTGCTCTTCCCAGCGGCGGCGAACTTCACTGCCGGAGAGAGAAATGATGCCAAATTCCAACAATTCTTTTTCATAAGGGCCAAAATCGAATAAATCCCCAAGATCCGGCCACACTTTCAGCAGCGCCTCTTCCATCCTCTCCCTTGCTTGTCCGCCGGCACTTCCCAAGCGGGAAAACAACGTCTTCATATGCAACAAATGATAGTACTCTTCCCGCCGGATTTTTTGTGTGCCCTGCCTGAGGGGAGCATAGCTGGAACTTTCCATCGACTGCAGCCTCAGATCATCAAACAGGTCATAAAAATAGTGACGCAGAATCGAGTAAGCCCAATCCCCGTTCGGCCGCTCCAGGAGAATCGCGTTACGGCGCAAGTGCTGATCGCGGCTGAACGCCAGCCGGTCGGGATCCCCCTCCCCCAGTTGATGAAGCAGGTCAAAATAAAAGACGGCATGTCCCACTTCATCCTGAGCAATCGAACTGAACGCCACATCCCCTTCAATATCCGGGCAAAGCCCAAGCCATTCGGAATCACGATGCCCGAGCGTCAATTCATCATCTGCCAGACAGGCAAGCCAGTATTTCAGGGCCGTTTCAAACTTTTGCCCGTCCGTTATCCTTGTGTCCTGTTCCATTTTCATCCGCTTTCACCCCCGTTCTGCCCTTCTTTCCCGTTTACTTTCCTGGTTTCTCCCTTCGACATAAGCCACGATCTCTTCCAGGGTAATCGCCTTCTCTTTGAACATCCGCCACAAGCGGCCATTCTCTGTATAACCGGCGACCTCGCGATATTTGCGATCCATTTCCCTGCTCAAAAAACCGGACTCACCGGTCGCTTCGGTCACTTGTTTACTTGGAACCACCCAGATGCTGACCGCCGGATCCCGGCGCATAAAATTCTCGCGCGCCAGAATCAGTGCAACATCGGGCGAAGGAGCCAGCAAACTTCCCACATGGACTTGAGGTTCTTGATGCGAGCGCCGGAGAAAAACTTCATACTCTTCATACTGCCAAGTTTTTCCAGTCATTATCTGCCCTCCTTATCCCGCCGGCAAATGGGATCTGGCCATCGCTTCTCTCACCCAGCGCTGTTCCTCGTGTGCGGATCGCCTCAGCTCCATTCTTTCCCTGGATTTCGGCCCCCGGTTCTCCCGGACAATCCGGCCGAACTTGTCCCAATCCGGTTCAGAGTAAACCCATGCCTTCCGTTCACGATCATAGCGGAGCTGTTCATCGGGAATGGTGAGGCCAAGCGATTGAATCCGCGGAACGTATTTGTCCAAAAATTTCTGACGAAGCTCCTCGTTCGTTTTCGTGCGTATCCGGTAATACAACATGCGTTCGGCTGCCGGGGTCACCTCTTTGGGCCCGAAGAAAAAGAGCAATGATTCCCACCAGTAATTGAGTGCTTCTTGTAGCATTTGCCGTTGCTGTTTCGTTCCCATCGCCAATGCCAGAATAATATTTTCACCGTGCTGCATGTGAAAGCTCTCCTCGGCACAAATCCGCTTCAACACACGGGCATAAGGCGCATAAGAAGTTTCCAGCAACGCCGCCTGGTTGATGATCGCGGCTCCGTCGACAAGCCACCCGATCACCCCGGCATCCGCCCAGGTACGCGCTTCCATATGAAAAACATTATGAAATTTCACTTTCCCTGTATAAATGTCTGCTATGAGATCTTCACGCGTTTTGCCCAAGGGCGCAGCCAAATCTTCCACCACGCGCAGGAGCAACTGGCCATGCCCCATTTCATCCTGGACTTTGGCCATGATGGCCAGTTTACGCCGCAGCGTCGGCGCTTTTGGCACCCATTCCTTTTCCGGATACGCCCCCATGATCTCGCTCACCGCATGCATATGGATCAGTTTGATCAACAGCTTTCTGTATTCATCCGGCATCCAGTCGGTCGCTTCCACCTTCCCGCCGCGGCGGATGCGCTCCACGAACTCCTCGGTCCGGTGATCCATCCTTTTTCTCCCCCTTTTTTACGCCTGAAAGCCGATGAGAATCATCTCCACAAACCGGTCGGCAACCTCATCCGCCTTCAGTTTCCCTCCCGGGCGATACCATTGGTAAGTCCAGTTGGCCACCGACAATACGAGCAGACGGGCCAATTTTTCATCCAATTGCTTAAATTCCCCGGACTTGATCCCCTCTTCCAAAATGGCTGCCCACAAGCGCTCATAACTATCGCGCTTTTTTCGAATTTGCTCATACCGGTCACCGGTCAGCGCTTTCCATTCATGAAAAAACACGGTGGCTGCTTCCAGATTTGCCTCGATCACATGCATATGCGCCTTGACCGCTTCCCGCAGTTTTTGCGAGGCAGTCTTCCCGCTCTTCACAATCGGCTCAAGGGAGCCCAAAAACGCTTCCGCCCCCCGGTCTGTAATCTCAAACAGCAAATCTTCCTTGGTATTGATATGAGCGTATAAACTGCCTGACAGAATTCCGCAGGCCTCAGAAATATCGCGAATGGTAGTGCCATGATACCCTTTTTGGCTGAAAAGCCGGCAGGCAATGGCTAAAATCTCTTCTCTCCGTCCAACTCTGGCCATCATCCAATTCCTTTCTCCAACTTCTGCAAAGACAATCTCAAAAACAAGCGCTTGTTTGTTTTTATCTTAATAGAATTTTCGAATATTTGTCAAGGCTACTTTTATATCTTTCATAAATGCTATTTTATTTGAATAAGAAAAAAGCATCTCCTCCCAGCCAACCCGAAGATGAAAGCCTCAGCAAATTCAGATCTTCATGCTTTTTTCGCTGAATAAGCAGATGACCATCCTGAGGATGCTCTTCCCTGACACATTCAGTATGCGGTTAATTCCCGCAGCAAATCCCCATCCTTTCACGTTTCGTTAACAGGAAAACGAATGTAAATATCAAAATATAACAGTAATTACAACATTAGCCGGCAAACGGAAGGTGGGCTGAGACGTGTTTTTCAGGCGGAAGCAGTCAGAGTTGGTGGAAGATGCTTTTATCTCATTTCATTTCTGGTTAACCATAGAGGAAATTGAGCAATTGGAGGCGATTGCCCGGCAACATCAATTGGACCCGGCCGCGGTGGTACAGCGAATTGTCAAGGATACCCTGAAAGAATGGAGAGAACATCCAAGCGAGGAAAATTAGATTAATAAATTTGCATTTTACATGAATATTAAGTCAAATGATTCCAAAATTCAGAAGATAAAAGCAAGCGCTTGGTCAAATAACCAAGCGCTTTTTTCTGTGCCCCTCTGACATAAGTAACAGAAACTAATTTTATAATTATATGAAAACATTCACCTAAATTACTTTTATTATGTTACTATTAATATACAGAACTGTTTTCGAGGAGCGTGTAATCCCGGATTTCACCCAGAAGGCTGTTCGGTTTTGTCATCATTTTCAGAGAAAGGATGACACCGCTATGTTACACCCTTCCAATCAACATGATGAACTGCTTCACCGGCTTAAACAACATCCCCGCTTTCACCAGATTCTGTATAACAAGGCGTTTGTCAACAAAGAGATTCAAGTGACCGAATGGACATGCTGCCGTCATTTTGACGATCAACTGGACAAAGAGACACTGATTCGGCAGATTTCCAGGCAAAAAGCTCGCAGCGGGCGGATTCCGGGCCAATTGCCGAAAGATTTGCAAATCGTCCTTGATTTTCACGCTTTCCGCCGCTGGAATGAACGGATCAGCCCATGCACGGACATACATCTTTTGCGCTCAAGAATGATTCAACTGTTACATCTGGGCCGGGTTCAACTTTCACCCAAAGGCTGGGGCCTGATTGACCAGGATATCCTGTTCGGCTACAAGATCAGCGATCGATCTTTAATCATCCAAACCTTTATCGGACGCATTTCACTCATTCCCGCACTCGCCAACTACAAAGCCGTACTCCGCTTTAATGCTTCACAAAACGATCGCCTCAACCTATACATCCCCGCCAACCTGTTAAAACATCAACATTTGCCGCTTCTCCCGCGGGAGGTTGTCAAATTTGCCGGAACGCGCAATCAATATCAGTTGGAGGAATACCGATATCGCCGGAAAGACAGTTCTCTCGGTTCAATATTTGCATTGACAGTCAACCAAGGGACGCAGGTTTCCCTCATCCTCATCGACCCGCTGCAACCCCCGAAACAAAAGTTGTACCGCAGCGTTCTCTACTTATTGCTGTTGAAAGGATACCAGGATTTTGTTTTGGAGCATATTCTGATATACAAAGCAGCGAAACTGCAAAAACTGCTGGCCAAACAGGATGCTCCCTCTTCTTTGTTAAAGAGAATCATTTGATCACGGAAGAAAAGCTCGTACAACGCGGTACGAGCTTTTCCCTTTGCTTCAACCCGCTTCGTTCAGTAAAGCAGATCGATAAACTGTTCCTTCGTAATATCCCCGAAATAATGCTTCACATCCAGACCGGAAAGGGCCGCTTCGATCTCGTCGCGATCATACCGTTTTCCGATGAGGCGTTTCTCGATATCGGCAACGTCGCCGATCCCAAAAAAGTCCCCGTAAATCTTGCAGTTTTTAATGATCCCTTTTTCCCCCACATCCAGACGTACATCGATCGAGCCGATGGGGAACCGCTTGCTTCTCATCACATTAAACTCGGGAGACTCCCCGAAGTTCCAATCCCAATTTTTATAACGTTCGTCTGCGATCCTGTGAATTTCCCGCCAATCAGCTTCAGACAACACATATTCGGGAATCGGATCTTGCCCGGCGAAAATGCGGGACAACAGATAAGAGCGAAACTGCAAAATCGTCATCGGCTGTCTGAGAAAGTCAGTAATATTGGCGACGCGGCTGCGCACCGATTTAATCCCTTTTGACTCTATTTTATCCTTTTTGACCTGGAGCGCCTTTTCCACGCGATCCAGGTTGACATCAAACATCAGCGTTCCATGGCTGAACATGCGTCCTCGGCTGGAAAATTGTGCATTCCCCGATATTTTCCGGCCTTCGATCAGGATATCATTCCGGCCGCTCAATTCCGCATCCAATCCCAATTCCCGCAATGCCCGGATCACAGGATCAGTGAACTTGCGGAAATTGGCAAAGCTTTTGCCATCGTCCTTGGTGATGAAGCTGAAGTTCAAATTCCCCAGATCATGGTAGACCGCTCCGCCGCCGGACAGCCGTCGCACCACATGGATGCCGTGTTCCCGCACATAATCGACATGAATCTCTTCAACGGTGTTCTGGTGTTTGCCGATAATAATCGATGGTTCGTTTATATAAAAGAGCAGGTACGTATTTTCGATATCCAAATGTTTCAAAGCGTATTCCTCGATCGCGAGATTGATTCGCGGATCGGTTACATTTTGATTGTCAATAAAAAGCATGGTTCTTCACACCTTCTTTCCAATCGTCAGGCGCTTTGATTTGCATTTCGCAGATTATCCACATACCTCATTCATTCTAAATAAATTTATTACCCTTGTCACCCTTTGCCGACAGAAGCAAATTCCTGCCTGCCAAGCCCCCTGCCATTGTGTACAATAGATTACAGTCAAGTTTCATGGACTTTGGGGGGTGAATCGCTTTGTCACTTGAGCAAGCGGAACTGCTCCTGCAAAAATACTTCGGTTATCCCACATTTCGCAGCGGACAAAAAAAGATCATCGAAAGCATCCTGGCCGGGCACAACACGATGGGCATCATGCCGACCGGTGGCGGCAAATCAATCTGCTACCAGATTCCCGCGTTAATGTTTCCGGGTATCACCCTTGTGGTTTCCCCCTTGATCTCTCTGATGAAGGATCAAGTTGACGGACTGAAAGAGCTGGGAATCCCGGCCACTTACATAAACAGCTCCCTGAGCGCGGAGCAAATCGACCAACGCATCATCCGGCTGAAACAGGGGAAATACAAGCTGCTCTATCTCGCTCCCGAGCGTCTCGATTCCCACCGTTTCCAGACGATTTTTGAAAGCTTGCCCATTTACTTTGTCACCATTGATGAGGCTCACTGCATCTCCCAGTGGGGGCACGATTTCCGTCCAAGCTACCGCTCCATGGCGGACATGATCCTGAAGCTGCCGCGACGCCCGATTATTGCCGCTCTTACAGCAACCGCGACGAGCGACGTGCGTGAGGATATTGCCAGCCTGATGAAAATTCCGCCTTCCCATATATTTTCAACCAAATTGCGGCGGGAAAACCTTTCTTTTTATGTTAGACATGAAGAGAACAGAAGCGAATTCATCCAAAACTATTTGCGGCAAAATGAGGGAAAAACGGGGATCATCTACTGTGCCACACGAAAAGAAACCGACCAGCTTCACGCCTTGCTCGCCGGAGCCGGTTTTTCTGTGGCCAAATACCACGGAGGAATGAGTGAAGAAGAACGAAACCGCGCCCAAGAGCAGTTTTCCTATGACCAGATCCAGACCATCATCGCCACCAATGCTTTTGGGATGGGCATCGACAAATCCAATGTGCGCTTTGTCATCCATTACAACATGCCCCGGAATTTGGAGTGCTACTATCAGGAAGCCGGACGGGCCGGACGGGACGGTGAGAAAAGCGAATGCATCCTCCTTTTCTCTCCGCAGGACATCCCGACCCAGCGCTACCTGATCACGCACAGCGACATGACGCCGGAGCGTAAAACCTATGAGCTGAACAAACTGCAAAAGATGATCAACTACTGCCATGCCGGAGGATGCCTGCAAAAAGAGATCGTCTCCTATTTTGGCGAAAAAGAGACGACCGCCTGCGGCACGTGCGGAAATTGTCGGAATCAGGCGGGGGACTTGAGCGATATCACCATTGAGGCGCAAAAAATCTTCTCCTGTATCAAGCGAATGCAGGAACGTTTCGGACTCACCATCATCTCCAAAGTGTTGCGCGGTTCCAAAAGCAAACGCGTTATGGAGTGGGATCTCCACAAGCTGTCCACCTACGGGATCCTGAGTGAATACACGGAGAAGGAAATCCTCGGCTTATGCAAGCGGTTGGCAGCGGAAGGGTATATCTCCCTCGCTTACGAAGGCGGAATGTCCTTTCCCATCGCCAAACTGACTAACAAAGCGATTGAAGTCCTGAAAGGAATGAGACCGGTCAGAATCCGCCTGGATCATGATCAATCGCTCCATTCCGAACCGAAACGTTCCCACGGGTTGTTTGAAGAACTGCGCCAGCTTCGCAAAACACTGTCCGAACAGGAACAGTTGCCGCCTTATATGATTTTCGGCGACAGCACATTAAAAGAAATGTGCCGCCGCCTGCCGCTGACGGAAGAGGCGATGCGGTCGATCAGCGGTGTCGGGGAGAGGAAATACAAAAAATATGGTCTCGCTTTTCTTGAAGCGATCCGTCAATATGCGCAAAAACATAATCTCTCTCCGGAAACGGATCCGGCCGCCTCTGCCTCCTCTGACAAAGAGCCGAGCCACCTGGTCACCTATCACTTGTATGTGCAGGGAAAAACGATTGATGAAATCGCCGCGGAAAGAGGGCTTGTCCGCAGCACCGTCGAAGATCATCTGCTCCGGGCCGGACTGGAAGGAATGGATCTTTCCTGGGACGACTTTATTCCCCCGCGCTGGGAAAAGCTGATCATGCAAAAAATCGCGGAACTGGGTGCGCATAAACTGCGTCCGATCAAAGACGCCCTGCCGCCGGAAGTCGACTACATGGCCATAAAAGCAGCCATCGCCAAAAGGGAGCTTCTCTCCCCGACGGCAAAATGACCCGGATCAGCGGACGGCTTTGCTCAAACAAAAAACTTCTCCCTGTTCCTGCCAGACAATCCGTTCCGCTTCCTCCCCTGCTGCTTCCTTCAGGCGCCGGATCGGTTCATCGACCGGCTCATAGGAGAGGACAAATGTATTCCAGTGGATCGGAGCCAGCCATTTTGCTCCGATCTCTTTAAACATTTGCCAAGCTTGCTCCGGCGTACAGTGCGCCCACTGAAACGAATCGGGGAAATAAGCGCCGATCGGCATCAGGGCCAGGTCGATCTCCCCCTTTTCCTTCAGCTTGGACAGATTCGGGGTATAGGCGGTATCACCGGGATAAAAAATCCGTTGTTCCCTCTTTTCAAGCAAATACCCCGTGTATCCGTAACTCTTATTCCACGGAAAACGGTTCCCCCAGTGCTTGACCGGAACCGCCGTGATGGTGAGTCCCCATTCGCGAAAATCGATGCTTTCCTCTCCTCCCAGCTCAAAAACCTCGGAAAAAGGCATCTTTTTCAATAAATGTCCGGTTCCTGACGCCGTAACCACCTTGGTGCCGGAATGAGCCAATTTTTTCAAGCTCGGGAAATCAAAATGATCCATATGGGCATGAGACAACAGAATCAGATCGACATGTCCCAACTCCTCAATGGACAAAGCCGGTCCCGTATGCCGTTTGGGACCGATCGTCCAGTCCCGGATCCCCAGATGGACGCCGACGCGCCGCCCCAAAACGGGATCGGTCAGAATCTTGGTGCCATACAGATTAATCAGCACCGTCGAATGGCCGACCCAGCCAACAGTAACGTCTTCATCGCTCCAGCACTTTGGCTTAAGGAAGTTGGCCGGCTCCTTGAAGAGAGGTTTTGGCATCCGGGAAAAATGCCTGAAAACCGAAACCAAAACAACGATGACAAGGAATATGAATAACAAGCCGATGATAAAAAGGCTGTCCATAATCATAAATGCTTGTCTTCTCCTTCTGTGAATGTTTATTGCAGGTCAGATCGTGGTATCCCCTTATCTTTCCGGTTCCTCCATGACCCTCCCGAGTTGGCTTAAACTGTCTCATCTCCGGATTGTTCAATATTTTCCATGTATGGATGAAAAAGAATCTTCCCTCTGTCATCCGGGATCATGAAAAATGAAACACTTTGTGGTACGCTATGGGAGATACCGGTGGAACAAAAGACATAGAAAGAGTGTATAGCATGATTCGATTATTTGTCAGCGATCTGGACAACACCTTACTTAACCATGAAAAGCGCGTTACGGAAGCCGATCAGGCCGCCCTGCGGACATTGGAGCGCGAAGGGGTGATCCTCTGCCTCGCATCAGGCCGCATGGATAAAGAACTGACGCGCATCGCGGGAGAAATCGGCATCAATGCCCACCGCATCAGTCAAAACGGCGCTTTTCTCTATACGACGGAAAATGAAAAGCTCAGTTCCGCCGTGTTTCCCGGTGAACTCGCGCGTCAACTGTACCAGGAGGCACTCCCGTTCGGACTTTCTTGTTTCATCAATCAGGAAAACGACATGCTCGTGAAGGCCAAAACCCCGGAGATCCGGGCGATTGAACAACGCATGAAGATGCCGGTGAAAGAAGATCCGCATGTGCCGGAACAAATCGGTCACTCGATCCTTCCAAGCAAACTCTGTTTTTTTGGTGATCTCGAAACCATCAAAAAACTGGAACAACACATTAACACCAAATACCGCGGACAATTGGACACCTTTATTTCCGACAAAGATTGCATCGATTTCATGCCGTACGGGATTTCCAAAGGTGCTGCCATTGAAAAATTAATCGACAGGTTGGGCCTGAAAGCTGAGGAAGTCGCTTGCATCGGTGACTCCTTTAACGATATCTCCATGCTCCGGATGACTCCGCACAGCTTTGCCATGGCTGGTGCCGACCCGGCTGTGCAAAAAGAAGCGGCTCATATCGTGCATTCCGTAGCCGAAGCAGCCAGGTGGGTCCTGGACTTTAACCGGAACAGACAGGCGACCGAAAGCGGTCTTGATGAAGAAAGGATGCAAAAGGGATGATCTTCTATTTCCTCGGTACCGGCGCGGGGGTTCCTTCCAGAATGCGCAACGTTTCTTCCCTCGCCCTGGTCATGCCGGAATACGGAGGACAAACCTGGCTGTTTGACTGCGGAGAGGCAACCCAGCATCAAATACTTGTTTCACCTGTAAAGCTGAGTAAGGTAAGCCACATCTGGATCACCCACCTGCACGGGGACCATCTCTACGGCTTGCCTGGAGTCCTGGGAAGCCGTTCCTTTCAGGGAGCGGAAACACCGCTGACCGTATACGGCCCCCCGGGATTGGCCGAATTCATTGAAATCTCTCTGAAAACGAGCCGGACATTCCTCCGCTATCCGCTGAAGGTGGAGGAAATCGCCGACGGCAGCCGGTTTACGGAAGGAGCGTTCTCCATTCTGGTCAAGAAATTGGATCACGGCATCCCGTCATTCGGCTTTCGGCTGATGGAAAAAGAACAGCCCGGGCGGCTCGATGCCAAGCGCCTCAAGGAAATCGGCGTTCCACCCGGTCCTGTTTACAAAGAATTGAAAGAAGGAAAAACGGTTTTGCTCCCGGACGGGCGGCACATCGACGGCAAAGAGTTCCTGTCTCCGCCAGTACCGGGAAGAATCATCGCCATCCTCGGTGATACCCGCGTCACAAAGACCGCATTCGAACTCGCAGGCAATGCAGATATACTCATCCATGAATCGACCTACCGGGCCGGACAGGAAGAGTTGGCTTTTTCTTTCTTTCATTCAACCTGCACCCAGGCGGCGGAAGTGGCCAAACAATCCGGAGCAAAACGTCTCATTCTAAATCATATCAGTTCCCGCTTTCAAGAGGAAGATTGTGCCGAATTGCTCGAAGAAGCCAGAAGCGTCTTTCCGCAAACGCTGCTCGCCCATGACGGCTTCGAGTATGAATTGCCGGTGCGCGAAGTTAAACAGAAACAGACGTAATCGTTCTAGACTGCTTTCTTCCGAACGATTTCCTCCTGCTTATGCGTGACGGGATACAGCAGCGCCAACAGAACAAAAACCAAAAGCGAACTGCCGATAAACCAAAACAACGCCGGACTCCCGAACCACTCGATCAGATAACCGCCCAGATAGGGGCCGAGGATGCTGCCGACACTGAAATGCATGGCGGCAATCGCATTGGCTGCCGGCAAATCGTCGGCAGCCAAAAGATCCGTGGCATAAGCAAGGCCGAGGGAAAACAGAGAACCGACGAAGCCTCCGATCAATGTAAAAGCGATGAACAGATAGATAACATTTGAAAGCAACAGAGGAATCAGAAACATCCCGAGCGAACCCAAACAGCAGGTCGCGATCAGGATTCGTTTACGGCCGATCCGGTCTCCCAGCGTTCCGAGCGGTACCTGCAACAGCAAGCTCCCCCAGACGAAGGCGGAGATCAGGATGGAGATCCATCCTTTGGAGAGACCTTCTTTCAAACCGATCACCGGGAAGTTTCCCGACAGCGCCGTTTCCAGAAAACCGTATAAAACGGGAGGACACAGCGCAACCAGACCCGTCAGATAAATTCGCCGCAATTGCGCCCCGTTCCGCTGCCTTTTCCCGGAAGCAACCTCTGCCGACTCCGGCAGGCTTCCATTATCGAGACGCAGCGACAAGCAAAGAGAGATGCCCAAAACGGCCAGGACAGCCAAAAACGGCATAAACTTTCCAAAAACAAGCAAATTCATGCCGAGAGGGCCGATGCCAAAACCGAGCCCATAGGCAAAACCGTACTGGGAAATCCGTTTTCCCCTTTGTACGGCAGGAGCGGTTGTCGTAATCCACAGCTGGGTCGCATAATGCAATAAGCTGTCACCTGCTCCGACAACAAGACGCAGGAAACTCCAAATCCAGACATTGGACGAGAGAGGAAACAGAATGGTCGCTCCACCCACTGTGCACAAACCAAACAAAATTGTCCATTTCAATCCTTTCCGCTTCACCACCCTTGCCCCAAACGGCGAAGCGATGAGCATTCCGATATAAAGAGCTGCTGCGCTCAAACCGTTGACGGCCGGATTTATTCCCTGCTCGTCAAGTAAAGTGGTAAGGAGCGGAATGAGCAATCCCTGGGTCATCCCGGCAACACAGACGATCAGCACCAATATGCGAAACCGTGCAATCGACCACCGTTCGACCATCGATTCAGCACCTCCCTTTTTCTGCAATCAAAATATCATGAAGAGGATTATAGACCGTTCAATCCGAATGCGCAACAAGGAGGAGAACTTTTTTATGCCTGATTTATCCAATTGGATTCACATCGATTTCACCAAAATCTTCGATTCCCTGCTCGCAAGCATCTTCATTATTGTCATCTCACTGATCGCTCTTTCCGTCATCCGCAAAATCATCATTCGCCTGACCAATCAGAGCAAGCGGCTGAACAAAGGAACGCAGCAGCGCCTGAAAACGATACAAAGCTTGTTGATCAACGTATCCACCTATGTAATCTTTTTTATTGCCGCGGTTACCGTACTCAAAGAATTCGGCATTGATATCTCTGCCATTTTGGCCAGTGCCGGCGTCCTGGGCCTGGCGATCGGCTTTGGGGCCAAAGATTTGGTCGCCGACATCGTTACCGGATTTTTTATGCTGATGGAAGATCAGGTTCATGTCGGCGAGGAAATTACCGTGAACGGATATTCCGGCACTGTGGAGCATGTCGGTCTGCGCGTGCTGAAACTGCGTGACAGTGACGGGGACCTTCACTTTGTCCTCAATCGGGATGTAAAATCGCTCACCAACCATTCACGCGGGTTTAAACAGGCGCAGGTCGATCTCCCCATCCCGGCAGATGCGGACCTCGACCGGGCCATTTCCGTTCTGGAACAGGAATGCAACCGCCTCAAACAGCAGATGGCTGGCATTATAAACGGCCCGACAGTGCTGGGGGTGGAAACGATCAGCACTACTGAAGCGATGATTCGTGTCGTCGCCCAAACCGAAAATGAGAAGAAAAGCGAAGTCGAGCGGGAAATGAGAAAAGATCTGAAAAAAGCGCTTGATCAGGCGCAGATCAAACTGAATGCTTCACTTTGACATGCTATAATAAATTTGATTTGCCACACAACTCACACAAAAGATGAGGTGAGCCAGTCGTGTACCATATGACCGTTTATGATGAAAAGGGAGAAGTGTTATTCGACGAAGCACTCAAGGCGAAAACGGACGAAGAAGCCAAAAAGGAAGGTTATGCTTGGCTGACGAAACACGGCCACGTGACCAAACCTCACCGCATTTTCCATACAACAGGGAGATTGGTCGCGTTTAAATCCCATCAGTTGAAGTAATATGTTCATCATCGCCGATTGCGCGCAGTTCAGGAAGATCTGCAAAACTGTTAACAACGCCAGAGGAGGGCATGGGTGTTTTTCAGCAGTGGCTTTTGCGACAGTAGAAACGGGAGCAAGGAAAAACACCCGGCCCCGGCAGTCCTTGGTTTCGTAACTTTGTCAACAAGCTGGCAGATCCGAAGATCTGTGCCTTTTTTTTGCATCGTGTTTCCGGGTATAAGAGACATCCCCTCCCACCTATAATAGGAACGTGCCGTAAACGGGGCGGCTGAACATTGTTGGTCCCCGGCCGCAAATGATAAAATAGAGGTGAACCTCAAAATGGAAAGGATGCCAACTCAAATGGGCGTTGCCAACCAAATCACCGACTCTCCCAAGCAGATATCGCCAAAAGCGAAGTTCCGGGGGGCCGTTGGGACACTGAAACATGAAGGCGTTCATCTGAGCAAACCTGAACAAGAACTACTCCTCGCTTACTGCGAAGGGCGAATCTCCGAAGAAGAATATGACCGCAAGGCACTGGAGCTTGCACTGAAAGGATAGTACCAGAGATTGAAGGAATCTCCTTACTTTTATCCCGGTACAACGATCTTGAAAAATAAACGAGGCCTGCGTGATCAGAAGAAACTCGCTGTCTGGGAGAGATTGATGACTTCCAAACGCCTGGTGCAGTTGATGGAGTCACCGATCCTCGGCCATTTTGATCTACTCCATCTGCAACGGATCCATTGGTATCTCTTTCAAGATGTGTACGAGTGGGCAGGTCAACTCCGGACGGAAACGATCTCAAAACCTCCGACCGTTTTTTGTTTGCCTTATTTCCTTCGTCCCCAAGCAGAACGAATCTTTGCCGAACTCCGGTCCGAGAGGTATCTGACTGGACTGGATGCCGAAAGTTTCTCCGACCGGGCCGCCTATTATCTCGCGGAGATCAACATGCTTCACCCTTTTCGCGAGGGAAACGGACGGGCTCAGCGGGAGTTCATTCGCTGTCTGGGTTTGAATACAGGCTATGAGATTGACTGGTATGCGCTTGACGCCGATGCCATGTTGGAAGCAATGATTGAATCAGCACACCGGTCGCGGGCTAAATTGGTCCGCATGATTCAGATAAGTCTGGCAAATGAAAAACCAAATGCCGAACTGATCCGCTTTTACCGCCGAAATTGATAACCATCACAACCAACGTTTTTTCTTTAAAAGTTTTGAAGACAGCAAAAAGGGAGAAACGCCGGATTCGGTCAGCTTCTCCCTTTTCATTGTAGTTCACTTCAACAAACGCAGTCCATTTAAAATAACCAAAATCGTACTTCCTTCATGCCCCACCACGCCAAACGGCAGATTCATCCACTGGATGAAATTAGCCGCCACCAGCAGACCGATCACCGATAAAGCAAAGATCACGTTTTGCTTTACGACGCGGTTCAGCTTTTTCGCCATCCTGATCAAATACGGGATTTTCAAGAGATCGTCTTTCATCAGGATGACATCGGCCGTTTCCAGAGCCAAATCCGTCCCTTCTCCTCCCATGGCAAATCCGGTTCCCGCACGGGCGAGGGCAGGAGCATCATTGACACCGTCCCCTACCATCGCCACCTCACCGTATGTCTCTTTTAGCTCCTCGACCAACCGCACTTTTTCTTCCGGCAGCAGATCGGCAAAGACGAGATCAACTCCCGCTTCTTCGGCGATCGCTTCTGCGGTTTTCCTTTGATCGCCGGTTAACATGGCCACGAGAATCCCCTGCTTTTTCAATTCGCGCACCATCTCTGCCGCTTCCGGCCGAATCTGATCGCGCAGCGCGAAGCAGCCGGCTATCTCCCCGTCCTTTGCCGCCAAAATAACGGTTTTCCCCTCATCCTCCCATTTTCGGACGATTTCGCCGACCTCCCGGTTTTGCTCGGAAAATGCACGCGGTTTCCCGATAAACCAACGGCTCCCTTTATACTCCGCTTCAATTCCTTTCCCGGGATGCGCCGTTAAGGATTCCACTTTTTCCGGTTTCACTCCGTTGGCCGCTGCATATTCCGCAAACGCCCGGGCGATCGGATGCTCGGACAACCCTTCAATCGAGGCGACAGCCTGAAGCAGTTCCGTTTCCGACCATTCTCCGAAAGGCCGTATATCCGTCACTTGCGGACGTCCTGCCGTCAAGGTGCCCGTTTTATCAAAAGCGATCACCTTCAAGCCGGCCAGGTTGGTCAGTTGCTTCCCGCTTTTGATCAGGATTCCTTGCCGCGCGCCGTTTGAAATCGCCGCCAGCAGAGCAGGCAAAATGGAGGCGACCAAGGCGCAGGGAGATGCGACGACCAGAAAAATCATCGCACGGTATAAGCTCTCTTTCCACGACCAGTCAAAAAAAACAGGGGGCAAAAGCATCAGCAAACCAGTCAGCAGCAATACCGCCTTCACATAGATTTTTTCGATTCGCTCAATCTTCGTTTGCACAGGCGGCACTTCCGAACGCGCCTGTTCAATCAGCCGGACCATCCGGGCGACCACACTCTGATCCCCCGCCCTCGTCACTTCAATGATCAGGGAACCTTCCCCATTGGTCGTCCCGGCATACACTTCGCTGCCTTCCTTTTTCTCTGCCGGCATCGCTTCGCCGGTAATCGCCGCTTCATGTACCGATGACACTCCTTTTCTGATCATCCCGTCCGCCGCGATCCGTTCACCGGGTTTCACCAGAATCAGATCCCCTTGTTTCAATTGACCTGCCGGCACCAGGTGTTCTTCGCCATCCTCCGTCCATAAGCGGGCCTGTTCCGGTTTCAGTTTGATCAGCGAAGACAGATCCCCTTCGCTTTTGGCCAAGGTATAGCTCTCCAAGGCACCGCTGACCGCAAAAATAAAGATGAGCATGCCGCCTTCCAGCCAATAGCCGATTGCCGCTGCTCCGATCGCGGCCACAAACATGAGCAGATTTACATCAAGTTCTCTCTCCCGGATCAGGGTGGCGGCCCCCTCTTTTGCTTTGGCAAATCCTCCGATCACATAAGCAGCGATGAACAACGCAAGCGCCAGCCCCAATCTCTCTTTTTGCATCCACCAGGCCACGAACAGCAAAACACCGCAAATTACGGCAGCCATCATCTCCATATGTCGTTTCCAATCCCAATTATGAAGCCAAGTGAAGACTGTTGCATGCCGTTTATCCGGCAAGACCTCCATTTGCATATTCGCCACACCGCCTTTTGAGAATAATGATCATTTTTATTTACCTTAAAACAAGCGAAGCGACCCCGCTTGCCGGAGCCGCACACATCCATTGAAAACGATTCTCGTTTTTGATTGATTGCAAATAAGTTTGTTCAGGTTAACATTTTTATAATAATTATAATATGATAATCATTAAAAGTAAATCCCCTCAGGAGGAGTTTTTCAAAACGGGCATCTATGTCGGAGATGAAAAAACTGGGAGAGGGGAGCGAACCATCTGATTGACCGGAAACTTTGCCCGGAGAAGCAAAAAGGCCGATAAATTTGTCCAAAAATAGAAATTTTCTTGCCCGTTTTCATCCATGCGTTCCGCAGCTTCGGGTTAAATCATTTGGATTTAACAGTATTTAATAAACGAAAAATAAACTAATTCATAAATAAAAAATAATTCAATGCAAATTCGTTTTTATTTCAACATGCAACTTTTCCGTTATTTTCTCCGTCTATACAAGAATGTCCAATTGTCCCTAATTTTGGTTTTATTTATAATATTCGGTGACAGTCATAAACTGGGAAGGAGATTTGCTCATGTCACACAAATTCAGCTTGCGACAAACGATCATGGCAACAGCGCTTCTGGGGTTAACCCTGCTTCCATTGACAAGCGTTCTTCCGATCCGACAAGCGTCTGCGGCCAATGACTCCCCCCATACCCCCGTCTCCAGTGACGGTTCTTACCGCACCGTGTTCGGTCAGCCTGATGATGTGATTCAGACGCAAAACGGAGCCTATGTAAAAGGACATCCGGGAACGAACAAACGCATCCATGAATTCGCCCCATCTTCTTCAAGAACATCGAACCAATCTGCCGGACACTTGGGAGAGGAATCTGTCATCGGACAGGATGAACGAACCGAAGTGCAGGATCCCTCCGTCTATCCTTACAGTGCCATCGTAAAAATTGAAAGCGATATCGGCGGCTGCACCGGTTGGCTGATCAGCCCGGATACGGTTGTGACCGCCGGACATTGTGTATATGATCCAAACAAACATAAATGGGCCAGTTTCGCCAATGTGTACCCCGGCCGAAACGGGAACGACCTTCCTTATGGCTCAGCCAAAGCCCGAACGTTCTATTCCGTGACCGGGTGGACGGAAGATGGAGACGGCTCCTACGATTATGGCGCGATCAAATTGAATTGGGATATCGGAGATTCAGCCGGTTGGTTCGGTTATCGCTGGAAAAGCGGTTCGCTGGACGGAACGCCTGAGAATCTTAGCGGTTATCCCGGCGATAAAGAATACGGCACGCAATGGGAAGACAGGGATCAGATTCGCAAATCCACAGCGTACAAACTCTATTATTCAAACGATACATATGGAGGACAAAGCGGTTCCCCGGTCTATCAGGAAAATTCCCGGGGATGCGGGGTATGCTCCATCGCGATCCATACCAATGGTGTTTACGGGTACAACGGATATAATAGCGGAACGAGGATCACCCAGGAAGTGTTTAATAACCTGAATCTATGGCGACAACAGTAAAAAGGGGCTTTCCGGCCTCCTGAATCGACACAGGAAGGATGTCCGCCAAGCGCTTTCTCATGTTGGCGGACACCTTTTTGGCAAAAGGAGTTTGGGCCAACCATGACATTTTCCCGCTATTCATCAGCTTGTTACACTCTCTTTTTCCTTTTTCTTCTTCTCCTCCCCTTCTCCGCGTCCCTCTTTGCCAATGAGGGCAAAAGCACCATCAGCGGTCAAGTCACCGATCATCATGGCTTTCCCCTGGAGCATGTATTGGTCTTTCCGGAACCGGCCGGGAAAACAGCCGGACCGATCCCGGACATTGCAGTTTATACAGACCGAAACGGCTGTTTTGCATGGCACGTTCCTCCCGGCCGTTATCAATTCCGTTTCCAAAAAAACGGGTATCAGCCGACTTATATAATCGTCCAAACCGAAGCCTCTCAAAAGAAAAAGTTCCACATCAAGATGATCCCGGGAAGGGAACAGAAAAAAGCACAACCTTTTTGATCGGTTGTGCCCTTCATTGTCCCTTTTATTATTTGAGCGCTTCTTTCAATTCTTTTATCTCCCTGATCGGCGCCTGGCAAGCATAATTCTCGCAGATGTAAACGGCAGGCTTTTCCGCTTGCGCCGGCTCTTTCTCCTTCACATTGGGAATGAAAATTTTCATCGTCGTCGCCACATCTCCCCGCGGTTGCAGTGCAATCACCGCTTCCGGCAGATAAGCCCGCTGCACCATCCGAATCATTTCCTTCGTATCGACATCATTGGGACGTCCGGAAATGACGATCTCCTTGCTCGGCCCCTGGGCGAACATCATGGCAATCAAGAAAAAGGAATGGGAAATCGGCGAGGAATCAATCGCCTTGGCAAAAGCACGAAGTTGGCGATCCGCCTCCTTCAAAAGCTGCTCGTCCGAAGTCAATTTTCCCAGCCGGATCAAATTGTAAGCAGCCACCGAATTGCCCGAAGGTGTCGCTCCGTCATAAATCTCCTTGGGCCGGACCAAAAGCGTCTCCGCATCTTTTCCGTAAAAATAAAAACCGCCATTTTTCTCATCGCCAAACAGCTCGATCATCTTTTTGGTCAAATAAATGGCCCGTGTGAGATAGTTTGCCTGGAATGTCGTCTCATACAACTCGATTAAACCCCAAATCAAAAAAGCATAGTCATCCAGATAACCGGGGTATTTCGCTTCTCCATCGCGAAAACGGGCAAGCAACCTGCCATCTTCCCGGGTCAGATTGTTAAAGATAAACTCCACCGCACGCACGGCCGCATCCGTATACTCCGTCTCTCCCAAAACCCGGCCGCCGCGGGCCAGTGCCGCAATCATCAGCCCGTTCCAGGAAGTGAGGATTTTATCATCTTTGTACGGATGAACCCGCTTCTCCCGGACGGCAAACAATTTTTCCCGCTGTTCGGCCAGCTTCCGGTTAAGCTCCTCCACAGACAAACCGCGTCGTTTTGCCATCTCCTCCAGGGAAACTCCAATCCGGTTCAAAATCGATGTACCGTGTTCAAAATTCCCTTCTTCCGTCACTCCGTACACTTCACAAAAGAACGCCCCTTCTTCCGGTCCGAGCACTTCCTGAATCTCCCCGGGAGTCCAGACATAAAATTTCCCTTCCACTCCCTCGGAATCCGCATCTTCCGCCGAGTAAAAACCGCCTTCCGGGGAAGTCATATCCCGCAGGACATAAGTAAAAATCTCGCTCGCCACTTCCGCATGGCTTTTCTCACCCGTCGCCTGGAACGCTTCTATGTAAGCGAGCGCCAAGAGCGCCTGATCGTACAGCATTTTTTCAAAATGGGGAACCAGCCATTCCCGGTCAACGGAATAGCGCGCAAATCCATAACCGAGATGATCAAAAATACCCCCTTTTCGCATCGCTGCAAGTGAAGACGTCACCATGCGCAACGCTTCATTTTCACCCGTCTGCCGCCAATACCGCAGCAAAAAGAGGAAATCGTGCGGCCGCGGAAATTTCGGGGCATCCCCGAATCCGCCATACACCTCGTCAAATTGACTGGCAAATTGTTCAAAAGCATAATCAAACAATTCCTTGCCCCACTCCCCTGCTTCATCGGGAGCAAGATAAGCTTGCACCGCCTCCGTGACCCGGCCACTCATCTCATCGGCCCGCTTGCGCTCCGACTTCCAAAGCCGTGCCACCCGTTCAAGCAGCTCAATCAGGCCCGTCCGTCCGTACCGGCTCTCTTTCGGAAAGTAAGTGCCGGCAAAAAACGGCTTCTGCTCCGGCGTCATAATGATCGTCAGCGGCCAACCGCCATGTCCCGTCATCGCCTGGCACACCGTCATGTAGATGTGATCCACATCCGGACGCTCCTCACGATCCACCTTGATCGAAACAAAATTTTCATTTAATACCTTCGCAACCTGTTCATCTTCAAAACTTTCGCGTTCCATCACATGGCACCAATGGCAAGTGCTGTAGCCGATCGAAAGAAAAATCGGTTTGTCTTCCAGTTTTGCCTTCTCAAATGCTTCCGGTCCCCATGGATACCAATCGACAGGATTATAGGCGTGTTGCAGAAGGTAAGGAGATTTTTCGTTGATTAATCGGTTGGCTTTTTTCACGGAAAGATCACTCCACTTTTCCAAACTCAGTTGGTTTATCTTACCATAAAGAAAAAGCGAGGCTCAACATGAAGGCTCGCTTTATGGTTTAATCAACTTCAAAGCTGCTGTCTGTCCACACCCCAATTCACTTCTCAGGAATATCTCCCAGTTGTATCGGCAATTGCGTTAATCGAAACAAGAGCACTCCCAGTTTAAATTCGGATTTAAATCGCCCTCGTTCTCATAAAACTTGATCCCATGCGGGATGATCGCCTTCAAACAAATCAGCAGACAGATAAAAGCTCATTTTTTCTTCATCTTCCTACTATTTAAAGCACGGATTGTTTGAAGGAAACTTATTTCAAGCAAGAGTGCTTCATACTAATTTCGTTCCTTTTGATCTGTTATGATATTCATCTTCGGACGATCTCCTATGTGAAAGAAAAGAGGTGTACCATCAGGATACTTACTTAACTCTTTTTGTAACCATTTCTCAACCTGTTCATTCTTTTCACTCTCAATATACTCAACATAAGCGCCGGCCCCGCCTTCCCTGCAAATGGCAAGCGGCCACTGCACCCGATCAAATCCATCCTTTGGTGGATAGCTCTTTAACGCTTCTTTGTTTCTGGCTCCTGCATTTTTACGATCCAACGTACAAGCAGCGGTCTTCGTTACTCTGAAAGCTTTTCGAAAGAACGATGCTCTTTCAGGAAATTGCTGATCTGAAATGAAAAAGGCTCGATCATCGACTTTTACGATATTGGTTTTCTTTGATTCTTCATGCATTGTACACCCTGCCAAAACGAAAATAGAAAAGAAAATGATGATCAAATTACGCATTAAATCCCTTCCACCTCCATATAAAAAAGGCAGGTATTATTTTCATAATAATATCCAAATTTTAAATATAATATAATTAATGATTGATCAGGATCAAGTCCAAAATTATGTGTAAATTTCCACGGTCAGAAAAAGTCGGCGTTCAACTTATGCGTGTGACTTTTGGCTGAGGTTTTTCTTTGGATTTTC